>DAOOFR010000099.1:0-9608 GCA_035415285.1 Opitutaceae bacterium
GGATCGGCGAGGATGAGCGCAACCGCGCCGCCTTCGACGACGTGATCGCCAACTCCGCCCCGGCCGCCACCGCCGAGGGCGACGCCAACGTGGTCGATCTCTCCACGGCCCGCACCTTCACGCCCGCCCTGCTCCGCAGCGCTTCTCCCCCCGTGCCGAGCCTGCGGATCAAGCCCCCGCCGCTGCCGCCCCCGGAGTTCACCCTGTCCTCCGCGCCGGCGGCCCCCGAACCCGTCGTCCTTCCGTTCTGGCGACCGGACTGGGAACGCAAGCTCACCGACATGGGCTTCGCCTACGCCTCGCTCTACCTGAAGGCGAAGATCGACGGCCTCGGCTCGATCCCGGAGATACTCAAGGACTCGCTCGACCTGCGCACGAAGCTCGGCCGGCGGTTCACCGACCACCTCGACAACGTCTTCGCCACCGCCCAGCTCGCCACCGATCCGCACGCCGACCTGGGCGCCCTGGCCGACCGCGCGGAGCGGCAGTTCCGGTCGTTCGCCGCCGCGGTGGACGAGGACGCCCGCAACGGGGTCCGGGATACGATCGCCACCACCGGCGGTGGTGCACTGGGCGACGGCGCGGAAGCCGCCGAGTTCGGTATCGCCGCCGGGCGGGAGCACCTGCAAGACCTCCAAGAACTGAAGAAATGGTGCGACGAGAACCCGCCACGCAGGCGCTGAATCCCCCATGGCCCCGCGTCCCACAGTGCGAGTTCTCCTTCTGGCCTGCGCGTTGGCCGGCGTCGCGTCCGCGGCGGACCGCGACGGTTTCCTGCCGGCGGAGTCCCGCGTGGTGACCTTGGCGCAGCTCCCCGAGGCGCCGGACGGAGCCGCCCCCGCCTGCGCGGCGCGGCTGACGGCGCGAGGCGTGCCGACGGTGTTGCACCGGGAGCATCTCTTCCTGCTGAGCGAACGGCCGCAGGCGCCCGTGGCCGATTGGGCGCCCCCGGCCGGCGCCGAGCCCGTGCGGGACTATTGCTGGCTGGACGACGCCGGCACGCTCGCGCTGATGCGCGAGACCACGGTGGATTTCGTCCGCGCCGGCCGGACAATCCGAAGTGTGGCGACACCGACCCGCGGAATGCGATTGGCCCGCGCCGACGCCACCCACTGTTATCTCTACGGCGGCGAAGGTGAGGATTGGGCGCACACAGTGGTGGTGGTGGGCATCGACGGCGCCCTGCGGCACCTCGCGCGCCTGCCGGAGGCGGTCACCGCGGTGGCCGGCAACGGCGTCAACACCTTCGTCGCCACCGGTTGCGTGGTCCATTTTTTGGGCACAGGCGCCGAACCCCGACCTGTCTTCTCCGAAACGACGCCGATCAAGGAGTTGGCCTACGCTCCGCCGGTTGGGGTGTTCTACCGCACGAGCGCCGGCATCGGTTGCCTGCACGGTCCAGCCGCCGGCTCGCTGTTCCTGCGGCAGGCGACGCTGTCATTGGATGCGCGCGACAGCCGCCTGCTTGTGCTGACCGCGGACCGCGAAGTCCTCCTGATCGCACCGATCGCCCGGATTCCGCGCCTCCTCGGGGAAGTGCGCGCACTCGTTCCCGGGCGCCGCCCCTGACCCACTCCAGCCTGTCGGCGGAAATCGATACCAATCATGAACACGAACAAACGGAACGTGGTGTTGCTGGGTGCGGTGCTCCTCGCGGGCGCCTATGGCGGCAACTATTGGTGGCAGAACATCGGCTGGCCGACCGCCGAGAGCGGCACCCCCGCCACGTTGTTCGCCGCCGCGGAGCAGGGTGACGCGCTGGCCACCCGCCGCGCCTTGTGGCACGGGGCCGACCCCGCCGCCAAGGATGCGGAAGGACGCACCGCGCTCGCCCTCGCCGCCGCCCGCGGCCACGGCAGCATCGTGGAGTTGCTGCTGGCGCGCGGGAGCGATCCCAACACGCGGGACAAGGCCGGCCGCACTCCCCTCATCGCCGCGACCGATCCGGCCGCCAAAGCCGATGCGGCCGCGCTCGCGCCGGCCCCGGCCACATTGCAGCTCCTGCTCGACGCCGGAGCCGAGATCGACGCCCGCGAACATCGCGAGGGCGCCACCGCCCTCATGTACGCCGCGCGTGCCGGAGCGGTTGCGCCCGTCGAGCTGCTCATCGACCGCGGGGCCGATCCCAGCGCCCAGGACCTCTCCGGCAGCAACGTGCTCTCCTACGCCTCCAGCCCCGAGATCGCGGAGGCGCTGCTGGCCCGAGGCGCCGCCATCGAAGCGGTCGACGAGCGCGGCCTGACCGCGTTGATGTGGCACGCACAGGCCGGCGACGCCGTGCTCGTGCGAACATTGCTCGCACACGGCGCAGCCGTGAGCACACGAGATCCCGATGGCCGCTCCGCGCTCGAGCTGGCTCGCGATCCCGGCATCAAGCGGCTGTTGCTCAACCGCGGGGCGGAGACCAACGCGAGCAACCGGGATGGCCTCACCCCCCTGATGCTGGCAGTCGCCGGAGATCAGCAGGAGACGGTGACGCTGTTGCTGGAGAACGGCGCCGACCTCGAAGCCCGCGACAACGATGGCCGCACGGCGTTGGCCCGCGCTGCCATGGCCGGCCAGACGGACGCCGTGCGACGCCTGTTGGAAAAAGGCGCCGCAATCGAGGTGGTCGACAAAGCGGGCTTCACCCCGCTGACGCTCGCGGCCGGCGCAGGCCACACGGACCTGGCCCGGTTGCTCCTGGACAAGGGCGCGCAGCTCGAACCTCCAAACCCAGCCACCATGACGGCCCTGGCGTGCGCAGTCGCCGGCGGTCACACGGAGTCGGTGAAGTTGCTGCTTGATCGTGGGGCGCCGGTCGATACCGCCGGCCCCGACGATTGGACCGCCCTGATGCATGCCCAGAGCCCCGAGATAGCGAAGCTGTTGCTCGACAAGGGCGCCTCGGTCGCGGTCAAGAGCCAGGCCGACTGGACTCCATTAATGATCGCCGTGAACGAAAAAAGGCCGGAGTTGGTGAAGCTATATCTGGAGCGGGGCGCCGATCCCAACGCGAAGAACAGCATGGGCGGTACCGCGCTGATGCTGGCCGAGGACCCGATCATAGCAAAGATGCTGCTCGACAAAGGGGCCGACATCGACGCTCGGACCAGTTACGGCTGGTCGGTGCTGGACCGTATCGACAACCTCGAGGTACTGACCCTCCTGCTCGACCGCGGGGCCCGCATCGAGGGAGCAGCCGACGAGAAATGGCCGGTGCTCCACGCGGCGGCTCTGGGCGGCAACACGGCGAAGGTGAAGCTGCTGCTCGACCGCGGCGCAGCAATCGACCGGAAGAACCGATACAACCAGACCGCTTTGCAGTGCGCCGCCGGGCAGGGACAGCTTGAGACGGTGAAACTGCTGGTCGAGCGTGGAGCGAGCCTGGACCAGCTGGACCCCGATGGAGCCACGCTGCTGATGCTCGCAGCGGGCAGCTCCAGCCAAGGAAAACTGGAGACAGTGCGTTGGTTGCTCGAACACGGGGGCGACGTCAACGCCACCGCCACTGACGGCCGCACCGCCTTGATGAGCGCGGCAACGGCGGACAGCACCGAGGTCATAAGGCTCCTGTCCCAACGTGGCGCGACCCTCGACGCGACCGACAAGAATGGCTGGACCGCCCTGATGCGCGCCGCCAACGCCGGCCAGACCGCCGCCGCGGCGCTCCTCTTGGAGTACGGAGCCGCCATCGAGGCCGCCACACCCGAGGGATGGACATCACTCATGATGTGTGCCCAACAGGGCTCTCCCGAGACCATCAAACTGCTACTGGACAAGGGCGCCGACATCGAGAAGCGCAAACCCGATGGACTCAACGCACTGATGATCGCCGCCGCCTGGGACCAGGCCGCCATCGTGCAGCTGCTACTCGACCGCGGGGCCGACATCAATGCGAAGGACAAGAACGGTTTCTCCGCCCTCGCCTACGCCAAGAAACCCGCCGCCACCAAAGTGCTCAAGGATGCGCGACTCGACCTGGCAGTGCTGCTCGCCGAGGACCGCTTCGAGGACGAGACGCTCACCGACGAGCTGATCGATTCGAAGAACCGGTATCTTCCCGCCTATCGGGCTACCGCCACGCCGGACCAGTTGGCCACTCTGCTTTCCAGCGTCGAGAAACGACTCATCCAGGCCCAGCGACGAGTGGCCGAACTCAACAGCTCCGCCGAGGACGCCGTGCGCGCCGGCGGCAATGCCACCGATTTTCGGAGCCGCACGGCCAAGGTGCAGGCCTACATGAGTGTGCTGAAGGCCATCCAGCGCACGTTGCTCGAATCGCCAAACGACGAGCCGCAGTCCTGAGCGAGGCAGGGATTCCCGCGGTCGCCGCGCAAACCCTGCGCCCCGATCCGCGCGCCAGGATCGCCGCGTCGGCACACCGCGTTCGCGCGCTGCGCCCCTCCGTCCGCGCGCGCCAGAAATTGCGCTTTCCCTGCCGCCCGCGGCGCGCTCTGCTTGTTCCCTTCCAAACCCTCTCCGCGCGCCCCGACACCCCGCCGGCCCGCGCCCCTTCGTCCCCGCAACCTTCATGGACAACGTCAAATACCTGCTTCCCGAAACCGAGATCCCGACCGCCTGGTACAACATCGCGGCCGACCTGCCCGTGCCGCTCCCGCCGGTCATCCACCCCGGCACGATGAAGCCCATCGGCCCGCAGGATCTCGCCCCCATCTTCCCGATGGCCGTCATCGAGCAGGAGGTCTCCACCGACCGCTGGATCCAGATTCCGGAGCCGGTGCGCGACATCTACCGCCAGTGGCGCTGCACCCCGCTGCACCGCGCCCGCCGCCTCGAGCAGTTCCTCGGCACCCCGGCCAAGATCTACTTCAAGAACGAGGGCGTCTCCCCCGCCGGTTCCCACAAGCCCAACTCCGCCATCCCGCAGGCCTACTACAACAAGCGCGAGGGCGTGAAACGCATCATCACCGAGACCGGCGCCGGCCAATGGGGCTCCTCGCTGGCCCTCGCCGGCACGTTCTTCGACATCGAGGTCCTCATCTACATGGTGAAGGTCAGCTACCACCAGAAGCCCTACCGTCGCGCTTTGATGGAGACCTGGGGCGGCAGGGTGATCGCCAGCCCCTCCGACACCACCGCGGCCGGCCGCGCCGTGCTCGCCAAACATCCCGACAGCACCGGCTCGCTCGGCATGGCCATCGCCGAGGCCGTCGAGGTCGCCGCCCAGGATCCGCACGCCAAGTACGCCCTCGGCTCCGTCCTCAACCACGTCGCCCTCCACCAGACCGTCATCGGCCTGGAGGCGCTCAAGCAGCTCGAGGCCGCCGGCGACTATCCGGACGTCGTCATCGCCTGCGCGGGCGGCGGCAGCAACTTCGCCGGCATCGCCTTCCCTTTCCTCGGCAAGAAGCTGCGCGGCGAGCGCACCACGCGCGTGCTCGCCGTCGAGCCGGCCTCCTGCCCCTCGCTCACGAAGGGCAAGTTCACCTACGACTTCGGCGACACCGCCCACCTCACCCCGCTCATGAAGATGTACACCCTCGGCAACACCTTCGTGCCCGAGGGCATCCACGCCGGCGGCCTGCGCTACCACGGCATGTCCCCGATCGTCTCGCACCTCATGTCCCTCGGCCAGCTCGAGGCCCGCGCCTACCCGCAGCTCGCCTGCTTCGAGGCCGCGATGACCTTCGCGCAGACCGAAGGCCTCCTGCCCGCTCCGGAAAGCTCCCACGCCATCAAGGGCGCCATCGACGAGGCCCTCCGCTGCAAGCGCGAGAACAAGGCCGAGACGATCCTCTTCAACCTCTCCGGGCACGGCTACTTCGACATGCCCGCCTACCAGGACTACCGCGCCGGCAAACTCGTCGACCACGAGTACAGCCACGAGGATGTCGACGAGGCGCTCGCCGAGCTGCCCAAGGTCCCCGGGTGCTGAGCCCGCGCCCCGTTTCCCCCGCAAACCCGACGACGGCCGGTGCGCGCCTCAGGCGCCACCGGCCGTTTTGTTTCCGAATCTCCGATACCGGCAACCGCCCACTGGCCGCCCTCGACGCGCTCACGCGCGTCGCCACCGGCCACTGGCAACCGCCAACCGGCAACCGCCTCCCCACTCGGAGGCGCATCGCGCCGTAGATTCCCGCAGGTTCTGCCGAGGGCACGAATGCCGAACGGCAGAACGCCCACGGCCCACGGCCCACCGCCAACCGGCTACCGTCCACCGCCCACCGCCAACCTCCCGTTTTCCTCTTTGACCGCCTCCGCCGCCGGTTTCACAAACACCTCCCAGCGGCCCGCGTCCCAGCACCACCCGCCACGCCGCCCATTTCCATGCCCTGGACCCGCAAACACCTCATCGGTATCGAAGAGCTCAACCGCGACGAGATCGAGACGATCCTCGGCACGGCCGCCACGATCCGCCACTTCCTCGACCGCGGCGCCAAGAAACTCGGCGCCCTGCGCGGCAAGACCGTCGTCAACCTCTTCCTCGAGCCGAGCACCCGCACCCGCCTCGCCTTCGAGACCGCCGCCAAACGCCTCGGCGCCGACGTCGTCTCCTTCGACGCCGCCGCCAGCTCCACCACCAAGGGCGAGACCCTGCGCGACACCGCCCAGAACATCCAGGCCCTCGGCGTCGACATGATGGTCGTGCGCCACGCCGCCGCCGGCGCCCCGCTCTACCTCAGCCAGCGTCTCAACATTCCGGTGGTCAACGCCGGCGACGGCGCCCACGAGCACCCCAGCCAGGCCCTGCTCGACGCCTACACCATCCGCGAGCGCCTCACCACCCTGGCCGGCCGCAAGGTCTGCATCCTCGGCGACATCCTCTTCAGCCGCGTCGCCCGCTCCAACATCTGGCTGCTCACCAAGCTCGGCGCCAAGGTCACCGTCGTCGGCCCCTCCACCCTCGTGCCCCATTGGTTCGTCGGCCTCGGCGTCGAGGTCTCCCACAACCTCAAGGCCGCCCTCGCCGACGCCGACGTCGTCATGCTTCTCCGGATCCAGCACGAGCGGCAGGACTCCTCCCACTTCCCCTCGCTCGGCGAATACACCAGCATGTTCGGCCTCAACAAGACCCGCGCCAGCTGGCTCAGCCCCGACGCCATCATCATGCACCCCGGCCCGATCAACCGCGGCGTCGAGATCGACAGCGACCTCGCCGACTCCGACCGCTCCGTGATCCTCGAGCAGGTGACCAACGGCATCGCCGTGCGCATGGCCATCCTCTACCTCTGCGCCGGCGGCGACCCCGAGAAGGTCGCCCAGCACGTCGAGTAACCCGCCCGCCCCCCCCCGCCACCCTTTCGCCGCACCGGCCCTCCGCCATGTCCAAGATTCTCTGGATCACCAACGCCCGCGTCATCGACCCCGCCAACAAGCGCGACGCCCAAGGCGATGTCTTCGCCGTCGACGGCAAGATCGTCGCCAAGCTCACCGCCGAACAGAAGAAGAAGGCGCAGAAGATCGACGCCACGGGCCTCGTCGCCGCCCCCGGCTTCGTCGACATCCACGTCCACTTCCGCGAACCCGGCCAGACCCACAAGGAGACCATCGAGACCGGCTGCCGCGCCGCCGCCGCCGGCGGTTTCACCTCGGTCGTCTGCATGCCCAACACCACGCCGCCCGTCGACCACGCCGGCACCGTGCAGTTCATCCAGGACGCCATCGAGCGCTCCGCCATCGTCCACGTGTATCCGACCGGCTGCATCACCGTGGGCATGAAGGGCCAGGCCCTCGCGCCCATCGGCTCGCTCGCCCGCGCCGGCTGCGTCGCCATCACCGACGACGGCATGTGCGTGCAGAACAACGAGCTCATGCGCCGCGCCGTCGAGTACGCGAAGATGTTCGGCATCCCCGTCATGGACCACTGTCAGGACTCTGCCATGACCCAGGGCGCGGTCATGAACGAGGGGTTCATGTCCACCAAGCTCGGCCTGAAGGGCTGGCCCAACGCCGCCGAGGATGTGATCGTCTCGCGCAACGTCATCCTCTCCACCTACACCGAGCACCAGATCCACCTCCAGCACCTCAGCTCGCGGTACTCCGTCGAGCTCGTCGGCCGCGCCAAGGCCCGCGGCGTCGCCATCACCGCCGAGGCCACCCCGCACCACATCGCCCTCACCGATGCGGCCATCGCCGGCTACGACACCCACTTCAAGATGAACCCCCCGCTGCGCACCGAGGAGGACCGCCGGTCCATCATCGAGGGCCTGCGCGACGGCACCATCGACTGCCTCGCCACCGACCACGCGCCGCACACCAACTACGAGAAGGACAAGGAGTTCGACCACGCCCCCTTCGGCATCCTCGGTCTGGAGACGGCGTTCGCCGTCTGCCACCAGACCCTCGTGCGCGAGAACCGGTTCTCCCTGCGCCGCCTCGTCGAGCTGATGACCGTCAAGCCCGCCCAGGTCCTCAAGCTCCCCGCCGGCACCCTCTCGCCCGCCGCCGCCGCCGACATCGTGCTCTTCGACCCGACCGCGGAGTGGACCTACAACGCCATCGAGGGCTTCAGCAAGTCGTCGAACTCCCCGTGGCACGGCCGCAAGCTGCGCGGCAAGGTCAAGACCACCATCGTCGCCGGCAAAGTCGTCTACCAGGACGGCAAGATCGTCGCCTGATCCCGGCGACAACCACCGTGGCGGCTCCGCCACAGTGCTCGCCGGCTTCGCAACATCGGGCGCGACCGCCGCCCGCCGGCCACCGCCCACCGGCTACCGGCTTCCCCGCGTAGGGCGCGACCTTGGTCGCGCCGTTCCTCCCCATTCCGTCCGTAGGGCGCGACCTTGGTCGCACCGCCCGCCCACCCGATCCGGTGCGAGCGAGCTCGCACCCTACCGCAAGCGCGCTGGCCCCACCGTAGGGTGCGACCTTGGTCGCACCGTCCGCCTTCTCATTTCCACCGTAGGGTGCTACCTTGGTCGCACCGCCCGCCCTCGCGCCGCCCCCGCTGCGCCCGGGCAACGCCACCCGCCGCGTCCGCCCTTCCCCGACTTTCGGCTCGCGGGGGCATTTCGCCGCTCGCATTCTCCCGCCCGTGAATTTGCAGCTCCCGCCCGGTGGCATCCTCCTCGGCCTCGGCACCGACGTCATCGAGATCTCCCGTGTGGCCGGCGTCTACGAGCGCCAGGGCGAGCGTTTCCTCCATCGCGTTTTCACCGCCGAGGAGCAGGCGTACTGCCTCGGGATGAAGCATCCGGTCAAGCACCTCGCCGCCCGCTTCGCCGCCAAGGAGGCGATCTCCAAGGCCTTCTCCACCGGCATCGGCGCCGAACTCGGCTGGACCTCCATGTCCATCTACCACGGCCCCCGCCACGAGCCCCACGTCCGCCTCGACGAAAAGGGCGCCGCCCTCCTCGCCCACCTCGGCGGAACCCGCGTCCTGCTCAGCATCGCCCACTCCGATACCGTCGCCATCGCCTTCGCCGCCATCGTCCGCTGCGACGACGCCGATCCGTGACGGATGGCCGCACGAGCAATGCGGCCGCCCCCGTCGGATTGCCTACCGTCCACCGCCCACCGTCCACCGCCAACCGCCAACCGGCTACCGCCCACCGCCCACCGGCTACCGACAACCGTCCACCGGCTACCGTCCACCGCCCACCGTCCACCGAACGTGCACCGCTACGCCCATCCCGTTTTCTCCTGCAAGGAAGCCCTCGACTGGG
>DAOOFR010000099.1:9708-13034 GCA_035415285.1 Opitutaceae bacterium
AACGTGCACCGCTACGCCCATCCCGTTTTCTCCTGCAAGGAAGCCCTCGACTGGGAACGCCGTCAGCTCATCGGCGGTGAGGCGGCCGAGTGGGCCGCGATGCAGCGCGCCGGCCGCGGCGTCGCCCGCGCCATCCTGCGCGACGCCGCCGAGGCCGGCGGCCTCCGCCCCGCCGCCCGCCTCCTCGTGCTCGCCGGCAAGGGCCACAACGGCGGCGACGCCCTCCTCGCTGCCCGCGCCCTCCTCGCCGCCCGTCCCCAGGCTACGGTGACCGTCGCCGCCGTCTTCGGCGAACGCGCCTTCCGCCCCCTCGCCGCCCGCGCCTGGCGCGAGCTCCTCGCCGCCTCGCCCGACCGCGTCGAGATCGTCGGCGCCCGGAGCCTGCGCGACCGCCTCGCCGCCGAAGAGGAGTGGGACCTTTGCCTCGACGGCATCCTCGGCCTCCAGTTTCGCCTCCCGCTCCCGGCCGACCTCGCCAACCTCCTCGCCACCCTCAACGAGCACCGCTCCTTCGGCCTGCGCGTCGCCGTCGATCTGCCCACCGGCATCGGTGCGGAGAACGCCCCCGTCGCCTTCCGCGCCGACTTCACCTACGCCACCGGCATCGTGAAGGAGCCCGCGCTACGCCCGGCCTCCTCACCTTCGGTCGGCCGTCTGCGCTACATCGACCTCGGATTCTTCGACGCCGCCGAGCCGTCGCTCGTGCACCAGTACGCGCTCACCGCCGACCTCCTCGACCCGCTCCGCGAACTGCGTCCGGCCGCCTGCGACAAGCGCACCTTCGGTCACCTGCTCATCGTCGCCGGCTCGCGCGCCATGCCCGGCGCCGCGCTCATGGCCACGCTCGCCGCCCTGCGCAGCGGCGTCGGCCTCGTCACCGCCGTCGTGCCGGAGTCCGTCGCCGCCGCCTTCGCCGCCCGCGCCCCCGAAGCGATGTGGGTGCCCGCCGCCGAGACGCCCGACGGCGCCCTCGCCCTCGAGAATCTCACCGCGCTTCGCCCCCACCTTGCCCGCGCCACCGCGGTTCTCATCGGCCCGGGCCTCGGCCGCGAACGCGAGACCCAGGCGCTCGTGCAGGGCCTGCTTGCGCTCGCTGCCTGCCCGGTCGTGCTCGACGCCGATGCGCTCCAACCGCAGGTGGTCGAGACCCTCGGGGTGAAACCCGCCCGCCCGGTCGTGATCACCCCGCACCTCGGCGAGTTCGCCCGTATCCGTGGGTCCACCACCGCCGCCCCCGTCGAGAACGCCGAGCTCGTCGATTTCGCCATGGCGCGCAACGTCACCGCCATCCTCAAGGGCCCGGTCTCCCGCCTCACCGACGGCCACTCCGTCTGGCACAGCCTCTTCGGCGGCCCCGTGCTCGCGCGCGGCGGCAGCGGCGACATCCTCGCCGGCCTGGTCGCCGGCCGCCTCGCCACCGGCGGCGAGGACGGCCCGCTCGTGCGCGTCGCCCAGGGTCTGGTCTGGCACGGTCTCGCCGCCGATCGCCTCGCCCGTCACCAAGGAGCCACGTCCGCCGTGGCCACCGATCTCCTCGCCCACCTCGCCCCCACGCTCAACGAAAGCGCCCATGAGCTGTGAGCTGAACGAACTGCAGGCCCTGCTCGTTCTCAACGCCCTGCCCAACATCGGGCCCATCACGACCAACCGCCTGCTCGAGACCCTCGGCGGCGATCCGCGGCGCGTCTTCGCCGCCGAGGCGAGGACATTGCAGGCCGTGCGCGGCGTCGGCCCCGTCATCGCCGACTACCTCCTCCACTGGGAGGAGCACTTCGACCTCGCCCGCGAGGAGGACCGGCTCGCCAAGGCCCGCGCCGAGTTCATCCCCACCCGCGACCCGCGCTACCCGGCCGCGCTGCGCGAGATCCACGACCCACCGATCGGACTGTACCAGAAGGGCGGCTACCGTTGGGACCGCCCCGGCGTCGCCATCGTGGGCAGCCGCCGCACCACCCTCTACGGCCAGGCGGTGGCGAAACGTTTTGCCGGCGAACTCGCCCGCGCGGGCTTCTGCGTGATCAGCGGACTCGCCCGCGGGATCGACACCGCCGCGCACGAGGGCGCGCTCGAGGCGGGCGGCGCCACCGCCGCCGTGCTCGGCACCGGCATCGACATCGTCTATCCGCCGGAGAACCTCGATCTCTACCGCCGCGTCGAGGCCGGCGGCGCGATCGTCTCCGAGTTTCCCTTCGGTCGGCGCGCCGACCGTCAGAGCTTCGCGATGCGCAATCGCATCGTCTCCGGACTCTGCGCCGCGGTCGTGGTCATCGAAAGCGATGTCGACGGCGGCTCGATGATCACCGCGAAGTTCGCCGGCGAGCAGGGACGCCCCCTCTTCGCCGTGCCCGGTCGCATCGACCAGCCCACCAGCGCCGGCTGCCACCAGCTCATCCGCGACGGCGCCACCCTCTGCACCGGTGTCGACGACATCCTCGCCGAGCTTCAGTCGCTCCCCGGCCTGCATCCGGCCGCGCGCACCACGGTCCGCGGCACTGCCGCGAAACCCGTCCCCGTCCTCACCGAACCCGAGGCCAGGACCCACGCCGCCTTCGCCGGCGGCGAGATCCTCACCCTCGACGCCCTGCTCGAGAAGACCGGGCTCGCCTATGCCGACCTCGCCCCCGCGCTGATGATGCTCGAGCTCAAGAAGCTCGTCGCCAAGCGCCTCGACGGCACCTACGAGGCCCGCAGCTGAGGTGTCATTGGCTCCTTGTTACGGCGATGGTCGCCTGCAGCTGGGCTCGGTTGCCCCGCCCCACTGATGAGGTGGCCCGCTGCCGCCTCGCGCTGATCTGCAACATCGTCTGGGCGCTGCGCCCTCTCCCCTATTTCGGCGTCTTCGGTTCGGGCGAATACAAGCTGCAGCCGATCCACGTCGAGGACTTCGCCACGCTCGCGGTGCGCAAAGCCCTGGCGACGGCGAAGCCTTGGGGACGGGTGACCGCACCATCGAGGCCATCGTCCCGAGACATTCACCGACCGCGGACTCGCCCGCACCATCGGTTGCCCGCGCCCGGTCTTCGGCGTGCCACCGTAGTTCGGGTACGCCGCCGGGCGTGTGGTTGGATCGTGGCCTGGCGACGAGTTCCTCACGCGGGCGGAGGTCGTCGGCCTGAGGCAGAACCGCCTTCTCGTCGACGCGCCGCCCGCCGGCCCGACCAGGCTCGCCGCGCGGGCCCGCCCCCCCCGTCGCCGCCCTCGGCCGCACCTACGCCAGCGCACTCGCCCGGCTCCACCGGTCCCAACGCACAAAATCTTGTTCCGATCGGAACAAAATTCTGTGCGCTTGGCTTGTGCCGGGTTTTCTGACACTGATGCGCCATGGC
>DAOOFR010000100.1:0-12915 GCA_035415285.1 Opitutaceae bacterium
GGGCGCAGCCCGTTGGTTTAGCAGCCTGTCGGCGAAGTCCGACAGGCTGCTAGGCCTTCGGCGGGATCGTCGGCGGGGGCGACGGCCGGAGGTACGGGTCGAACCAGTGCTGGACCCCCTCGAGCGACTCGGTGATCGTCTGCTGCACGGCGACGGCGTAGAGATCGAGGAAGACGACGGCGTTGACCATGTAGTCGCTCTCGGTGGCGTGGCGGAGGCGCTCGACCATCGCGGCGTTCACCACCTGCACGTTGCGGTAGATCTCCTGGAGCCCGTCGAAACCGAAGTCCGCGGGCTGGTTGTTCCGGGCGCGGAAGTACTGAGCGAGCAGGTACATCGAGGTGGCGCGGTAGATCGTCTCCTCGCGGCTGGCGAGCGGGAGGTGGAAACGCGCCATCGGGCGGAAGAAGGCGAGATGCGGGCAGCCGCTGGCGGCGTTGATCAGGCCGAGGAGCGAGCCGATCGCGCGCTGGGCACTGGTCTGCTGGGAGATGGTGCGTTCGGAGGTCACGACCTCGAGCCGCACCAGGTCCCACGAGAGCAGATCGCCGAGCCGGTGGACGACGGGCACGAGACAGGCGGCGAGAGGGCAGCGCTCGTGGGTGGCCGGGTTGAGCGGGCAGTTGGCGCAGCGATGGTTCTCGAGCGCAGTCCAAGCAGGCAGATAGATCGGGCGTGAAGCCGCCAACTCCAGGGTGACCGCATCAAGCTGGAGCAGAAAAACCTCCCGCGCGCCGTTGGGCAGGGTGAAGATGTACTCGATTTCCTTGGTGGCCATCGGGGGGCGATATGCGGTTGCGAGCAGCGGCGATTCCGCGCCGAAGGTCAATCGTGCGGCGACTGCGGTTCGCGAAAACCGGGCCGCGCGGCGGGGGAGTGCCCGAAAAACATTCTCCTCGCCCCGCACCGGGCCGGTGTGGATTGTCCCGGCGCATGTCCCGCATCGTCGCCATCGTAGGTCGTCCGAACGTCGGCAAAAGCCGCCTGTTCAACCGTCTTGTCCGCCGCCGTGTCTCCATCGTCCATGACGAAGCCGGCATCACGCGCGACATCGTCTCCGGCACGGTCGACAAGGACTACATGCTGCTCGACACCGGCGGCCTCGGTCTCGATCCGCGGACCACGCCCGACAAGCTCATCCCGGCGGTGGAGGCGCAGGCGCGCTTCGCCATCGAGACCGCGTCGCTGATCCTCTTCGTCGTCGACGCCCGCGAGACGGAGAACCCGCTCGACGACAAGGCCGCGAAGCTGCTGCGCAAGAGCGGCAAACCGGTGATCGTCGTGCTCAACAAGAGCGACAACCCCGACGCCCCCGCGCCGCTCAACCCCTTCAAGCGTCTCGGTTTCACCCAGTTCATCCACCTCTCCGCCGAGCATGGTCACGGCGAGGATGCCCTGCGCACCGCGATCGCCCAGAAGCTCGGCCCGGCCCCCGTGGTCGAGCCGACCGCCCCGGTCGGCGAGCGCACCGCGGACAACCCGCTCAAGATCGTCTTCGTCGGCCGGCCCAACGTCGGCAAGTCCTCGCTCGCCAACCACCTGATGTCGCAGCGCCGGCTCATCGTCAGCGACATCCCGGGCACGACGCGCGACTCGGTCGAGCTCGACTTCACCTTCACCACGGCGGAGGGCAAGCAGTGGCCCTTCCGGCTCATGGATACGGCGGGCATCAAGACGAACACCAAGCTCGCCTCGCCGGTGGAGTATTTCTCCCGCGTGCGCTCGATCGACGCGCTGCAGAACGCCGACATCGTCTATCTCGTGCTCGACGCCCTCGACGGCGTGACGAAGCAGGACAAGGCGATCGGCGCCGAGATCGTGAAGGCCAACAAGCCCTGCGTCGTGCTCGTCAACAAGTGGGACCTGGTGCACGACACCTTCCGCGACAAGCCGCTGCGCGGCTACGAGGACGAGGCCGACTACCGCGAGAAGTACTCGGAGGCGGCCGGCCGCGAGCTGTTCTTCACCCCGGGCGCGCCGCTGGTGTACATCTCGGCGCTGAAGGGGTTCGCCGTCGAGCGCATGCTCGCCGCGGCGCGCCGCATCGACCAGTCGCTCGACAAGAAACTGCCCACCGCGAAGCTCAACCAGGTGCTGCTGCGCCTCACCGACCGCGTGCCGCCGCCGGCCGTGGGCGGGAAACGTTTCCGCGCCTACTACGCCGTGCAGACCGGCAACCGTCCGTACCGCATCAAGATCTTCTGCAACAACGGCACGGCCATGTCGGAGTCGTACCGCCGGTATCTGGAAAGCGGTGTCATCGAGGAGTTCCACCTCAACGGTTGCCCGATCCACTTCGATCTGGTCGGCAAGGAGAAGGCGCCGCGGCCCGACTACGTGCCCCGCCGCCACGACGAGGACTGAGGCCGGGCGAGGTAGGTCCGGTCTCCGACCGGACACCCTTGGCTCCCGCTATCACTGTCAGCTCACGATCGGTGGCGTCCAGTCGGAGACTGGACCTGCGTGTCGTGCGCATGATCCGGCCTCGGCGCGAGCCGCTGCAGCGATTCCGGAGACGGCGGCCCCGCGCCTGCGCGCTTTCCCGTTGCCCTCGGCGCCGACGGGCTTTCTTGTCCGCGGTTCCTCCACCATGGCGCGAGACAAGCTCGAAGGCATTGCAGACTACTACGACGCGGTCGTGATCGGCAGCGGCTTGGGCGGGCTCACCGCCGCCAATGTGCTGGCCAAGCAGGGCCGCAAGGTGCTCCTGCTCGAGCACCACTACCAGCTCGGCGGACTCGCCACCTGGTTCCGCCGCAAGGGCGGGCACATCTTCGACATCTCCCTGCACGGCTTCCCGATCGGCATGATCAAGTCGTGCCGCAAGTACTGGACGGCCGAGATCGCCGACTCGATCGAGCAGCTCAAGGGCATCCGTTTCGTGAACCCGCAGTTCGACGTCGCCACGACGTTCGATCGCGAGGACTTCACGCGCATCCTCAGCGAGAAGTTCGGCGTGCCGCGCGAGAAGGTGGAGGAGTTCTTCGCCACCCTGCGGGCGATGAACTACTACGACCGCAACACCGAGACCACCGGCGAGTTCTTCAACCGTTTCTTCCCCGGCCGGCCCGACGTGCACCGGCTGCTGATGGAGCCGATCGCGTACGCCAACGGCTCCACGCTCGAGGACCTCGCGATCACCTACGGCATCGTGTTCTCGAACTTCATGAGCAAGGGCGTGTTCACCTTCCGCGGCGGCACCGATGTGCTCGTCGAGAAGATGGCTGCCGAGCTCCGGCGCAACGGCGTCGAGATCCGCAAGCAGGTCATGGTCGAGCGCATCCTCAGCGAGGTCGTCGACGGCCGGCGCCGCGTGTGCGGCGTGGTGGCCAACGGCCGCGAGATCCGCTGCGGCGCGGTGCTCTCCAACGCGAACATCAAGAACACCATCTTCCGGCTCGCCGGCGCCGAGAACTTCGCGCCCGACTTCGTGGCGGAGGCGGAGGCCGTGCGCATCAGCCCCTCCTCGTGCCAGGTGTACTTCGGCATCCGCAAAGGGGAGACGATCCCGCACATCGGCGACCTTGTCTTCACCTCCGAGGCGCCCGAGTTCTCCAGCACCGAGCTCGTCGCCAAGCACACCACCAGCCGCACCTTCTCGATCTACTATCCCGACACCCGCCCCGGCACCGACCGCTACACCGTCGTCGCCTCGCTCAACGCGAGGTACGACGACTGGGCGAAGCTCTCCGACGCCGAGTACGAGGCGGAGAAGGCGCGGCTCATCGAGGAGTCGCTGGTCGCGCTGGAGCGCTTCCTGCCCGGCGTGCGGGCGAAGATCGATTGGACCGAGGCCGCCACGCCTCGCACGATCGAGCGCTACACCACGCACTGGGCGGGCACGTCGTTCGGCACGAAGTTCGAGGGCCTCAAGGTCTCGATGGAGTTGCCCAACCAGATCGCCGGCCTGCACCACGCCGGCTCGGTGGGCATCATCATGTCCGGCTGGCTTGGCACCATCAACTACGGCGTGATCGTCGCCAACAACGTCGACAAGTACCTGCACGCGCTCGGGCAGGGGGCGAAGTAGTCCGCAGTCTCGACCAGCGCGCCTGCGCGTGGGGCGGAGCTTCAGCCCGCCCAACTCGGCGCCGCGCTCGCACCCAGTCCCATCGCTCGGAAGCGAGGAACCACGGTCGGGCCGGCCCGCGGCCTGAATCCGCCGGCCGGGCACTTTTCCCTCGCGTTGCCGGGCGGCTCGCCTCCATTCGCAGGCATGCCGTTTTCCAAGTTCGGGCTCTATTCCAGCATCCTGCGCGCCGTCGAAGCCAAGGGCTACGCCGAGCCCACGCCGGTGCAGGTCGAGACCATCCCGGCCGTGCTTGCCGGGCGCGATGTGATCGCCTCCGCGCAGACCGGCACCGGCAAGACTGCGGCGTTCGCCCTGCCGATCATCAACCGCCTCGGGCCGCACCGCGCCGGCGGCGCCCGCGTGCTCGTGCTCGAGCCGACGCGTGAGCTGGCCCAGCAGGTGGCCACCGCCTTCCGCGAGTTCGCGCAGTTCACCGACCTCCACGTCGACCTGATCCAGGGCGGCGTCGGCTATGGCAAACAGCGCTCCGCGCTCATCGACGGCGCCGACATCGTCGTCGCCACCGTCGGACGCCTGCTCGAGCTGATCGACGACCATGCGGTGAAGCTCGACGCGCTGCAGGTGCTCGTGCTCGACGAGGTCGACCGCATGCTCGACATGGGTTTCATCGACGACGTGCGGGCGATCGTCGGCCGCTGCCCGCCGAAGCGGCAGACGCTCTTCTTCTCGGCCACCATTCCCGGGAAGATCGAGGAGGTGGCGCGTTTCGCCGTCCGCGATCCGATCCGCATCAGCATCGGCCGCGTGCGCACTGTGCCGGGATCGGTGAAGCACGAGCTGTATCCCGTTTCCGGGGCGCTGAAGTTCCCGCTGCTGCTCGCGCTGCTCGGGAAGACCGAGTACCGCAGCGTGATCATCTTCTGCCGGACCAAGGAGGGGGCCGACGGCATCGTGGCGCGCATCAAGCGCGCCGGCCACTCCGCCACCGTGCTCCACGGCGACCGCAGCACCGGCCAGCGCAAGGCCTCGCTCGCCGGCTTCAAGGACGGCACCTACGAGATCCTCGTCGCCACCGACATCGCCTCCCGCGGCCTCGATCTTTCCGAGGTATCGCACGTCATCAACTACGACATCCCGATGACGCCCGACGACTACGTGCACCGCGTGGGCCGCACCGGCCGGGCGGCGGCCAGCGGCGATGCCTTCACGCTCTACACGCCGCGCGAGACCGGCGCCGTGCAGGGCATCGAGCGGTTCATCCGCGCCGAAATTCCGAAGCGCAAGCTCGACGGTTTCGACTACAACGCCGCGCCGCCGCGCCCCGAGCCGGAGACGGGCGGGGTGCTCACGACCGCGCCGCAGCCGAAGCACCAGCACCAGCCCAAACGCCAGTCAGACGAGGGCTGGCACGAGACGACGGTGGGCGCATGGAAGACCAAGAAGAAACCCGCCGCGGCGCCCGTGCCGGAACAGCCCCGGCCCCAGCCGCGCCCCAAGCAAAAACCGAAGCCGAAGGAAACATCGCGGGGCGGCTTCCTCGCGCCCGCGAAGAGCAAGTCGTTCGGCCATCGCAAGGGCGGCAAACGTCGCTGAGCGCGGTCGTTCGCGCCGCCACACCACAACGTCCCCACCACTTTCCATGAAGAAGAACTTTCCGCTCAAGGATCCCCAGAAACCCGATGCGCGCGTGCTCGAGACCGTGAAGAACGAGCTGCGCAAGTACGTGCAGCGCGAGCAGCGCAAGAAGCTGCCCGAGGGCTTCGACCGCTGGGAGTTCGCCTGCAAGGTCGGCGCCGACGCCGCGAGCGCGGCGGTGGTGCCGCTGAGCGCCGTGGTGGGCGAGGTGGAGACGTTGGCGCGGGGCGGGGCGGCCGCGGTATACGTCGAGATCATCTCCCTGCCGGGCACCCGCCCGGTGCGCGACGAGGCGTAACACACCGGCGGCGACCGAGCCGCGCGGCCGCGGTGGGGTGGGGCGGCCGGGCGATGCGTTAACCCCCGGTGCGAGCGGGCGGCGGCATTGGCGTGCGGTTGAAACCCGGGCGGTGCCGGACTCAATCCGCGTTCACCATGAACACCCCGAAAGCAGACATCCGTGGAAAGACCGCCCTCGTGACCGGCGCCAGCCGGGGCGTGGGCAAGCTCGTGGCCGAGGCGCTCGCCAAGGAAGGGGCGCGGGTGCTCGTGCACGGCCGCACCGAGGCCGCGTGCGCCGAGGCGCTCAAGCTCGTGCGTGCCGCGGGCGCCGAGGCCCACGTGATCGCCGGCGAGCTGTCCGATCCGGCCCAGGTCGAGCGGATCGCCGACCGGGCGCTCGCACTCGGCGGAGTCGACATCCTCTACAACAACGCCGCGGTCATGCACCCGTGGCGCGAGAAGATCGAGCACCACACGGCGGCCGACTGGGCGTGGAGCTTCCAGGTGAATGTCATCGCGATCGTGCGACTCTGCGCGCGGCTCGTGCCGACGATGCGCGAGCGCGGCTGGGGCCGCATCGTCAACGTGACCTCGGGCATCGACAAGACCCCGCAGCTCGCCGGCTACGGCGCGAGCAAGTGGGCGGTCGACAAGTTCACCGACGATCTCAACGCCGAGCTGCAGGGCACCGGCGTCATTGTTTCGCGGATGGACCCGGGCTGGCTCCGCACCGATCTCGGCGGGCCGCAGGCGCCGAACGATCCCACGACCGTCCTGCCCGGCGCCCTCGTGCCGGTGCTCATCCCCGACGGCACGCCCGGCGGCCAGTTCTACCGCGCGCAGGAGCTGCGCGGCTGAGTCGGGCGGGCGCGGGGCGTGAGTGCGCCGCGCTCCGCGCGTACGGTGCACGTCGGGGCGAGCGAGGCCGGCCGCGCGCACGGTCCGCCAGTGCCGGCCCGCGCCAACTCCCGCCTCGACACGCGGAGCGGGCGCCGTAGCGTCGCCGGCAGTCCCACCGCCATGTCCGCCCGCAGCGCCAACGCCATTTCGATTATCGGCTCGATTATTATCGGCCGCCGGCCCGGGCATGGAAACGGCGCGTGACAAGACACGCACTTCCGAGTTTCCAAGACCCCGGGCCGCACGCCCGGGGTTTTTTGTTACCGAACCCTCTCCCTCCCTCATGAGCACCAACCGCATCCTGATCTACGACACCACCCTCCGCGACGGCACGCAGGGCGAGGGCATCTCCTTTTCCGTGGCCGACAAGCTCCGCATCGCCGAGAAGCTCGACCACTTCGGTGTCGACTACATCGAGGGCGGCTGGCCGGGCTCGAACCCGCGCGACATGGCGTTCTTCCACGAGGTGAAGAACCTGAAGCTGAAGCACGCCAGGATCGCCGCGTTCGGTTCCACCCGCCGCGCCGGTATCCGTGCGGCGGACGACTCCCAGCTCAAGCTTCTGCTCGAGGCCGAGACGCCGGTGGTGACCATCTTCGGCAAGACCTGGCTGCTCCACGTCACCGAGGTCCTGCGGACCACGCCGGAGGAGAACCTCGCGATGATCGAGGAGTCGGTGCGCTTCCTGCGCGAGGCCGGCCGCGAGGTCATCTACGATGCCGAGCATTTCTTCGATGGCTACAAGGACAACCCGGCCTACGCGCTCCAGACGCTCGAGGCGGCGCAGCGCGGCGGCGCGGTCAACCTCTCGCTCTGCGACACCAACGGCGGCACGATGGTCGACGAGGTGAAGACGATCGTGGCGGCCGTCGTGGCGAAGTTCGGACCCGGAAAAATCGGCATGCATTGCCACAACGACTGCGGGCTCGGCGTCGCGGTCTCGCTCGCCGGCGTGCAGGCCGGCGCGGTGCTCGTGCAGGGCACGGCCAACGGCTTCGGCGAGCGCACGGGCAACGCCAACCTCGTCTCGATCGTGCCGAACCTGCTGCTCAAGCTCGGCTACGAGGCGTTCTGCCGGCCGCAGCTGCCCAACCTCCGCCAGCTCTCGCTCTTCGTCGACGAGCTCGCCAACCGCAATCCCGACACCCATGCGCCGTTCGTCGGCGCCTCGGCCTTCGCGCACAAGGGCGGCGTGCACGCGAATGCCGCGCACAAGGTCGCGCGCAGCTACGAGCACATCGACCCGGCGCTCGTGGGCAACCGCCAGCGCGTGCTCATCTCCGACATGTCCGGCCGCAGCAGCGTGGTGATGAAGGCCCGCGAGCTCGGCGTGGAGCTCGAGGCGGACTCGCCGGCGCTCAAGGAGCTGATCGACGAGATCAAGAAGCTCGAGTACCAGGGCTACGAGTACGAGGCGGCCGACGCCTCCTTCCAGCTGCTCATCGCCAAGGCGCTGGAGAAGCACCGCGAGTTCTTCGGCTTCGAGGGCTACCGTGTGATCGTCGAGCGCCGCGGCCCGAACGAGCCGGTGATCTCCGAGGCGACGGTGAAGCTGCGCATCGGCGACGAGGTGCGGCACACCGTGGCGGAGTCCGACGGCCCGGTGGGGGCGCTCGACAAGGCGCTGCGCCTCGCGCTCGAACCGGTCTTCCCGCAGCTCAAGGAGATCCTGCTGCGCGACTACAAGGTGCGCATCCTCGAGAGCCAGCAGGGCGCCGGCGCGCGCGTGCGCGTGCTGGTCGAGACGGCCAACGGCGACGACGAACTGTTCGGCACCGTCGGTGCGGGCGAGAACATCATCGAGGCCTCGTGGCAGGCGCTGAAGGACGCGCTCGAGTTCAAGCTCCTGCGCGACGAGCAGCGCAAGGCCAAGGGCTGAGCGAGGGCCGCGAGCTGCGCGCCACGGTCGATGCGCTCACGCGCATCGCTACGGATTGAGGGATGAGCGACTTCTGCCATGCGTGGCGACGTTCGTGAGAACGGCGGACCGTGTCGCGACGAAGTGGGGCTTCGGTCGGTGGCGGCCATGCGTAGCGACGTTCGTGAGAACGTCGACTCCGGCGGCGCGCTCCGCTCGCGAAACAAGAAGGCCCGGACGCTTGGTCCGGGCCGTTTCGGTTCGGGCCGCAGGTGGCGTCACTGCGCGCCGGTGAGCGGCGGCGGCGCGGGCGCCTCGGCAGCCGGCGCGGTGAAGCCGGGCTCCTGCGCGGCCATCTCGGCGTCGCCGACCGCGCGGCGCAGCGCGAAGGCGCCGCGCACGATGAAGAAGAGCGCGAAGAGGTGGAACCCGAACGGCATCATGTCGCCGAAATTCAGATAGATCAGCGCGTCGGCGACATAGACGAGCGCACCGACCACGAACGCCCAGAAGTGGCCGCGCAACGCGAGCCAGCCGATGAGCGCGAAGAAACCGATGGCGAGGGCATCGAGCGCAAAGGCGACCGGCTTGAGCGCCTGGAAGGCGACGTCGGCGATCAGCGTGAAGCCGAGACCGATGACGAAACTGGTCTCGCTGCCGCTGTGGATGAGCACCGTGTTCACCAGCGAGAGGCCGGCGATCCACCAGAACCAGCGTGCCGCACTGGCGACACCGGGTGTGCCGGCGACGATGGCGGCCTTGTTGATCTGGCGGGTGGCGGGGTTGACGAAGGCGTTGTAGTTCATGCTTGGGGTGCGGGGAGCCAAGCCGGTGGCCACGGAGAGGACGAGCGCGAAACGTCATGGCTTCTCGATTGCGGGCGCGACGGGGGGTGGCCACGCTGCCGGCATGGAACCGCGCAACGACGAGAACACCACGCTGGGCACACTGAAGAGCGAAGTCCTGGCCTTCGCCCAGGCGCGCGACTGGGAGCAATTCCATTCGCCCAAGAACCTCTCGATGGCGATCGCGGCCGAGGCGGCCGAGCTGATGGAGCCGCTGCTGTGGGTCACGCCCGAGGAGTCGCGGGCCGTGATGGGCCGACCGGAGAAACGCGCTGCGCTTCAGGACGAGTTGGCCGACATCGTCGTCTACTGCCTCGAGTTCGCGAACCAGACGAACATCGACCTCGCTTCGGCGATCACCGCGAAGATGGCGCGCAACGCCGCAAAGTATCCGGTCGAGAAGGCCCGCGGCCGCTCCGAGAAGTACAACGAGCTGTGAGGCGTCGCGGCTAGGCAGCCGGGGGCGAGGGACGAGCGTCGAGTGACGAGGGCTAACCGGTCGTCGGCGTGATGCAGATCGCTCGCCTATTGGGCCTCGCCGAATCGCTTGGCAGGCGCGTTGCCTCGGTGTAGCGAAAGCCGCCAAGGCATTCGCCCGTGAGCGCACCGTCGAAGTTCTGGCGATCTTCGCCCCAAGCGGCAGTCTCCTGCGCAAGAATCCAAAGTCGTGCGCCCAACCGGCGCGTTCGACGCTCGTCGCCTCGACTCTCGACGGACTGGTGGGCCTCAGTGTCCGCAACCGCAGGCGCCGCCGCAGCAGCCGCCGCTGTGCGTGTGCCCGGCCGGCTTGGTCGCCGCCGGCGCGCTCTCGCTGCTGCGGCCGGTGTTGGCGCCGATCAGGCCGTAGCCTCCGCTGATGATCCGGCGCACGGGCACGCCCGTCTCCGGGTGCTGGGTGAGGGCGTTGTCGCGCATGCTCTGCTGGATCTCAAACTGCACCACGGCGTCGCCGGGCTTCTGCGGGATGGTCTCGTAAACGTAGGTGGCCATGATCGAAAGGGCGCGAAATTGCAGGCCGCGCCGGAACCGTCAAGCCGCCGGCCGGGCTCGGGTGTGCGCCCTCAATCCTCACGACAGAACCGACTTGATCGAGGCCGGGCGATTCTGCCTCACGGCAGAACTCCGAGCCGCGGCGCCCCCGGAGGGTTCGCCCTGCTGCCCACGGACAACTTCACCATTCCCGCATCCACACCGGAGCATCGTGATGATCGGGGGGGGCGCCAGCTGGCTCCCGCGACCGTTTACCCTCACGGTCGTGAAGGTAAACGGTCGCGGGGAGTCAGGCCCACGCGAGGCGGAGGTCGGCGGGGGGGCGGCCTGCGGCGCGGAGGGCGCGCAGGCTCAGCGAGTCGTGACGCTTCGCCAGCCGCTGGCCGGCGGCGTCGAGCAGGAGCGGGCAGTGGTGGTAGGCCGGGGCAGGGGAGCCGAGCGCCTCGAGGAGCAGGAGCTGGCGGAACGTCGAGACGAGCAGGTCCGCACCGCGCACGACCTCGGTGATGCCCATCGCGGCATCGTCGACCACGACCGCCAGCTGGTAACTGGGCAGATCTTCGCGGCGCCAGACGACGAAGTCGCCGAAGGTCTCGCCGGCGACGGCCGACTGCGGCCCGAGCGCGGTGTCGATGAACTGGAGGCGGCGGCCGTCGGGCACGCGGAAGCGCCAGCTGTGGCCGGCGCGCGGCCAGGCGGCCCGGCGGTTCTGCTCGGCGGCGTCGAGCCGCTCGGGACGGCAGCGGCCGGAATAGAGCGGTTCGTCGCCGCCGCCGACACCGGACTCATGCGGAGCACCGGCGGACTCGGCGATATCGCGACGCGAGCAGGTGCACGGGTAGACGAGGCCGGCGGCGCGCAGCCGGTCGAAGGCGGAACGGTAGAGGTCGAGGCGGGCGCTCTGGTCGTAGGGGGCGTGGGGGCCGCCGCAGTCGGGTCCCTCCTGCCAGGTGAAGCCGAACCAGCGGAGATCCTCGAGCATGGCGGCGACGAACTCCGGCCGGCAGCGTGCGCGGTCGAGGTCCTCGTTGCGCAGGAGCAGCGTGCCGCCGGCGGCACGGGCGCGCTCCTGGGCGGTCCAGAAGGTGCGGGCGTGCCCGAGATGCAGATACCCGGTGGGCGAGGGGGCGAGCCGGCCGCGGTAGACGGGCGGTGCCGGTGGGGCCGGCGGGGGGCTCATTTCACGAGTGTGCCGCAGTGCGGCATGCTTTTGCCCCAGTACGGATTGGAGAGCTCCTCGGTGGTCTGCACCCAGTCGGCTCCGCCGGGAAACATCGAGCAATGGGCGACGAAATATCCGGACTGTCCGCGCGCGAGGGCGACGGCCTCGGCGCTGAGTCGCTTGAACGCCTTGCGGGCAGTGGTGAGGTCGGCGGCGGCGGCGACGGGCCGGGCGGATGGCTGGGTGGCGGCCGCGGCCCGGGCGGCCGGCAGGTCGTCGGTGGCAAGGGCGGCGCGGATGCGCTCGTAGTCGGCGAGGAAGGCGCGCGCCTCGGCGCCGAGGGGCGCGGGCTCGCCGGCGTAGGTGAGGCTGCCGAGGAAGAGGGAAACGAGGACGAGGCAGAGCGGTTTCATCGGCGGAGAGGGCGAGGGTGGGGAATGGGGACGCGTTGGCAAACCGGAGCTTGGCGGCCCCGGTTTTGGATTCAAGTTGGGTGCAAAGGTGTCGTTTAGATTGACCGACGGGAGCGTTTGGGCCCATGACGGAGCTTCCGCCGGCAGGACTATCCTCACGGGCGATCTCACCAACACATCATGGAAGACTGGCTGTTCTCAGCATTGGCCGAAAAGCGCAAGGCTCGCGCGTTGACGGAAACCGCCCGGCAAGTGGGCATCGAGCCGACGCGGCTGAGCCGCATCGCCAACCAATATGTGGAGCCCACGGCGAAGGAAATCGAGGTGCTCACCGCGTTCCTGAAACCCGCGGCTCCAGCCCCGGCGCCGGCCGCTCCGCCTCCTCCGGCCCCGCCCCCCACCGCGCCGGCGGTCAAGCCAGTGGGGGCTCCCGTCGCCGCCAAGCCGGTGTCGGCCCCCGTCGCCGGTGCACCGAAGCCGCTCCCGTCCACCGCCCGGCTCTCGTCGGGGCTGGCGGCGTTGAAGCTGCCGGTGCAGACCACGCAGACCGATTTTGTCCACCGGCAGGAGCTGCTGAAGTTCATCTTCGCCGTGCGCGACTGGCCGGCGCAGCATGCGCATCCGCTTCCCGGCGACTTCGCCTACCTGCAGACGCTCTGGAACGAGGCGCAGAAGGCGATCAACGCGGTCAACATCCGCCTCTACGGCAGCGAGGGGAAGCCGATCCCGCAGCCCTCCATCCGGGTGAGGTGGACCCCGAACGTGAGACAGCGGGGACGGGTTGGTTAGTTATGGAT
>DAOOFR010000101.1:0-12841 GCA_035415285.1 Opitutaceae bacterium
CGGCGAGGGCCTGCGCCCAGTAGAGCGCGAGGTAGAAGTGTGAGCCGCGGTTGTCGATGGTGCCGAGCTTGCGTCCGGGTGAGCGGTCGTTCTCGAGGAACTTGCCGTTGGCGGTGTCGAGCGTGTCGGCAAGGATCTTGGCGGGCGCGTGCTTGAAGACGAGGGCGAGGTGCTCGAACGACGCGGCGAGGGCGAAGAATTCGCCGAGGCTGTCCCAGCGCAGGTAGTTCTGCTGCAGGAACTGTTCGACATGCTTCGGGGCCGAGCCGCCGGCGCCGGTCTCGAAGAGGCCGCCGCCGTTCATGAGCGGGACGATGGAGAGCATCTTCGCGCTGGTGCCGACCTCGAGGATGGGGAAGAGGTCGGTGAGGTAGTCGCGGAGGACGTTGCCGGTGACGCTGATGGTATCGAGGCCCTTCACGATGCGCTCGAGGCTGAAGGTGCAGGCGGCGGCGGGTGCGAGGATGCGCAGGTCGAGGCCGGTGGTGTCGTGCTGCTTGAGGTAGGTCTGCACCTTGGCGATGAGCTGGGCGTCGTGGGCGCGCTGGGCGTCGAGCCAGAACACGGCGGGCGTGTTGGAAAGGCGGGCACGGGTGACGGCGAGCTTCACCCAGTCCTGCACTGGGGCGTCCTTGGTCTGGCAGGCGCGCCAGATGTCGCCCTGCTCGACGCTGTGCGAGAGGAGGACGGCGCCTGCGGCATCGACCACGCGGATGGTGCCGGCCGCGGGGGCGACGAAGGTCTTGTTGTGCGAGCCGTACTCCTCGGCGGCCTGGGCCATGAGGCCGACGTTGGGCACGGAGCCCATCGTCTTCGGGTCGAGCGCGCCGTTCTTTTTGCAGAAATCGACGGTGGCTGCGTACACGCCGGCGTAGGAGCTGTCGGGGATGACCGCCAAGGTGTCCTGAGTCTTCCCCTTCACATCGTACATCTTGCCGCCGGCGCGGATCATCGCGGGCATGGAGGCGTCGACGATGACGTCGGAGGGGACGTGGAGATTGGTGATGCCCTGGTCGGAGTTGACCATCGCGACGGCGGGGCCGGCGGCGAGGGCGGCCTGGTAGTCGGCCTCGATGGCGGCGCGCTGGGCGGCGGGGAGCGTGGCGACCTTGGCGAGGAGATCGCCGAGGCCGTTGTTGGGATCGACGCCGAGCTGGGCGAACGTGGCGGCGTGTTTCTCGAAGAGGCCGGCGAAGAAGACGCGCACGGCGTGGCCGAAGAGGACGGGGTCGGAGACCTTCATCATCGTGGCCTTGAGGTGGAGCGAGAAGAGCACGCCCTCGGCACGCGCGCGGGCGATCTGTTCGCCATAGAACGCGACGAGCGCGCGGCGGCTCATGAACGTGGCGTCGAGGATTTCGCCGGCTTTGAGGGCGAGCTTGTCCTTGAGGACGGTGACCTTGCCGGCGGCGTCGAGGTGCTCGATACGCACGGTCGTGGCGCCGGGGACGCAGACCGACTTCTCGTTGGCGAAGAAATCGTGTGCTCCCATGGTGGCGACAGAGGTCTTCGAGGCGGAGGACCAGGCGCCCATCGAATGCGGGTGGGCGCGAGCGTAGTCCTTCACGGCCTTGGGCGCGCGGCGGTCGGAATTGCCCTCGCGCAGGACGGGGTTCACGGCGGAGCCCTTGACCTTGTCGTAGCGGGCCTTGGCGTCTTTCTCGGCCTCGGTCTTGGGCGTCTCGGGATAGTCGGGGAGCCCGTAGCCGCGGGCCTGGAGCTCGGCGACGGCCTCCTTCAACTGCGGGACGGAGGCGGAGATGTTGGGCAACTTGATGATGTTCGCCTCGGGGCGGAGCGTGAGCGCGGCGAGTTCCGCGAGATCGTCTGCGACGCGCTGGTCCGGCGGCAGACGGTCGGCAAAGGCGGCGAGGATGCGACCGCCGAGGGAGATGTCGCGCGTCTCGACCGCGATGCCGGCGTGCTGGGTGAACGCCTGGACGATCGGGAGCAGCGAATACGTGGCGAGGGCGGGGGCCTCGTCGGTCTTGGTATAGATGATGGTAGGTGCCGCGGACATGGTGGAGAGAATGGTGTAATGCGAACCGCCAGTTTCGCCAGCAAAGGCGCCGGCGTGGCCCGGTCAAAAGCAATGCCGGGCGGCGCTGGCGGTAGAAGTCCCGCGCCGTGCGGCGGCGCGCAGGATCAGCAGGGCCCCTGCGCGATCGAAACGCCGGCGGCCTCCGTGGCCCCCGGCAACGGCCCCCGGCGGCGCCTCGTCACCGGCCCCTCGCGCCCCGTAACAGAAGATCGACTCCGCGGGCGAACGCGGACTCGGGCGAGCCCGGGGGGGCCACCGCGGTGGCGCGGCGCTGCACCTCGGGGCGGGAGTGGGGCATCGCCACGGAGAAGCCGGCCCAGTCGAAGAGTGGCACGTCGTTGTCCGCATCGCCGAACGCCGCGACCCGGGCCGGGGCGATCCCGAACTCTCGCGCCAGCACCGCGGTGCCGGTGGCCTTGCTGATGCCGCGTGGGACAAACTCGAACACTTCCCGGTGGGAGCGCACGCTGTCGGCCGCCACCGGGCGGCAGGCGCGGGCGCCGCCACCGGCGAGAAATGCCTCGAGGATCGCTTCCCCGGCGATCCACATGACCTTGAATACCCGTTCCTGCACGAGCGCGGCCACCGGAACGACGGCGATCGTGGTGCCCGTGATCCGACGGTAGCGATCGATATCGGGGCCCTCGCGCGGCGTGCACTCGCCGTGGTCGGTGTAGGCGATCACCCCGAACCCCGCCCGCTGCCCCACTTCCGCCACCAGCGCGACATCCTCGGCGGGCAGGAAGTGCTGCGCATGGATCCGACTCCGTGTGGGATCGCTCACTTCGCAGCCTTGGCAGGACACCAGCCCGCACACGCCCGGGAGCGCGCGGGCGATCTCGGCCATGTTCGGGCCGTGGCGTCCCGAGGCCAGCACGATGCCGAACCCGTGTTCGATGAGGCGAACGAGGGCCTGCTCGTTTTCGTCGCCGACAAGGCCGTCGTGGCCGAGGAGGGTGCCGTCGAGGTCGATGGCGGCGAGCTGGGTGGGTGTTGGCTGCGGGCTCACAGCTGTCCAGCGCACCAGCGGCGTGCGCGCGACCCAAGAAGAAAACGGGGTGCCGGGCGGAGGGGTGGTCGATTGAGTCTCGCGGATTGGACTGACGTCCGATGGTAGGGCGGGACCGCTGGTCCCGCCGCGTTCACGGACGGCTCGGCGGGGACGCCTCGCCCTACCTCAAGCGAGGTCATTTCTTCGTGAGGATCAGGGTGTCGCGCCCCACCGCGAGAAACAAGAAGGCCGCGCTGCGCAACTGGCAGCGCGGCCCCGGGCGGCGAACGCGTGGAGCGCGTCCGCCTGCCGCACGACGGGAGCGATGGCCCACCGTGCGGTTCAAGTCACCCGCCGGTCATCCGGGCGGCGCGTCGCTGGGGTGGTCGACCAGCGCGGCGGCGTCTCCCCACGGCGACCGTTCGATCGTGCGTGGCAGGGGGGCGTCGCTGAGGCGCGGGATGGTGGAGAGGCGTGGAGCGGTGCCGAGGCGCGGATACATGATGCGGGAGGTCTTCATGGTTGTTTTCCGGTTGGTGGTGGTGCGGGCGGGCCGCCCTGTCGGAGCGGCCCCGCCCGTGTTCCATGGCTTGCTTTTCCCCTGTCTCACGAAGCGAGGATCTCGAGATCCTCGCGCAGCATCTTCTCGCCGGCGGCGCGCAGCTGCCGGACCCGTTCGATCGAGACGCCCAGCTCGCCGGCGATCTCCTCGAGGGTGGCTTCCTCGAGGTGGTAGCGCTGGACGATGTAGGCGTGTCTCTCGGGCAGGCGCGTCAGCGCCTCCCGCACGTTCTCGACCAGATCGAGCGACTCGGCCAGGTCGGCCGGGGAGACCGCGGCGTGGTCGGCCAGCTGGGCCAGAACCTCGCCGTCGGTCTCGTGGCTGTCGGCCGCGATCCCGAGGCGCAGCGCTTGGCGCAGGGCGCTCGGGGCGAGGCCGGTGAAGGTCGCCAGTTCGTCGTCGCTGGGCGCGCGGCCGAGCGCCTGCTCCAGTTCGGCGGCCGCGCGGCGGACCTCGGTCACCTTGGCGCGGGTGCGCCGCGAGAGCGGGTCGAGCCGGCGGAGCTCGTCGAACATCGCGCCGCGGACGCGGGCGAAGCAGTACGCGCGGACCTCGTGGAGCGGGCCGGCGGCCTGGGCGAAGGAGGCGACCAGGGCGGCGCGGCCGGCGGAGGCGAGATCGTCGCGCGAGACGTGGAGCGGCAGGCGGCGGTCGAGGCCGGCTAGCGCGGCGTCGACGACGTCGAGAACATCAAGGACGTTGGAAAGAACGGGAACGGCAGGAGCGGCGTTCATAACGGCGGTGCGGCGTTCAGCCGCTGTTCGCTACAGAAGGAGGAGGCCCGGTTGGCAGGGCGCGGAAGGTGGACGTAAAAAGGCAGCTCGGAATTGTTGAGCGGACCGAAGGCGTAGTTGGGCCGACCCGGCTGAAGGCAGTAGGGCCAGCCCGGCGCGCGGCGCGTAACTCGCGTGGCAGCGGCGGCGGCGGTGCGGGTGGAAGCTCGGGCGGAGGCGGTCGGCGTATTGGTTTTCATGACGGAGGAAGTGTGTTTGGCGGACATGTGTTGTGGTTGGAAATTTGATGGACGGACGAAAGTGGGCGACGGATGCGCGTGGGGCGCGGGCGGTGCGGCCGGGAGCGGAATCCCGCGTCCGCCGGGAGCCCGCCGCCGCCGCCACGTGTTTGGCGTGGCGGTCGGTTTCAGGCGGCGGACGGGCTCCGCGGGCGGTTCCGGCGGCCCATCCCAGGGATCGGACCGGGCGCCCCGCGTCCGTTCGCAGACGGCGCCGGGCGCCGGGAAGGATGGCTGAGCAGCACCGGCCGGAGGATGGGGCCGGGGAGCGGTACCGAGGAGTGGGTGCGTCGTCATCACGACGGCGCGGGCCTCGGTGGCCGGTGCGGTCGTTTGACGGACCGCGGTTTTCTGGGAAAGAACCCGAGCTTCTCGCTCGGTTTTCCCGGAAGGGGCCTTGGGTTCCGAAAAACAAAAACCCACTTCCGGGTGGAAGTGGGCTTCGGATGCGGGTGCTAAGTGCTCCTCAGTTTTTCCACTTCCCGTGCGCGGCGGCGGCGCGTTTCGTCGTAGTTACCTGGGTAATCTGCCAGGAGGCGACGGCCTGCAGGCGCACGAAGGCTCGCGGGCAACCCATATGGGAGGCCGGAGCGGACATGGTGTGCTGAGTGCAGTTCATGGAATTCGTTATTGCGAGAAGTGTGCCAGCGATGTGTGGACGCTGAATCAGATCGGAACAAGCCCGTTTTTCTTCAAGGGGGTGCACGAAAATTCTTTCGGCTGCGCAAATTCGCCCCTGCGCCGACCCGGTACGGTCACCGTGCCGGCCGAAGGCGAGACGGCCGCAAGTCCCAGCCCGGCAATGGAATGCAGCAGTCCTGCGCCCTCTCCCGGCCTCTCTGTCTCACCGCCGCGCGAGGGCGGCGATGCCGCCGCGGCCTGTCTGTGCGCGGACCAGCCAACGCCGAAAGTTCGTCTCGTCGCGCCGGCAGCGGGCCCAACACGCCGCCGCTCCGTAGCCGCAGAAGAGGGCGGTGTGTGCCGCGACTTTGCGCAGATAGGACAGCCCCCGGCCCCGGCCGTGGATCGCGATCCGGGAGCGCCCGTGGCAATAGCCGACGCGCGAGAAATACTCCCGATGCAGCCGCTCGGCCGGGATCCAGTGTGCGACATGCATCTCGCCGCAGTACGCTCCTTGGACCGCTGCCCGGCGCATGCGTTGGAAAAGCTCGAGCTCCTCGCCGCCGGTCAGCTTGCGGCCATGGCGGCCCAAGTCGCCGCGGAAGCCGCCGATCTTCCCGAAGACCTCCTTCCGCACCGCGAAATTCGCCCCGATGCCGTCGGGCCGGTGTTGGCGGAACATCTTCTCTCCCAGGTCGAACACCGAGACGACCCACTCGAGGTCCGGCGGCAGCCACGCGGGCCGCGGGCAGGCCTGCCACGATCCCGTCACCCGCCCGCAGACGACCTGCACGTCCCTGGCGGTGAAGGCGGTCGCCAGGCCCTGCGCCCATCCCCGGGAAACCAGTACGTCGTCGTCCAGAAACGCCACGATTTCGCCCCGCGCTTCCTCCACGCAGCGTTGCCGGGCCCAGCCCAGTCCCAACCGCTGCTCCCGCACCAACCGGAACGAGGCCTCCGTGCCATCGGCGCAACGCACCACGGTTCCGCCCGCCACCGGGCGGGAGCCCTCGTATCCGTGGCGTCCGGCCCAGGCTTCCACCTGCGCGCGGGTCCCATCGGTGCAGACGTTGTCGACGACGACGATCTCGGGCGGGCGGCCGAGCGGGCGCCAGTCGACCTGGCGCAGCGAATCCAGCGTTTGCAGCAGCAGTGCGACCCGGTTGTGGGTCGCGATGGTGACGGAGATTTGCATCCAGTGGGGCCCGCCGGCCGGTCGGTGGACGACCGGCCGGCGGGGGACTGGAAGATCGTCCGGAGCGGAGCCTCCGGGCACAAGCCGATTGCTCCGGTGTGTGGCGGCGACCATGTCCGGACGCCGCCTCCGCCCCGCGCCGCTCACTTCCGCCGGGCGAGCGGGATGACGGCGATGCCGGCGACGGCGAGCACGAGCAGCGCGGCGGTCGTGTAGGGCGGACGGGCGGTGCGGGCGATGTCGAGTGTGAGCTGGAGCGGTTTGTCGCCCTCGACCTGCAGGCTGCGGGTGAAGGTGAATACGCGCCCGCGCTCGGCGAGCGTCACGTCGATGGCGCGCGGGGCCGGCTCGGCGGCGAGCTGCTGCTCGACGAGCCGGTCGGCGATGCCGCGCAACGCGGTGTTCTCGTCGGCCGAGTTGCCCATGAGCAGCTGGTCGACCTGCGTCGGATCGAAGTTCACCCGGCCCTGCATGAACGGGTTGAGGCTGGCGGCCTGCTCGAGCTGCTCGTTGCGTGCGGCCTCGACGCGGTTGTCGAGGTAGAGGCGCTGGCGGCGGGTGTTGAGGCCGAGCACGGTCTGCTGCGTCTTCAGATTGCGGAGCTGCACGCGGGCGTCCTCGTTGGCGGCCTCGTCGAGCGCCTGGGTGTTGTAGGCGCGGGCGAGCACTTCGCCGGCCTTCTGCTGGTCGCCCTGCTGCATGAGCTTGTTCGCCTCCGCCAGCATCGCCACGGCCTTCTTCGACTCCGCGGACCGCTTCGAGACGACCGCGGACCGGTAATCCGCCACGTCGAGCCACCCGCCGCGGCGCTCCTCGCGCAGCCGCAGGCCGCCGCCGTAGCCCGCCAACTCGTGGCCGGGCGGCACGACCACGCGCCACGCCACGTTCTCCAGCGGTACGTTCAGCCGCGGGCCGGCGAGGGCGATCTCGCCGCCCTTGCCGCCAGGGGCCGAATACACCAGCCGCACCGCCGCCGAGCGCTCGCCCGCGGTGTTCGGGGTGACGTGGAAGAGGAAGGCGTCGCCCTCGCGCACGACGGCGACGCTCTCGCCGTTGACGAACGTGTTGAAGAGCCTCGCTCCCTCCGGCAACCGCACGCGCAGCGTGCTCTTCTCCAGCACGTCGACGCGCAGGTCGACCGCCGTGAGGCTTTCGCCGCTCGGCGAGAACAGCGTCACGAGCTCACCCTGTGTCACGCGCAGCTTGAGCGCCTCGGCGACCTCGTGCCGGCGCACCGCCACCGGCAGCGGCCCCTCGGCCTCGGCCACGCGGAAGCACAACGCGGGCACGCTGCGGTCGGCGCGGTTCTGGAGGACCGCGGGCACCGCGCTCCAGTCGGCCCGCGACCAGCCGCGCGGCAGCGCGCCGGCCTCGAGCTCGAGCCTCCCGCCGGCCCGCACGGCGGCGAACTGCACCGCCTGGCGCACCCCGACGAACTCGGGCACGGCCACTGTCTCCGTCTTCTGGTCACCGGTGGCCGGGCCCTGGAACTCGATCTGCACGTCGGTCTCGCCGGCGATCCCGCGCTGGAGCCGGATTTCCCAGAGATCGTCGCTGCCGGCGACGCGCACCAGGTCGCTCACCGCGGCACCGGTGGCGCGCACCGTGCGGGCGCGCTCCTCGCCGAGGCCGGGCAGCTTCACGCGGAACTGTTTCACCGCGGCGTTCTCCACCCGGTAGCGCAGCCCGAGGCGCACCAGCGTCTGGCCCTCCCGCACGGTCGTTTCCTGGAGCGCCTGCACCGTCACCCACGGCTCCAACGCCTCGATCCCGAGCTTCACCGACCAGTCCTCCTGCAACAGGCGGAACGCCAGCGTGCCGGGCTGCCGCCCGCCGACCTGCCGCGGGTCGAGCTGCGTGACCTTCTCGCGCTCCACCGCGCGCAGGCGCAGGCCCTTGCCGGGCACGACGAGCGCCTCGCCGGTCTGCCGGGTGGCCTCGCGTATCTGGAGATGTGGCACCGACCAGGCCTCCTGCGCGTGCGGGGCGGCCCCCGCGAGGGTGAGCGCAAACCTCTCGTCGCCGATCGTGCGACCGTTGAGGTGCATCGTCACCACGCGTTGGTTGCCCTCCGGCGCCTCGGTCCAGTGGCTGAGGGCTTCGCTGCTGAGGGCCTCGACCTCGAGGCCCTCCGGCAGCGCGAAGCTGAGCTTGAACAGCCCGACGCGCGTGATCGCCACCGCGAGGTCCACGGCCATCACCATGCGGTCGTCGTCGAGCGAGAGCACCTGCCGGCCGGTCACCCGCACCTCGGGCGCGACCGGCGCGATCTTGAGCGACACGCTGCCGCCGTCCTGGCCGAAGCGCCACACGTGTTGGAGCGTCGCGGTCGGCTCGTCGTCCTTGTCGGACGGGATCAGGGCGGCGTCGAAATCCTCGGTGTTCACCGGCGAGAGCCCGCTGGCGTGCACGCTCTCGGGTTGGGCGTCGCCCCCGAAGGCCAGCGCGAGCATGCCGACTTCTCCCGCCGCACCGACCACGCGCAACGGGGTGAGCGTGAGATCGAACGGCAGCGCGCCCGTCCCGAGCTGGGTCTCGATGCCGAGGCGGAAGTGCTGCTCCTGCGGCGAGGCGAGCGTGATCGCCAACCGACGCTTCTCCGGATCGAAGCGCCACGCGGAGACCTCCGTGTCGTCGCTCCGGACGTCGCCGACCGTGAGACCCGCGGGCACGGCGAGCAGGAGCGAGGATACGCGTCCCTGCACCGGGCGGACGGATACGGCGATCAGACCGTTCACCACGCCGGGACCGGGGATGAACAGCTGGGTGGTCTCGGCATAGAACTGCGTCGCCTCGGCCGTGAGGTCGCGGCGCTTGGGCCGCAACTGCACGACGGCCGCCCCCTGCGGCGCGAGCACGAGTGTCGCGCCGCTGCGGGCGTCGCCGAGATTCGGAGTCGGCACCACCTGCACCGCCGCCGGGGAGGCGAACTCCCATCCGCCCTGGTCGAGAGCGATGGTCACTCGCTGGGTCGCGGCCGCCCCGGTCGGGAGCGCGATCTGGGTCGTCTCCTGCGGTACCGGCAACTCGAAGCGCACGCGCGCCGTGAGCAGCCCTTCGCGCTCGGGCGCGACGAAGTAGGAGGTCTGGCCGGCGCGTTCGGATTTCCCGAGACGCAGGCCGTCGGCCTTGAACTCGGTCAACACCGCGGGCGGGCGCAGGAGCAGGAAGCTGTCGCCCGGGCCGCCGCGCACGGTGAGCTCCAGCTCGCCGTAGAGGCGGCCGTCGCGGATCGCCCAGGTCTGCACGGCGGCCTGCGCGGGCCGGCCGATGAAGTCCGGCGCGTCCTGCGCCTGCGCCGGTTGCGTGCCGAAGCCGAAGGTGAGCGCACTGAGCAGCGCGAGCAGCGGCAGCACCGTGGCGGGGCCGTTGCCTGCCGCGTCGCCGCCTGTCGCCGATGGCGGTTCCGTCGCTTCGGCGGCGAGGCTGCGCTCGCGGCGTTCGCTGCTCCAGCGGCCCCACGTCGGCACGAAGAGCAACAGCCACACGGCGAGCGCGCCGAAGCCGTGGAAGAGGATCGCTCCACCGTGTTGCGCGAGCAGCCCGGCGGCGAGGAGCGCGACGCCGGCAGGTAGGGCGAACCGTCCCCGGTGAGCCGAGGCTTGCGGCTCACCCGGAGGGTTCGCCCTACCCACGAAACGTGAGCCCACGACCAGCAAGGCCCCCGCGCCCACCGCGGCGACTCCCCACCACGAGACCATCGCCAGCCACGGGTTCATGTTCGCCACGGAGATCGTCATGGTCTCCTCGGCCGGCACGATCGTGGCGGCGTAGGTGAGCTCCTGGCTGTTCGTCCGGCGGTTGACGGTCGCCGCGGCGGCGATGAGCAGCGCGGCGATCGTGACATTCGCGAAGACGATCAGGGCGAAGAGCCGCTGCCGCGACGAGCCGCGGGCCAATAGTGCCCCGAGCGCGGTGAAGCCGAGGAGCACGGCCGCCGGCACCACGCCGCGGTGGGCGATCCATTCGAAGCCGGTCTCCGTGAGCGCGGGGCGGAGCAGCTCGGCGTTGCCGCCGCGCGGCGCGAGCAGGCGGCCGGTGTCGGCGCGCAGCGTCCACTCGTTGATGACACTCGGCGCCACCGTCCGTGGGGCCACGAGGCGGATGGTCGAGCCGCCGCCCGCGGCTTGGCCCAGCCGCAGCGAGACGGCCACCGGGTCGTTGGGATTCAACTTCGCCGGCAGCGGCACGAGGGTCTGGCCGCCGTCGGCGCGGGCGTTGACGATCTCGTTGTCGACGCGGGTTTCCCAGAGCTTCGCACCGGCGGGCAACTCGAGCCGGAGCGCCTTCCGGCCGCGGGTCTTCACGAAGAACTGTGCATCCGTGACGACCTGACCGTCGCGGGAGATCTGGCTGGAGAGCTTCGCGAAATCGACGACCTGGTCGACCGTCTCGCCGGCCGCGTACCATTCGACGCCGACCTCCAGCGCGAACGGCCGCGCCGTGTACTGGTAGAGGGCCAGCGAGGGCGCGCTGGTCAGCAGGCGGAACTCGGTGGGCAGCTCCAGCGGCTCCAGTTTCAGGAGACCGCCCGCGGTTTGGCGGATCTCGTGTTTCACCTGAGCCGGGCTGACGACCTGCACGTAGCCGCGCTCGGCCTGCACGCCGAGCGGGCGCACCTGGCCGGGCTGGATGGTGCCGCCGCGGGCGCTCATCGGCTGCTCGAATGTCACGAGCAACGTGGCCGCTCCGAGCACGGGCTGGTGGAGCGAGACGACGAGCTGGTCGCCCTCGCGGCGCCAGTCGCGGCGCACATTCTGGCCGGTCACGTCGATGTTGCCCGCCTCCGGCGGCACGAAGAGCCGCCACTCGGTCGCCGGCGCGCCGACGACGAAGTAGTTCAGCAGCACGCTGCCGTAGACCACGCCCTCCTTCACGGTGTGGAGGTGGAAGACGTCGGCCTGCACGCTCTGGCCGAGCGCCTCGATCTTCAACGCGGCGGACCAGCCGGCTTCGCGCAACCGCCACGCCTGCTGGAGTCCGGCGGTCTGCTGCGGGAAGTAGCTCAGCGGCACCTCCACGAGTTTGTCGGTGCCGGCGGGCACCAGCCGGTAGCCCGGTGTCGCCACGGCTCCGATATGGCCGCGGACCGACTTCGCGCCGGGGAAACGCAACGCCGGCAACGCCCACTCGCCGGCCGCGGCCGCCTGGTTCTTCTCGAGGCGAAGCTGGAGCAGTTGCCGCCCCTCGATGGGCTCGGCGAAAAGCACCTTCAGCGCGCGGACGCCGTCGACCGCGGTCGACTCGGCGATGAAGTCGGCCACGCCGCCGCCGGTCACGCCGACTACCGTGTAGTCGGCTGGGATCTGGAGCGTCCAGTCGCGCAGCGGCGCCTCGCGGATATCGAGTTCGAGGCTCGCCGCGATGGTGCGGTCGGTTTCGCCCAGTTCGTAGGTGAGGATCGCGGAGACGCCGACCTCGGGCTGGATCTGCGAAGCGAGCAGGCGGTAGCTGTAGTTCGCCGCCGGAAAACGATAGACGAAGACCTGCCGCACCTCGTCGGCATCGAGGTCGTCCTCCGGATACTGCTCGGGCGCGAGCTGCATCATGCCGGAGGCCTCGGCGACCTCGAGGCGCACCGCGCCGTCGTTGGCCACGCGCAGGAAGCCGGAGTGGCGCACCACGCCCTCGGGCGAGAGCCGCAGCGGCTCCACGCGGATCGGGAAGCCGCCGAGCTCCGTCTGGCTGCGCACCGTGATCGAGCCGGTCTGCTCGATGGGGCGGCTGAACTGCACTTCGAGCGCGCGGGTGCCCTCGGTCGGCACCACACGCCAGCTCAGGAGGTTCGCGCCCTCGACACCCACGATCTCGCCCGGACCGCTGAGCCGGATACGGAGCGCCGTGAGTTTTCCCTGGAGAATCTGGAGCGCGAGCGTCGCCTCCTGGCGCAGGAGCCCGGCGCCGAGGCGTGAGTCGGTTTGTTCGCTGCTGGTGAAGAACAACGCCCCATCGGCGGCCTTGGCGGCGTGCTTCCAGGCGAGCGCCGTGGCGCCGTCGGCCGGGAGGAAACCCTGCCAACCCTGTGCCGTGGCGACGGGCAGAACTGGTCGCTCCGGGTCGAAGCTCACCCCGGCGGGCAGGCCCTCGAGCAGGATCGGCACCACCGCGCCGGCCGGCATCGAGAAGTCGAGCACGCGCCACTCGCCCGTTTCGCGGATCGCCGCGGCGAACGGCAGTTCGACGGCGAGCGAACCCTCGCGCTCGGTCACGAGTTCATAGCCGCGGGACGCGCTGTCGGCCGGGGCGAGCTCGAGGTGCCAGCCGTCGCCCGCGGTCTTGTCGCTCGGTGCGGCGGCGCCGGAGAGCAACGGCAGACGGGCGCCGGCCTTCGCAGAGCGGAGCTGCGCGCGCAGGCGGAACTCCGCGCTCTTCGCGGTCTCGTTGATCTTGCCGGAGAGCTGCGCGCCGAGGAGCTCGGC
>DAOOFR010000102.1:0-12630 GCA_035415285.1 Opitutaceae bacterium
CGTTCACGGCCAACGTGGGGACGCCGAACACGCGCAGCAAGGTGCGCGTGCTCTCGGTGCCGAGCATCACCACCACCCACAACCAGGAGGCCACGATCACCGTCGCCAAGGCGGTGCCGATCATCACCTCCGCCTACAGCGACACCAGTGCCGTCACCACCGCGCGCAACAGCTACAGCTACCAGAACATCGGTCTCGAGCTCACCGTGAAGCCGCTCATCGGCGCCGATGGCACCATCCAGATGGAGGTCGCGCAGAGCGCCGACGAGATCGAGAGCTACAACGCCGACGACCAGCCGCTCATCTCCAAGCGCACCGCCAAGTCCTTCATCAGCGTGGGCGACGGCGAGATCATCGTGCTCGCCGGCATGCAGAAGACCTCGAAGGGCAAGACCCGCAACGGCATGCCCCTGGTCAGCGAGATCCCGTTCCTCGGCGAACTCTTCGGCACCACCAAGAACGAGAAGACCCGCGACGAGATCGTCTTCTTCATCCAGCCGCGCATCATCCGCACCACCGCCGACGGCGACCGCCTGGCGCGTGCCCAGGCGGAGGAGTCGGCCACGCGGCCCTTGACGGAGAAACGTATCCAACGCACGGCGGTTCTTCCCGCCGACCCGGTTTCGCCCTAGTCCCCGTCGTGTCCTCCCGCTTCGTCAGTCACGTGTTCTGCGCCGGTGCGCTGGTCCTCGCCGCCCACCGCGCCGCGGCCATGCCCGAGTCGCTGGTGCGCAACTCGCCGTTCCTGCCCGCCGGCAATGTCGCCCCGGTCAGCGCGCCCAACGGGCGGCTCGAGTTCCGCGGTGTCGTCGCCCTCGATGGCACCACGCGTTTCACGATCTTCGACACGAGCACCAACCGCGCGGTCTGGCTCGCTGTCGGCGAGTCCGATGGGGGCCTGCGGGTGGCGGCGTACGATGCCTCCGCCGAGGCGGTCACCGTCGAGCTTGAGGGCCAGTCGGTGCGGCTTACGATGAAGGAGGCGCAGATTGTCTCCGTCGCGGTGACCCAGCCCTCCACTGGTCCGCAGACCGGTGGACCGGTGGCCGGACCGGGCTTGGCGCCACCGCCGAACGAGCGGGAGATCCAGGAGCGGCGGGCCCGCATCATCGAAGAGCTGCGGCGGCGCCGCGCCCTGCGACAGGGGCGCCAGCCCGACGGTGCGCCCGGTGGATCGACTGGCGGCCCGCCAATCCCGCAACCGATGCCCTTCGACCAATCCGGGCCCCAGCCCCAACCGCAGCCATGACCCGCCCGCCCGCCATCGCATTGCCCGCGCTCGCGCTGCTCTCCGAGGAGGCGCGCGACCGTGTGCTCGAGGCACCGCGCGCCGAGCGCCTCGCGTTGTTCGCCCACGCGCGACGGCTCCCGCCCGAGCAGGCGCTCGCCCAGCTCGCCGAGGAGGCCGGTCTCGCGGTCGTCGGCCCCGAGCAGTTCAGCCTGCCGCAGCTCCAGCAGATGCCGGTGCGCCTCGTCCACGAGTATTGCTGCGTGCCGGTGGCCACCGCCGAATCCGAGGAGCTCTGCCTCGCCACCGCCTGGCCGCCGGAGGGGCGCATGGACGACTGGGTTTTCGCCGCCTGCGACCGCGAGCCGCGCTGGGTCCTCGCCGCGCCCGACAAGATCGCGAAGTTCCTCACCGAACACCTCGGGGTCGGTTCCGATTCACTCGACGGCGACACCACGGTGGCCGAGGTTGTCGCCGAGGAGGAGGAGGACGAGGACGCCGCGGTGATCCGGTTCGTGAACCGCGTGTTCGAGCAGGCGGTGACCGACGGCGCCACCGACATCCATTTCGAGCCGCAGGAGGAGACGCTGCGCATCCGCTACCGCATCGACGGCCTGCTGGTGCCGGTGCCCGTGCCCGAGAATTTGCGACGCTTCCAGGACGCCGTCACCTCGCGCCTGAAGATCATGGCGAAGCTCAACATCTCCGAGCGCCGCCTGCCGCAGGACGGGCGCATCGGCTACCGGGTGGGCGACACGTTGCTCGACATCCGTCTCTCGACCATCCCCACGATGTACGGGGAGAGCGTGAGCCTGCGCCTGCTCAACAAGAAGAACAACGCGCTCACCCTCGACCAGCTCGGCATGAGCGCCGAGGACCAGGAGAAGATCGACGCCGTGCTCGGCCTGCCGCACGGCATCATCCTCGTCACCGGCCCGACCGGCTCGGGCAAGAGCACCTCGCTCAACGCCTTCATCCGCCGGATCAACTCCACCGACAAGCGCATCATCACCATCGAGGACCCGATCGAATACGAGGTACCCGGCGCCAACCAGATGCAGGTGCGCCCCGAGATCGGCCTGGATTTCGCCGAGGGCCTGCGCCACATCCTGCGCCAGGATCCGAACGTCATCATGGTCGGCGAGATCCGCGACCGCGACACGGCCGACATCGCCATCCGCGCCTCGCTCACCGGCCACCTCGTCTTCTCGACCATCCACACCAACGACGCCCCGGGCGCGATCACGCGCCTGACCGACATGGGCATCGAGCCGTTCCTGATCGCCTCGGGCGTGGAGCTGGTCATCGCGCAGCGCCTTGTCCGGCGGCTGTGCCCGCATTGCTCGCGCCCGGCCCCGATCGCGCGCCACCAGCTGCTCGACCAGCTCGCCGTGCTCGGCCTGGCGCCCGAGCTCGCCGAGGGCGTGCACGAGCTGCCGGCGGCCGTCGGCTGCGAGGCGTGCCGGGGGCTTGGCTACAAGGGGCGCGTGGGCGTGTTCGAGATCCTGCGTGTCGAGGACCGGCTGCACGACCTGATCGTGCAGCGCGAGTCGGCCCGGCAGATCCGCAAGGTGGCGGTCGAGGGCGGCATGGCCCCGCTCGAGCTCGCCGGCTGGAAACAGGTCCGTGCGGGCTTCACGACGCTCGAGGAGATCGTGCGCGTGCTGTCGATGGCGGAGGGCAAGGGCACATGAGCGCTGCGGCGGCCAGTAGGGCCGGTCTCCGACCGGCCTCCTCGGGTTTGCCGATCGTCGACGGCCCGAGCGGGGCGCAGAAGGCCGGTCAAAGACCGGCCCCACCCGCAAGCGAGTCGGCTCGGGGCGGAAGCTGAACCATGCCGATTTTCCACTACACCGCACGCGACGCGCAGGGCGCCGAGACCCGGGGTAAGCTCGAGGCCGGTTCGCGCAAGCTGGCGCTCGCCCAACTGCGCGCCCGGCAGCTCACGCCGTCCCGGCTCGACGAGAGCGGGGGCGCCGCGGCCGCGCCGGCCGGGGGCTTCTCACTCGGCGCTTTCGGCGGCGGGGCGAAACGGCTGCGGCGCGAGCACGCGCTGCCGTTTTTGCGGGCGTTGATGGGGCTGGTCACCAGCGGCATCCAGACGGCGGACGGCGTGAAGCTGCTCAGCCGGCGGCTGAGCGACCCGGCCTTGCGCGCGCTGGCGACGGCGCTGTGGGACCAGCTCAGCCAGGGACGCTCGCTCTCTCAGGCGATGACGGCGCAGGGGACGGTGTTCGACGAGGCGACGATCAACCTGGTCGAGGCCGGCGAGGCCACGGGGCGGCTCGGCGGCGTGCTGGAGCGGCTGGTGGCCGACATGGAGGAGCGCGCGGAGATCCGCGCGAAGGTGATCGGGGCGATGGCCTACCCGGCGATGATCGTGCTGATGGCGGTGGTGGTGCTGTTGATCGTCCTGTTTTTCGTGATGCCCCGGATCGAAATGCTGCTCGCCTCGCTGCAGGGCAACCTGCCGCTGGCCACGCGGCTGCTCATGGGGCTGGCCAATTTCACCCTGCACTACGGCTGGTTCTTCGCGCTCGCGGGCGCCACCGGCGCCTCCGTCTTCTGGGCTTGGCGACGCAAGCCGGAGGGCCGGCTGGCCACCGACCGCTGGCTGTTGAAGGTCACCGGGCTCGGCTCGTTCATCGTGGCCAACGACATCCTCCGCCTCACGCAATCGCTGAGCCTGCTGCTCGAGAACGGCATCAGCACGCTGCCTGCGCTGGTGATGACCGAGCGCACGATCCAGAACCGGGTGTTCCGCGCGTCCTTCGCCGAAGCGCGCGGCAAGATTGCCGAGGGCGCGGGCATCTCCACCGCGCTGGCCGGCACGGGATTGTTCCCGCCGCTGGCGATCGACGTGCTCTCCGTGGGGGAGAGCACGGGCAACATCGTGCCGGGGCTGAAGGACGTGGCGCGCGACTTCCGCCGGCAGATCGCCCGGCAGGTCCAGGTGTTCATCGGCGTGGTGTCGTACGGGGCCTTGCTGGTGGCCGCCGCGTTCGTGGGCCTGCTCGCGTTCGGCATCATCTCCGCGGTGTTCCAGATCAGCGCGAGCCTGAAGGCGGGCTGAGCCGGGCGGGGCGCTACGGGACGAGATCGTACACCGCGACCTTCACGAGATAGCTGCGGCCGTCGCGACGGAACAGGTACTCGATGGTGTCCGCGGTGCGCAGGTGCTTCTCGAAACGGTCGAGGTTCCACTTCACGATCGGCTCGCCGTCGATGCCGACGATCGCGTCCCCCGGCCGGATCTGCTGGGTGGTGGCGGGGGCGTCCTCCATCACCTGGAGCACGCGCCACTCGGCGGGGAGGCGGGCGAAACTCAGACCGGTGGTGCGCTGCGCGGGCAACTTGACGGGCGCGTCGCGTTCCGGCGTGAGGACGACGAGGCCGCGGTGCTGGTCGAAGGTGAGCGTGAAGTGGCGGAGAATCTCCGCGCCGATGGTCGGCAATTGGTCGGTGAGCATCACGCGCGGCTCGCGGATCTCGACGGTGCCGAGCACAAGCGTGGCGGCGAGCCGGCCGATCTGGCGGGGGGCGTCGCCCGAGAGGGTGGCGACGAGCGGACCGGTGCGCGGACCGTATTTGAAGGATGGATTGAGTCCGGTGGCGTTGAGGGTGAAGGGCAGGTTGCTGCCGGAATCGATCAGCGCCATGAACGTGGCGGCGCCGAGCTCGACGTTGATGATCGGCCGCGTGCCGTCCTCGAGCGCGAAGGGCACGGCGATGCCCGGGATGGCCCGCGCGGGAAACCGGGGCGAGAGCACGACGCGGCTGCGCGGGTAGTCGAGCGTGAGCAGCACGTCGCGGAAGACCGGAAAACCGAGGATGCCGTCCACGGTGACGCCGAGGTGGTTGGAGAAATCGACGAAGTCGTAGACGGCGGCGCGCACGGTGGCGAAGCCCGTGCCGCCCAGCTCGATCGAGGGCACGGTGATGCTGCCCAGCAACGTGGCGCCGCCGGCGGCGGAGATCACCTGGACCGGGGCGAGCCCGACGTTGGGGCGGAACCCGGGGACGGTGGCGGCGATGCGGTCGGAGACGAGGGTGACGGAGGAGCCCGTGTCGACGAGGAAGTAGTACGGCCCGGCGCCGCCGACGGAACCCTCGACGAGCAGGAGGTTGGAGACCAGGCGCCCGGGCACGGCGTTCTGCCCGGGCGCGAGACTTCCGCGGTCGAAACGCAGGGTGGTGGGGGAGGCGGGCGCGGCGAGGGCGAGGAGCGCGAGGCCGGCGGCGAACACGAGGCGGAGCGGGAACATGCGACCTCCGCAGAGACCGCGCCGGGCCGGAAGTGTTGCGTGTCCGGCGGGCTTCATTTCCGGGGCGTGGGCAGCGTGAGGGCCAGCGCCAGCGGGGCGAGGATCACGGCCGCGGCGGCGGCGTAGCAGGCGGTGGACCCGAAACGCCAATACAACACGCCGGCGCAGACCGGGCCGATGGCGCGGGTGAGCGAGCCGAGCGCGCGGAACAGGCCCATGAGCCGGCCCTGCTCGTCCTCGCCGACATAGAGCGAGAGCAGCGCCGAGAGGGCGGCGTAGCAGAAGCCGGAACCGACCGAGGCGAGCCCGAGGCTGGCGTAGACGGTCGCCGGGGTGTGGGCGAACGCGAGCCACGCCATGCCGGCGCAGGCGCAGGCGAGGCCGAGCGTGCCGGCGTGCTTCTCGCCGAGCCGCGGCACCAGCCGGCGGACGAGGAAACCCTGCGTGAGGACGGAGACGACGCCGGTGTAGACGAAGACCAGCGTGAGCTCGCGCGGGGTGTAGTGCAGACGCTCGGCGGCGAGGAACCCGAGGGTGAGTTCGAGTCCGCTGAAGCCGAGGATGAAGAGCGCGTTGATGAGGATGACGCGACGCACGTGCGCGGCCGGGATCGCCAGCAGCGCACGCAGCGGATGGCGGGGGCGCTCGGCGGAGGCGGCGGCGAGGCCCGGGGTGTAGGTTTCCGCGAAGCGGCGCTGGACCCAGAGCAGGTTGAGCAGGCCGAGGGCGAAGGCGATCAGCGCCGGCACGGTGAAGGGGTTGACCCCGCAGGCGGCCAGCCCGGGCCAGCGGTCGAGCAGGTTCCAGTGGGCGGTGAGGCCGCCGAGCGCCGGGCCGGTGATGAACCCGAGGCCGAAGGCGGCGCCGATCAGGCCCATGCCCTTGGCGCGATCGGCGCGGGTGGTGATGTCGCTCACCGCGGCGGTGGCGACGGAGAGGTTGCCGCTCGCAATGCCGGCGACGATACGCGAGAGGAGGAAGAGCAGGAACGAGCCGCTGAGCGCCCAGATCGCGTAGCTGGCCGTGGTGCCGGCGATGGTCAGCCGCAGGACCGGGCGGCGGCCGACGCGATCGGAACGCGCCCCCCAGATCGGGGCGAAGAGGAACTGCAGCAGCGAGTAGAGCGAACCGATGACGCCGGCGAAGAGCACGGCGGTGGCGCTCTGGTCGATGTTCCACGACCGGGCGAGGGTATCGAAATGGCCGAGCAGCCAACCCAGGGCGCCGCCGCGGCCCTCACGGCCGAGGTAGTAGTCGAGCATCGCCGGGAACAGCGGGAAGAACAGGGAGAAGCCGATGAGGTCGAGGTAGAGCGTGAGGAAGATCACGCCCAGCGAGGCCTTCTTCGGCGCGGGAGCTGTGGTGGAGTCGGGCACGGTGGAAGCGGGCGCATCAGACCGCGCGCGCCGGGGAAGCGCAAGCGAATGGGCGACGCGGGGCCCGGGCCGGCGTCGCCGTGGCGAAAGACGGCTCGGCGGTGTTGGGCCGGGCCGGCGCGGAGGGCTCAGGACAGGCGGCGGCAACGCCTGGTGCCGGCGCCCGCCCGCGGGATTGCGCCGGTTCAGGAGACCGTGCGCAGCTGGATGCTGTCCACGAGCTGGTTGTTGCTCGCGAGGATGTCGGAGACGATGACGAACTTGTCGCCGACGCTGGCGCGGCCGGTGTCGTGCAGGAGCTTGAGGGTGTTGAGCACGGTCTCCTCCGGGTGGGCGGAGAAGGGCAGGTACATGGCGTCGACGCTGCGCAGGAGCGCGAGCTGGCGTTGCGTCTCCACATTGTTGGTGATCGCGAAAATGGGCGAGTGGCGCGGGCGCAGCGCGGCGAGGCCCTGGGCCATGAAGCCCTGGCGGGTGAAGACGACGATGCCGCGGGCCGGGAGCTGGTCGGCCATGACGACGGCGCTGTTGAGCATCTTCAGCTTGTCGGAGTTGAGCGCGAGGGCGGCGGCGAAACCGGCGCCGGGGGTCGACTCCATGCGGCGGGCGACCTTGTCGAACACCTGCACGGACTCGACCGGGTATTTGCCGACGGTGGTCTCGCCGGAGAGCATGATGCAGTCGGCCTCCTCGAAGACGGCGTTGGCGATGTCGGTGATCTCGGCGCGGGTGGGGATGGGGTTCTCGATCATCGTCTCCAACATGTGGGTGGCGATGATGACGGGGCGGCCGTACTTCAGGCAGGTCTGCACGGCGCGGCGCTGGAGGATGGGCAGCTCCTCGAAGGGGCACTCGATGCCGAGGTCGCCGCGGGCGACCATCAGGCCGTGGCAGGCGCGCACGATGTCGTCGAGGTTGGCGATGGCCTGCTGGTCCTCGATCTTGGCGATGATGCGGGCGCGGGAATGCTGGCCGCGGAGGAACTCGGCGAGCTGCTCGATGTCGCGGCCTTCGCGCACGAAGGAGAGCGCCACGTAGTCGATCCCCTCCTCGATGCCCACGAGGGTGTCGTTGCGGTCCTTCTCGGTGAAGGAGGGGAGGTTGACGCGGACGCCGGGCAGGTTGATGTGCCGGCGGCTGCCGAGCGGGCCGGGGACGAGCACGCGGCAGCGCAGGCGGTGCTCATTCTTCTCCAGCACTTCGAGGCGGATCAGGCCGCTGTCGACCAGCACGGTGTCGCCGACCGCGACATCCTTGACGATGTCGGCGTAGTTGACGGAGACGCTGCGCACCTCCTTCTCGGGGCGATCGGCGTGGGGGACGACGAGGAAGTCGAAGATCTCGCCGGCCTGGAGCTCGAGCGGGGCGGCGACGTCGCCGGTGCGGATCTCGGGGCCCTTGATGTCCATCATGATGGCGACCTCCTTGCCGACCTTGGCGCTGACAGCGCGGATACGGCGGATGATCGTACGCACCCAGTCGTGCTTGGCGTGGGCCATGTTCAGGCGGAGCACATCGGCTCCGGCCTGGATGATGCGTTCGAGCGCGGCTTCACTTTCGGTGGCGGGCCCGAGGGTGGCGATGATCTTGGTGCGGCGAAACTGAGGACGATTCATGGGAACGGGCGGCGAGTGAGAGAAAGTTCCTTGCGCAGGCCAAGGAAGGAAAACGATTCATGGGCGCCGGGTTGGGCGGCACAGGAGCATGCGGGCTCGGGTGCTGTTTTCAAACGGTGGTTGCGCCCGGCGGGCCTGGTGCGCTTCCCGCTGGTTCCGAGGAGGATGGCGAACCGCGGATGCCGGGGCGGAAGGCACGCCCGACAGCGCGCGGGGCCGCCGGGTGCCCCCATGAAAATATTTAATGAAAGTTCGCGGCCCTTCTGGCGGCCGTCCGCCGGCAATGGCCCGGGTTGCCGGCGCCAAGGTCACCATTCCAGCACGCCGGTGCTGGAGCCGGGGGCCACCGGGGTGACGCGGAAGCGCGCCGTGCCGTCGGGCGCGGTGAGCGGCGCGAACTCGCGGGCGACGGCGTCGAGGCTGTTGCAGTCGCGGCTGAGGTGGGCGAGGAAGACCTCGCGCAAGGCGGGCTCGTCCGGGTGGCGCTCGGCCAGGAAGGCGCGGGCATCCTGATTGGAGAGATGGCCGTGGCGGCCGGAGATGCGTTGTTTGAGCGACCACGGCCGCTTCGTGTCGGCCGCGAGCAGTTGCTGGTCGTAGTTGGCCTCGAGCACGAGCAGGTCGACGCCCCGGACGCGTTCGCGAACCTGCTGGGGCAGGTGGCCGAGATCGGTGAGCCAACCGAGGCGATGGCGGCGTGCGAGCAGATCGTCCTCGTGTCCCCAGTCGAAGACGTAGCCGACGGGTTCGGCGGCGTCGTGCGGGACGGGGAAGGCGTCGACGGTGAGGTCGCGGAAGCGGAAGCGGGAACCGGTTTCGAAGATCTGCCAGGCGATGGGCCGCTCGAGCGTGCGGGAGAGGGCGCCGGCGGTGGCGGCGTTGGCGAAGACCTTGAGCTGAGGATACTTCTTGAGGCCGCTCAGACCGGCGGAGTGGTCGCCGTGCTCATGGGTGAGGAAGACGGCGTCGATGCGGTCGAGGGATTCGCCGATCCCGGTGAGCAACTCCGTGAGCCGGCGGGCGGAGAAGCCGAGGTCGATGAGGATCCGCGACTGCTCGGTCTGCAGGAAGGCGGCGTTGCCGCTGCTGCCGGAGCCGAGGATGCAGAACCGCGAGGACATGGGCGGAGCAAAGATCCGCGCGGCGGGCGCGCAACGGATTTCTCCACGGGTTTCCCGGGGTCCGGCGACCGGATGGGCTGCCGACAGGGGTCGCGTAACCGGGCTGTGTCGACAAGCGCGGCCGAGAAGGCGCTTGTCGGCCGGCAATGGGCCGGCAAGCTCGGGGCCGTTCGCGCACCATCACCCGATGCCGTATTCCTACACCAACGAAGGGCGGATCGTGCATGTCTCCTGGCTCGGCTTGGTGACCAAGGAGGATCTGGTTGCGCTGGTCGAGGATATGCCGCGAATCGGTCGGGAGCTGGGGCTCGCGCCCGACGTGCTCCATACCTTTGCGGCGGTAACAGGGCACAGTTTCCAGCCGATCGCCGCCTACATGTACTCGCTGCTGCAGAAGCGGGTGGAGATCCCGAACCCGATCCGCGCGGCGATCGTCGCCACGACGCCGGAGGGCGAGGCCCTCGCCAAGGTGTTCAAGACCTTGAACCGCACCCACAATCTCGAGATGAAGGTCTTCGGCAACGAGGCTGCGGCGCGGCGTTGGCTGGCGCGGCCGTGAGCGGGGCCGGCGCACGGTCCCGATTTCGGACTCAGGTTGAAGCGGTCCGGACCGATACCGTGGGCCTGCCTGCCGCCGGTCCGGTCTGCGCGGCTCCCGCTCCCATGCCTTTCTCCTGCACCGTCGAAAAGTACTGCGTCCATGTGGCGTGGCGCGACGCGATCTCCGTGGACGATCTCCGCTCGTTCGGGCAGGATATGCCGCGGATCGGGCGGACCTTGGGCCGCGCGCCGGACGTGCTCCACACCTTCGAAGCCGTCACGGGGCTCGGATTCGACCCGGCGGCCGCGTACGAGTACTCGGTGCGTCAGAAAGCCGTCGCGATTCCCAATCCGATCCGGGCGGCGATGGTGGCGACCACGAAGGAGAACGAATACCTCGCGACACTCTTCCTGAAGCTGAACCGCGCGCCGAACCTCGAACTGCGGGTGTTTTTCGACGAGGCGAGCGCCCGTGCCTGGCTGGCGCGGCAGTGAGCCCGGGCAGCGGCGGCGAATACCGCCGGGCGCGCGGCTCGGAACGAGGCCACGGGATCGGCGTTATCGCTGCGACTTCCCGCCTCGAGCCGGGTGTTATGCCCATGCACTCCTTCCTGCACCGCCTCCGCTCGTGTCTGCTGCTCGCCGCCATCGCCGCCTTGCCGGCGGCTGCGGCGATCGAACGTTCGCTCGAGAAAACCTTCACCGTGGTGCCCGGCTCGGTCGTCAAGGTCGATGTCAGTGGCGCGGCTATACAGACCGAGGTCGGACCGGCCGGCTCCGTCCACTTGGTTCTCAAGGAGCGCCTCCGCACCGACGATGCCGCCGAAGCCGACAAGCTGCTCGAGCGCTTCGAGATCACCTGCGTCCAGCAGGGCGACGCGGTGAAGCTCGTGGTGAGGCCGAAGAAGAGCCTCGGGTTCAGCTGGAGCTGGAACAACAAGGTGGAGTTTCGTCCTGTGCTCACCGTCCCGGCCGATGTTCGGCTCGAGCTCGACACCTCGGGCGGCTCCATCCGGGTCGGTGGTGAGATGCGAGCTGCCGTGCACGCCAATACCTCGGGCGGATCGATCACCGCCGATGGAGGCACCGACCTCAACCTCGACACTTCCGGTGGCTCCATCCGGGTCGGTCACGCCTCGGGGCAATTGCGCGCCGACACCTCCGGTGGCGGCATCACCGTCGACCTGGTCGGGCCCGGCGCGACGGAGGTAACCCTCGACACCTCGGGCGGCTCCATCCAGGTCGGGGTCGATCCGGCAGCGCGGCTCTTCATCGCGGCCGACACGAGCGGTGGCAGTGCCAAGGTGGAAGGTTTCGCAGCCGCGTTCGAAGCGGAGCGTAAGGAGCGCTCCCATGTATCGGGCCGGCTCAACGGCGGTGGGGGCAACTTGCGCGCCGACACCTCCGGAGGCAGCATCCGGATCGGTCCCGCGAGCAGGTAACAGTGCCGCAGGCCGGCCCGGGGCGATCCCGCTCCGGGCAGCCGTGGCGGAGGCCACGGATGAAGGGCGCACCGCCGCCCGCCGACAAGTTGGCGGCATAGGCCGGGACTTCCCGGTGAGGCCTTAATGATAATTAGTTATTGATAATAGGCCGAAGGATGCCGATAGAGAGAACATGCTATCGCTTAGCTCACCGGCCGAGATTGCCCGTGGAGTCGCTGCGCGGGTGCGTGAGCACCGCCTCCAACGCGGATGGAGCCAGGCGGAGTTGGCGCAGCGTGCGGGGGTGAAGCTGCCGACCTATGTGCTGTTCGAGCGCACCGGGCGGGTGTCGCTGCTGCGCTTCATCGCGATCCTCGATGTGCTCGGGCTGAGCGCGGAACTGGAGAACGTGGGCCGGACGGCGGTGCCCGCCGGCGCGTCGCTGGCGGAACTGGCCCGGCCGTTGCCGAAGCGGGGGAGGACACGGCGATGAACAAAGTCGACGTCTCCTACCGTGGTCAGCCGCTGGGTACACTGGCGGTGGTGCGCGGCGGGATCTTCTTCGAGTATGCGCCGGCGTTTCTCGCCACCGGGCACGAACTCTCGCCGCTCGCGCTGCCACTCGGCTCGGGTGTGCGGGCGCGCGACACCGCGCCCACGCTGCGGCTGCACGGGCTCTTCGAGGACTCGCTGCCCGACTCGTGGGGCACGCGTGTCATGGACGACTGGTTTCGCCAGCAGGGCGTGGCGCCGCATCGCGTCGATCCGCTGATGCGGCTCTCGTTCATCGGCCGGCGCGGCTTCGGCGCGCTGGAGTACGCACCGGCGCAGCCGGTGGAGGCGGCGCGCGGCACGCTCGACACGATCTACGCGGCCTCGGCGCAGATGGCGGCGGGCGCGAGCACGGACCTGGCGTTGCTGGCGGAGGTCGGCACCTCGCCCGGCGGCGCCCGCCCGAAGGCGGCGCTGTGGTTCGACGCCGAGCTGCGCGCCCTCGCGCACGACGGCGACGCGGCGCACCCGCACGCGTGGCTGGTGAAGTTCGATACCACGGCGGAGC
>DAOOFR010000103.1:0-12491 GCA_035415285.1 Opitutaceae bacterium
GTGGCTGGTTTTTTGGTGACCCGAGGTGGCTGGTTTTGAAGTGACCGGTGACACGCGGCGAGATCGGCATAGTGCCGGGAGAAACGCTGTGGCGTCGCTTTGGCTTCATCCCGGTGCGCTTCGGCATGCAGGATCGTCGCCTTCTCCCAGAAGGTGCGTTCGAGGGAGAGTACCCGGAGTGGGGCGACGGCGTCGCCGAGCGTCTCCGGGTAGAGTTCGGCGACGTAGGGCACGACGGTTTTGTCCTCGGCCGGCCAGTCGTCGGAACGGGCGCCGAACTCCATCTTCACTTCGCGGCGCACATAGGCGTCCGGCGTCGTCGTGCTGACGTCGCTCGGGTAGGTGAAGCGCAACGTCTGGGAATCGTCCGGGTCGACGATGATGTCCCATCCTTTGTCGCCGAGGGTCGCAGCCGTACGAGCGCGCAGCGCGGGCAGAATCTCCGTCGCGATCTTGCGGGAGCAGGCGGCGGCGAGATCCTCGATCCGCTCCCGCTGTTTCTTCCCCGAGGTCGCGTGCTCGGGGCTGCGGTCGCCGGTGAAGCCAAGCCACTCGCGGCTCAGCGACACATCGATGTCTTCGGAGAAGCGGGCAATCGCGCGCCAGACCTTCGAGAGGGACGTGCCGCCCTTGAAGATCAGGTGCTCGCCGATGCCGGGCAGCGCGAAGAGTTCACGCAGGGTCCAGCACACCCAGAAATCCTTTTCGAGGATGACCTCGCCGATGCCTAGTTTCTGCGAGGTGCCTTTGTAGAGTTCGCTGCGCTGACCGGGAGTGAGTCGGAGAATGGATTCCATGGATCAGGAGGGGACGGTGATTTGGTTGAGGTGCGGGCGCATCCAAGCGGGCGCATGGGGAGCGAGGGCATCGAGGTCGGCCTTGGTTGCCGCATCGAGCTGCGGTTGCAGGCGTGCGATGGTGTCCGCGGAGACATGAGTTTTCCCGAGGTGCCGCAGGGCTTGGAAGACGAGCCCAGCGGGCTTGCCCGCGCCGAGGAGATTGCGCGGGGCTGCCCGACGAAAATCGAGTGTCAGCTTCTCCAACTGGACCTTTCGCGGCACGCCATCGGTCAGGATCACGATTTTGGCGGGTACCTGATCGGAGAGGTGCAGCAGGTTGGCGGCGTAGGCGCCGGACACCTGCCAGACCGCAGCGCTGTTGCGCATGATGCCCCGGACCAACTCCATCGGGTCTGGGGCGGTCTGCCCGAGGATCGGATGCGCCCGGGGGCGGTCGTAGAAGCCGCGGCGAACACGACGGAGATCGCCGCGCTTCGTCAGACGCTCCAGTGCCTTGCGAATGGCTGTCGAGCTGCCGACGTGCGCGAAGTCCCGGGCGGAAAAGGCCTTGGCACCTTTTGTCGCCCGGACGGCCCGAATAATCGTGGCGTCAGCCGGATGTGCGCCTTTGTCGGCTTTCATGATGTCACAAAAACTGTACAGTTTTTGTGACAGACTCCAGCCTAAACGGCGGCGCCATCGGCCCCGGCCACCGCAGGAGGCGAATCGCCTCCGTGAGGCGGCCGTCGAGGCACCGGTGCGGATGGGGTTCGGCGAGATCATGAGGCTTTCTGCGCTGCGACCTCGACGACCTCGGCGGCCTTCGGCTCGCCGAGCTGGGCCAGCATCTCTTCCCGGATCGCGGCCCAGTTCTCCGGCTTCATCGCCAGGAGCTTCGAGCGGACGTCCACCGGCTTGGCGGCGGCGGGCTTGGCCTCACCACCGACGAGCAGGGCGGGCATCTTGCCAGCAAGCGTGCTCCGAAACTCCTCCCGGCCGGGTTGGAAGTAGTGCTTCATCACGATGCTCGCGGTACGGTGCCCGGTGACGCGCTGGACAATCTCCAGCGGCACGCCCGCAGTCAGCGCCAGCGTCACCCAAGTCACGCGGAAGGAATGGAAGTCGCGGACCGATGCCTTGCGCACGCCTTCCTTGCGCTGCCGTTGCAGCACGCCGCGGTTTTCGCCGAGGTCTCCACCCTCCGGGATCTCGTCGACGAAGCCGGCTGCGCGCAGCACGCGTTTGACGCGGTCGGTGAGGTGATCGGGATTCACAACGTAGTGAGCTTCCAGGGATGGGAAGACGTAGTAGGGCGGACGAGGCGCAGGTTGGGCGAGCGCCTCGACGAGCACCTCGCGCAGCAGCGGGAAGATCGGGATCTGCACGGTTTCGCCGGTCTTCGAGGTCTTCACGGTGATGAAGCCGCTCTCCAGATCGACCGACTCGCGCAGCAGCTTGCAGCAGTCGCCGCGACGCATCGCCGTGCACATGCCGGTGACGATGAGCGGATAGATGAACTTGTCCTCCTTCGCGTGCTGCAGGATCACGTCGAGTTCCTCCACCTTGTACGGCGTGCGGAAGACCGTCTCGCCTTCGCGAGTGGGGATGCCGTCGAACGGATTCTCGGCCATGCCGGCTTCCTTGCGCAGGGTGTGGAAGACCGAGCGCAGGAAGATGACGATGTTGTTGTAGGTTTTTGCGGAGACTCCGCGCTCCTCGGTCTTTCGCATGTACGCCCGGGCATGGGTGCACTGGATCTGCGCCATCTCCTTGATTGCGGAGTTCGACTTCCGGACGAACGACAGGAAGCGCTCCATCCGGCTATTGGCTTGGTCGACGTATCGCTCGCTGAGCGGCCGGCGGCGGGGCAGCGCCTTCCAGTGCGCGACGATGTCGGTGAGCGGGATCGAGCGGACCCGTTCGCCGGTGCGGAGCTCGTGCAGGGTTTGCACGAGCTCCTCGGCGCTACCGCGTTTCTTCGATTCGAGCTGGAAGCGTTCGAGCGCGGCCTGGGCTCGGGCCCGCGAGCGTTCGAAGATGATGTCGCCCGTTTGGGAGAGGGTGGGCGGGACCTGCCCGCACACTTCCACGCCGAGATTCTTGGTGATCCGCTTGCCGTTCACCGTCACCCGTCCGTACCACCAGATGCTTCTGCCACGACGTAATTCGAGAGACATGACTTGATCCTTTTTGACGTTGAGGTTGTATTGAGACCTCACGTAACCTGGAGCAACGAGCAGCCCCTCCCGAAATCGCGGTAGCCAAAGAAAAGACCAAACCTAGACCGAAAATCGCCCTAGTTTCTGTCGGGACGACTCGGAGACATGGCCTCATAACCTGAAGGTCCTGGGTTCAAATCCCAGCCCTGCACCCAATTTGAAGCCCGTAAGTCTCTGACTTGCGGGCTCTTTTGTTGCCTTGCCCCAACGGCCCCGACTGCTCGCTTTGGGCGATCTTCATGCCCCTCGTTCACCTAGGAACCTGCCCAAGTGTCCAACGTCACGCGGCGGGTTGAACAAGTCGCGCTACGCCGCGCTGGTGCCGATTTGTTTCAGTACTCCTTCAGTGCTCAAGACGTCCAGCAGTTGGGCCCGTTTGAGCTCCCAATTCTCCGGTCTCGTTACCGCGATGCCCCACGAATGGGCACACAATACCGGCTCTCTTGGCTCACGTCTTGATCTCCTGGAATCGCGAAACCACCGCGATGGCACCGGAAGTTGGGCAAGTCGTCCTTCGTGAGCTTCCCCCTCGCTCGGTGTCACTTGGTGACAAGGAGGGAAAAGTGGTGGTAGGTGATGGATTCGAACCATCGAAGGGCAGAGCCCAATTGATTTACAGTCAATCCCCGTTGGCCACTTGGGTAACCTACCGTGAAGGAGCGGGGAAGTTGGGAAACGACGTGGGCTTTGCCAAGCGCTTTCTTGGAGGATTTTCGACGGCCACGGGATCGGGGCCCCGGGGCGGTTGCGGCGGCGGCTGTCACCTTCGCCTCTGGGGCGAGGCGGAGGCGACCTTTTGTATTGAATGATATGTGGCTCAGAGCAGCCCGGCTTCGCGGAAGCTGTAGTAGCCGCGGCCGGCCGGGTCGCGGGTGGGCTGTCCGAGGATGACATGGTCGATCAACGCGATCTCCACGGTGCGGGCGGCGGTGGCGAGTTGCCGGGTGATCTGCAGATCCGCGCTGCTGGGAGCCGGATCGCCGCTGGGGTGATTGTGGACGGCGATGATGGCGCAGGCACCGGCCTTGATCGCTTCGCGAAACACCTCGCGGGGATGCACGAGGGAACTGGTGGCCGTGCCGGAGGTGATCTCGTCGCGGCGCAGGAGGCGGCTGCGGCGGTTGAGGCTGAGGACCCAGAACTTCTCGACGGTGAGCGAGAGCACCTCGGCGCGGAAGTGTTCGAACACCTGTTGCGGGTACTCGAGCTGCGGGGGGAGGATCTCGCGCTGGGCGAGCATGCGGCGGGAGATCTCCAAAACACTGACGAGTTGCTGGGCCTTCACGCGGCCGATGCCCTTCACGCGCCGGAAGTCGGCGGCGCTCCACGTCAGAAGCCCCGCGAGGTTGCCCCCGGCGGCGGCGAGCAGATCCTCGGCGACACACTTGACGTTCCGCCCCGCGCTGCCGCTGCGCAGGATCATGGCGAGCTGCTCGGTGTCGGTGAGGGTCTCGGGACCGCAGCGTTCCTGGCGTTCCTGCGGGCGCTCGCCGACGGCGAGGTCCTTGATCCGCGGGATCGGGTAACGGGATGGTTCGGACATGACGGTACTGACGGGGCGCGAGAGTGGCCGGACCCGATGCATGGGAACGGCGGTCGTCAGTGGGGCAACGAACCGGGAGAAGGGATAGTCGCGGCCGTGTCCGGTGTCGAGAGGACAGACGATCGCCGGTGCCTCCGTGCGCGCGGCCGGTGCGCACCCCGACGTGAGGGGGATCGTCGCGTGTCCCGCTGCGGGGCGGGCGCGATCAGGTGGCCGCGACCTCGGCGGGGGCGGCCGCCGCGGCCTCCTCGGCGGCGAGGCGGGCCTCGAAGGGTTTCTTGTCGAGGGCCTTCATGTAGGCCTCGCGGGTGGCGATCGTGCCGGAATCGAGGAGACGGGCGAGGGTGGTGTCCATGCCGCACATGCCGTCGGCGGTGCCGGACTCGATGATGGAGCGGATGTCGGCGATGCGGCCGGTGCGGATGACGTTGGGGAGCGCTTCGTGTTGGAGGAGGATCTCATGGGCGGCGATGCGGCCGCCGCCCTCCTTCTTGCACAGCAACTGGGAGACGATTCCGGAGAGGCAGCCGGCGAGGAGGACGCGGACCTGGTTCTGCTCGTCGGCGGGGAAGGCGTTGATGATGCGGTCGATCGTCTTGGGCGCGGAGTTGGTGTGGAGGGTGCCGAAGACGAGGATGCCCATCGAAGCGGCGTTGAGGGCGAGTTTGATCGTCTCCAGTTCGCGCATCTCGCCGAGGAGAATGAGATCGGGGTCGGAGCGCATGGCGCTGCGCAGACCGGCGGCGAAGGAACGGGTGTGTTCGCCGACCTCGCGGTGGACGACGACGGAGCGCCGGTTGGGGTGAACGAACTCGACGGGGTCCTCGAGGGTGACGATGTGTCGGGTCTGCGTCGCGTTGATGTAGTCGATCATCGCGGCCAGCGTGGTGCTCTTGCCGGAGCCGGTGGGGCCGGTGACGAGGACGAGGCCGGAACGGAGGGTGCAGAGCTTCTTGAGCGCCTCGGGGAGGGCGAGTTGCTCGAAGGTGAGGATGCGCGAGGGGATCTGGCGCATGACGGCGGCCATGCCCCAATGATTGTGGAGATAGTTGCAGCGGAAACGGGCGAGGCCGGGGACTTCGTAGGCGAAATCCAGATCGCTGTGCTCCTCGAAGTGCTTCCAACGCTTCGCCGGGCAGATCTCGCGCAGGAGCGGCTCGATCGTGAGCCGGCTGAGCGGTTCGTGGGCGAGGGGCTGGAGATCGCCGGAGATGCGTCCGCGCGGAGGGAGCCCGACGGTGAGGTGGAGGTCGGAGCCGCCGCGTTGGAGGAGTTCGGCGAGGAGCTTGTCGATGAGGGCCATGCGGAAGATTTTCGATTTGGGATTGCCGATCTGCGATTGGCCAGGGACGGGCGACGGACGACGGCGAGCGGACGATGGGGGCGAGAAGAACGATGTTGAATACGGCGGTGACGCGCCGCGCTCCAATGACGTGGGAAGACGCGCGAGGCTCAGAAGAGACCGAAGCGTTTTTTGGCGGCGGGAGCGGCAGCCTCGGGCGGGGCGGGCGCGGCCGAGGCGTCGGCAGCGTTTTCGAGGAGGGCGCGCAGGGCGCGGTTGCCGATGTTGTCGAGGGCGGTCTCGAGAGTGATGCGGCCCTCGCGGTAGAGGGCGAGGACGGAGGAGTCCATCGTGAGCATGCCGTCGCGTACCCCGGTTTCCATCACGCTGGCGAGGTTTTGGAGCTTGTTCTCGCGGATGAGGTTCCCGACGGCGAGGTTGGCGACGAGGATCTCGGTGGCGAGGACGTTGCCGCCGTCGACAGCGGGGAGGAGCTTCTGGCAGAGGATGCCGCGGAGGGACTCGGAGACCATGGCGCGGATCTGCGCCTGCTGGGCGGGCGGGAAGACATCGAGCAGGCGGCTGAGGGTGGAGGCGGCGTCGGCGGTGTGCATGGTGCCGAGCACGAGGTGGCCGGTCTCGGCGGCGGTGATGGCGATGTTGATCGTCTCCAGGTCGCGGAGTTCGCCGATGGCGATCACATCGGGGTCCTGGCGGAGTGCGGCCTTGAGTGCGGAGGAGAATGTCTTGGTGTGGTCGCCGATCTGGCGCTGCGTGACAATGCACTGGTCGGAGGGGAGGACGTACTCGATGGGGTCCTCGACCGTGATGATGTGGTCGGAGCGGTTGCGGTTCACCTCGTCGACCATGGCGGCGAGGGTGGCGGTCTTGCCGGAGTTGACCGGGCCGGTGACGAGGATGAGACCGTTGTGGAAGGCGAGGAGACGGCGGAGGACGTCGAGGTCGGGGTAGCCGAGGGCGTCGAGTGGGCGGGCCTGCGGCGGAACGATACGGTAGGCGCCTGCCACGCCCCATTTGTGGATCGTGATGCAGGCGCGGAAGCGCTGACTGTTGCCGAAGGCGAGCGCGAGCTCGAGGTCGGAGGTTTCCTGGAGCTGCTTGAATTGCTCCTCGTCGAGGAGCGCGAGGTTGGCGGCCTCGGCTACATCGGCGGGCAGCGGTTGTTCGGTGAGGTAGTGGATCTGCCCGTGGCGGCGCACAAACGGACGGGCCTGGGCACTGAGGTGGAGATCGCTCACGCCCGCGGCCTGGCAATCGGCGAGGAGTTGGGGCATGGCCGAGCGGACCTTGGCGTCGTCGAGCGCGGGGTCGGTGAAGAGGGGATTGGCGGCGAGGGTGGCGAGAGCGGTGGACACGGTGGAAACGTGGGCGCGGGTGACGAGGGAAGGCGCGGGCCGGTGGTGGGCGCGGCGCGTCTGGGACGGTGGCTGGGCTGTGACGCGGCGGATGATCGGTGGGCGGAGCCGGCGCTTGAGGTGTGAGCCGTGAGTTGGGGGAGATGTGACTGGGTGACTGGGGGGAATCCCTGCGGAGGAGTTGTTCGAGGGACTGGGGTTGGCGCCTTTTGCCGCCGCCAAGCCATCGCAGAGCCCACGAGATCTGACAGCTCCGGCCCATTGGTCCGCGTGAATCGGATGATCAATGACTGATCCGCCGCAGATGCTCCCCGCGTCGACTGCGCTCCGTGGGCGACGAAAGGGCGGAGGACGCGGCTCGTGCATCCGCGACACACGGAAGCCCTCGAGGGAAGCTGCGAGGGATGTCGGTGCGGTGTCCGCGCTTGCCGGGGCGGGGCCGCGTGGCTGTGTTGGGCGTTTCCACCTCGAACCGATGCCCGATCCTCGCGAACTACCGATCTACGAAATCCGGGCGGCGCTGCTGGACGGCGCGCGGGCGACCGGGCGCGTGGTCGTGCAGGCGCCGACCGGCTCCGGCAAATCCACGCAGGTGCCGAAAATGCTGCTCTCGGCCGGGTTGCTCGAGCGCGGGCAATGCGTCGTCCTCCAGCCGCGGCGGATCGCGGCGCGCATGCTCGCCAAGCGCGTGGCGCAGGAGCTCGGCGTGCGGCTGGGCGACGAGGTGGGCTATCAGGTGCGGCTCGATTCGCGCGTGTCGAACAAGACGCGGATCCGCTACGTGACCGAGGGGATTCTGCTGCGGCAGATGACGTTCGACGCGCACCTGCGCGGCGTGAGTGCGCTGGTGTTCGACGAGTTCCACGAACGCCATCTCGACGGCGACATCGGCCTCGCGCGGGCGCTCCAGATCCAGCGGACGACGCGGCCCGACCTGATCGTGATCGTGATGTCGGCCACGCTGGACGCGGGGTTGCTGCAACAGTACCTCGCGCCGTGCTCGGTGGTGCGCAGCGAGGGCCGGATGTTCCCCGTGGCGGTGGAGTACGAGACGCATCCGATCAATCCCGACAGCGACGACATCTGGGATGTGGCGGCGCGTGCCTGTGCGCGCGTCGTGGCCAAGCAGGCGAGCGGCGACGTGCTGGTGTTCATGCCCGGCGCGTATGAGATCAATCGCGCCGTCAACGCCATCCAATACCAGCGCGAGCTGAAGGACTGCCTGGTATTTTCGCTGCACGGCGAGATGTCGCCGGACGACCAGGACCGTGCGGTCGAGCGTTACGAGCGGCGCAAGATCATCGTGGCGACCAACGTCGCCGAGACCTCGCTCACCATCGACGGTGTGACGGCGGTTGTGGACAGCGGTTTGGCGCGCCTGGCGCGGTTCGATCCGCACCGCGGAATCAATACGCTGCTGGTGGAGAAAATCAGCGCGGCGTCGGCCGACCAGCGCGCGGGCCGCGCGGGCCGCACGGCGCCCGGTGTGTGCCTGCGCTTGTGGACCGAGCGCGAGCACACACAGCGCGCCCCGCAGGAGTTGCCGGAGGTGAAACGCCTCGATCTCGCGGAGGTCGTGTTGACGCTCAAGGCCGCCGGGATCGACGACGTGGTGAATTTTCCGTGGATCGAGCCGCCGGACCCGAAGGCGCTGGCGCGCGCGGAGGATCTGTTGCGCGACCTCGGCGCGGTGGCGGCGGGAAAAACTGCTCGAACTGTGGGAGGGGCTTTATGCCCCGACTCCACACCGTCCGACGAATTGTCGGAGCGTGAATCCCCTCCCACAGCGGAAGACGGGCGCAGCAAGACTGCGCCTTTATCGGCGGTGGATGGCGAAGGTGGCACGGGTCTCCAGACCCGTGGAGCGACGCGAACCGGAGGGAAATCGGACATGGGTCTGGAGACCCATGCCACCTCGATCACCGAGATCGGGCGGCGGATGCTGAAGTTCCCGGTGCACCCGCGGTACGCGCGGATGTTTCTCGCGGCGGCGGAGTACGGCTGTGTGCGCACCGTGGCGATGATGGCAGCGCTCACGCAGGGGCGCTCGTTCTGGTTGCGCAACGTCGACCGCGGCGTCGAGCAGGCGCGCGAGGATTTGCTCGGGACGGAGACGGAGTCGGACTTCTTCCTGCTGATGCGCGCGTACCGGTACGCGGAGCAGTCGCGGTTCTCCGTGGACGCGTGCCGCCGGCTCGGCATCCACGCGCAGGCGGCGCGGCAGGTCGGGCCGTTGTTCGAACAGTTTCTGGAGATCGCACAGGATGAGGGGCTCGACGTGGGCGAGCGCCGCGTCGACGGCGCGCTGGTGCGCAAGTGCGTGCTGCTCGGGTTCATCGACCACCTGGCGCGGCGGCTCGATGAGGCGACGCTGCGCTGTGCGCTCGTGCACCGGCGGCGCGGCTTACTCGCCCGCGAGAGCGCGCTGCACGGGGCGAAGCTGCTCGTGGTGGCGGAGATCAGCGAGATCGGCGGCCGTGCCGGGGAAGTGAACACCGTGCTCGGGCTGGCGACGGCGATCGAGGAGGCGTGGCTGAAGGAGTTGTTTCCCGACGACTGCGACGAGACGGTGACGACCGGGCTCGATCCGAGCAGCAAGCGCGTGACGGCGCGGCGCGAGCGGCGTTTCCGCGACCTGGTGCTGGAGTCACGGGAGGGCGCGGAGCCGCCGGAGACCGAGGCGGCGCAGATCCTCGCGCGGCTGGTGCTCGCCGGCGACCTCAAGATCGAGGCGTGGGACGAGAAGGTCGAGGAATGGATCGTGCGCGTGGCGCGGTTCGCGGAGTGGTTTCCCGAGATGGAGGCGCACCCGATCCGCGACGAGGACCGCGAGATGCTCGTCGAGCAGATGTGCTACGGCTGCCGCGGCGTGAAGGATGTGCGCAACCTCGACCCGTGGCCGATTCTCAAGGACTGGCTCACGCCCGAGCAGCTCGCGGCGATGGAGACATTGCTGCCTGAGCGGATCGAGATGGCCAACGGCCGCCGTTCGAAGATCAGCTACCCGAAGGAGGGCCCGCCGGTGATCTCCGCGCGCATCCAGGAGTTGTTCGGCGTGGAGAAGCTGTCTCTCGCTCGCGGCCGGGTGCCGCTGAAGATCGAGGTGTTGGCGCCCAACCAGCGGCCGATCCAGGTGACCGACGACCTCGCACGCTTCTGGCTCGAGGTGTATCCCGAGATCAAGCCCGCGCTCTCGCGGCGATACCCGCGGCACGAGTGGCGGTGACCTAAGGGGCGATTGTGTGTATCGATGATCTCGGGCTTGCCTCGGTGCGACGACCGGCCAAGCCTACGTGTGCCCCCTGCGTTCAACCAACCCCAAACGCAGATGAAAAAACCACATGTGTTGTTCGCCGGGTGTGGCCTTTGGTGCCTCACCGCGGCTTTTGTCCCCACGTTCGCCTCCGCTGCCGATCCGGCGCCGGCCAAGGAGCCCAAGACCATCGCGGTCAACCACCGGAACGAGCAGTACGACGTCAATAAGGACGGCAAGATCGACGAACAGGAGCGGGCGGTCATGAAGGCCGACCGTGCCGAGAAGAAGAGGACCCGCTTGTTGGCGAAGTACGATGCCAACAAAAACGGGCAACTCGAGCCTGAGGAGGAAGCCCAGCACCAGGCCGACCTGGCGAAACGGCGCGAGCAGCGCGCCGCCCGGAAGGCCGCCAAGGAGGCCGAGAAGCAGGCCGCTCCTGCGGACGACGAGGACGACGACGAGGCAGAGGCGCCGGCCAAGCGCTGACGCGGTTCGCACTGTCCGTCTACATCGAGCCCCGGCTGTCCAGCCGGGGCTTCTTTCTTGTCCCAGCGCGTGCTTGTGTGTGCCGGAGCGTTCGCTCTAGCGTCCGCCCTCTCCCGCACCTCGCCTCTCCATGCACCGCATTGTTGCCCGTACCCAGCTCAGTCCCAACGTGACCCGCATCGACATCGAGGCGCCACGCATCGCCCAGATTCGCCAGCCCGGCCAATTTGTTATCGTGCGGCGGGCCGAGCGGGCCGAGCGGATCCCGCTCACGATCGCGGATGGTGACCCGGCGGCCGGCACGATCTCGCTGGTCATTCAGTCCGTGGGAAAGAGCACACGCGAACTTGTGGCGCTCAACGTGGGTGACGAGATCCGCGACATCTCCGGCCCGTTGGGTATGCCAACCGAGCTCATCGCGCGGGGCCGCGCCTTGTGCGTGGGCGGCGGCGTGGGCACGGCGGTCGTCCATCCGATCGCGCAGGGGTTGCATCGCAACGGCGTGTCGGTCGTGAGCGTGATCGGCGGCCGTTCGAAGGAGTGGGTGATTTTCGAGGAGGAGTTGCGACGTCTCGGTGAGGTGGTCGTCTGCACCGACGACGGCAGCTACTGTCGCAAAGGCTTCGTGACCGATGCGGCCAAAGAGCTGCTGGCCACCGGTGGGATTGACATCGTCTATGCGGTCGGCCCCGTGCCGATGATGCGGGCGGTCGCCAACCTCACCAAGCCGTTCGGCGTGCACACGATCGTCTCGCTCAACCCCGTGATGGTCGATGGCACCGGGATGTGCGGCGGCTGCCGAGTCGAGATCGATGGCGAGACGAAGTTCGCCTGCGTGGACGGCCCAGAGTTCGACGGACACAAGGTCAATTTCGACCTGCTCGCCGACCGCCTCTCCACCTACCGCACGCAAGAGCAGGAAGCCGCCGCGCGTTGCGGCGACGAATGCCGCATCGGTCTGAAACACTAATCCACGCCTTTCAGCCCACACGATTTCCGACATGGACAAGAAGCTTTCCCCCAAGGAGCGCATGGCCATCCAGCGCCAGGCGATGCCCGAGCAGGAGGCCGCTGCGCGCGCCACGAACTTCGAGGAGGTCAACCTGGGGTTCGACGAGCAACTGGCGCTGCTCGAGGCGGAGCGGTGCATCCAGTGCAAGGACCCCAAGTGCGTGCAGGGCTGTCCGGTGCGAGTGAACATCCCTCGCTTCATCGGCCATATCGCCGAGGGCGACCTCGTCGCCGCGGCGCAGAGCCTGCTCGGGGACAATGCCCTGCCATCGGTCACCGGCCGGGTGTGCCCGCAGGAAACCCAGTGCGAGGTTGAGTGTATCCGCGGAGTGAAGAGCAAACCGGTCGCGATCGGTTACCTCGAGCGCTACGTGGCGGACTGGGCGCTCCAGCACCGCAACGGCACCAAACCCGTGGTGGCTCCGGCCACCGGCAAGAAGGTGGCTGTCGTCGGCGCCGGCCCGGCCGGCCTGACCGCGGCTGGCGAATTGGCCAAACAGGGCCACGCGGTGACTGTTCTCGAGGCGCTGCACCAGCCG
>DAOOFR010000104.1:0-12484 GCA_035415285.1 Opitutaceae bacterium
CATGGCGTATGTTTTCCAGGATAAGGTTTTCGATGTGATTGTTTGCGGTGCCGGCCATGCCGGTTGCGAGGCTGCGCTGGCGGCTGCGCGGCTCGGGGCCTCCACCCTGTTGCTTACCGGCAACCTCGACACCATTGCCCAGATGAGCTGCAACCCGGCGATCGGAGGTCAAGCCAAGGGCCAGATTGTGCGGGAGATCGACGCGCTCGGCGGCGAGATGGCGGTCAACACCGACGCCACGGGCCTCCAGTTCCGGTTGCTCAACGAGTCCAAGGGCCCGGCGGTCCAGTCGCCCCGCGCGCAGTGCGACAAGAAGGCGTACCAGTTCCGCATGAAGCACGCGCTGGAGCTCCAGCCTGGGCTGCAGATCTTCCAGGCCACGGTCACGGGGTTGATCGTCGAGGGGGGCAAGGTGGTCGGCTGTCATAGCAACCTCGACATCGACTTCCATGGGCGGACGGTGGTGCTGACCACCGGAACCTTTCTGCGTGGGCTGTTGCATATCGGGACGAACCGGAATGAGGGCGGGCGACTGGGGGACTTCAGCGCCCGCACACTCTCGGCCAGTCTGGAGGCCGCGGGAATCGAGTTGCGGCGTTTCAAGACCGGCACGCCTGCGCGGGTGCTCGGCCGGAGCTTGGATTTTGCGAAGATGGAGGAACAAAAGGGTGACGCTCACCCCACCCTCTTCGCGTTCCACGACACTCGTGGCGGGGCGGATGTGTTCCACGTGGAACATTCGGGGCAGCCTGAGCAGGGTTGGGCGCCGGGTTCCAATCAGCTTTCGTGCTGGATGACCTACACGACGGAGCGTTCGGCCGAGATCGTGCGGGCCAACAAGCACACCTCCGCGATGTACTCCGGTCAGATCGAGGGCGTGGGTCCCCGGTATTGCCCGAGCATCGAGGACAAGTTTGTCCGCTTCGCCGACAAACCGCGCCATTTGCTCTTTCTGGAGCCCGAAGGACGAAACACCGAGGAGTATTACATCAACGGGCTCTCCACGAGCATGCCGTTTCCTGTCCAACTCGAGCTGATCCATAGTGTCCCGGGGATGGAGCACGCTGTGGTCGTGCGTCCGGCCTATGCGGTCGAGTACGACTACGCGCCGCCGACCCAGCTCTGGCCGAGTTTGGAATCGCGCGTTGTCGCGGGGTTGTTTTGCGCCGGCCAGATCAACGGCACTTCGGGCTACGAGGAGGCCGCAGGGCAGGGGGTGGTGGCGGGAATCAATGCCGTGCAGCGAGTCCGCGGCGGTGAACCGCTGGTGTTGGGGCGCCATGAGGCCTACGTCGGAGTGCTGATCGATGACCTCGTCACCAAGGGGACGAACGAGCCCTACCGGATGTTCACCAGCCGGGCTGAGCATCGCCTGCTTCTCAATCACGGTTCGGCCGAATTGCGACTGTTGCCGCATCTCCGGAAGCTGCCCGGCCTTGTGTCGGCTGACCGGGTGGGGCGGATTGAGCGTAAGGCTGAGCGGGTGGGGCACTGGTGTGCCCAGTTGGAGGTGGCCCGCAGCCGTGGGGTGACCTTCGGGGATCAGATCCGCCGTGTGGGCAACGAGCCGGAGTTGCCGGCGGAGTTCCTGGGGGAGCCCTCCGCTGTGCGTGATGAGGTGCTCTACCGCATCCGCTACCGCGGGTACCTTGAGCGCGAGGAGCGCATCATCGAACGGCTTGCCGGGTTGGAGCGAGTGAAGGTGCCTGCCGCCCTTGATTTCCTCTCAATCCGCGGACTTCGCAAGGAGTGCGCGCTCAAGCTCGCCGCGCAGCGGCCCGCTACGCTCGGCCAGGCGAGCCGCATCAGCGGCGTGAGCCCCGCCGATCTGAGTGTGCTCTTGGTGTTGATCGAATCGGGTAGGGCAGGGGGCTGTGCCTCGCCTCAACCGCCTGCTGGTGGGGCGGCTTGAACCGACCGACCGAGAGGCGGGCCGTAAGGAGTGATCGCTTCGGCCCTCTTCGTTCAGGTTACATTCCGGCAACACTCGGCTTTTCACTGGAAAGCCATCGTCCCGACACTAGCCTGCTGCACATGGCCGACACACGGGCTAAACGCATCCTCATCGTCGACGACGAACCCGACGTCACCGAGCTCGTCAGTTACCAGTTGCGAGCCAAAGGCTTCGAGGTCGACGCTCTCAATAATCCGACCCAAGGCATCGCCAAGATTCGTACCTTCCAGCCGGACCTGATCATCCTCGACGTGATGATGCCCGAGATCAGTGGCATTCAGCTTTGCCGGATGCTCCGCGCCGATCCCAAGACCAAGGAAATTCCGGTCATCTTCCTCACTGCCAAAGCCGAGGAAGCGGATCGAGTTCTCGGACTTGAGGTCGGTGGAGATGACTATGTGTGCAAGCCGTTTAGCACCAAAGAGTTGACACTGCGCGTCCAGGGGTTGATCCGCCGTTCTGTCGGGGCGGACACTGGTCAACCCAAGCGCCTTGTGCTTGGTGCCATCGTGCTCGATAGCGAGCGACATGAGGTCACCGTCAATGGTGCGCCGATCGATCTGACCGCGACCGAGTTCCGGCTTCTGCAGTTGCTGATGGAACGCAAGGGGAGGGTGCAGACGCGCGAGCATCTGCTGCTCAATGTCTGGAACTACGAGACCGAAATCGAGACTCGCACGGTCGACACCCACATCCGCCGCTTGCGCGAGAAACTCGGCGAACAAGCGGATCTCATCGAGACTCTGCGTGGCGTTGGCTACCGCATGGTCGATCCGCAAGCCAGTTCATGCTGAAGTTGCTTCTAGTCCTTGAATCCGCAGGTATCTTGTTGCTGGTCAAGCTCCTGTGGGACGCCCGGTGTCGGCATCGTGATCTGCGCCTCGCGCTGAAACGGAGATCGCCCTACCTGCTCGATGCGGTCCGGAGCCCTTTCCGCAAAGAATGGCGAGCGACTGCGCAAGCGGCCAACGACCTTATCGAAGCCCTGCGCCAAGCCGAGACCGCCCGTTCGGGCCAGTTGAGTCAGATCGAAGCCACCCTCGGCAGTCTTCAGGAGGGCGTGCTCGCTGTCGACGAAGGCAACAAGGTCATCCTCGCCAACAAGGCGCTGGCGACGATCCTCCCCAAGGCCAGTGACTGCCTCGGCCAGCGCATCGAGGGGATTGCACACAGCAGCGCCTTCTCGGCGTTCATCGAGGACGTACGGCGCGGCGCGGCCGCGAGTCGCGTTGAGTTGGAGTTCGAAGGCACCAACAGCACCACGGTCTGGGTCGAGGCCACCGGCGCCTGCATCGCCGCCTGGGATGGGAGCAAGGCTCGCTGGGTGCTCTGCGTGCTCCATGAGGTCACCCGCCAGAAACAGCTCGAGTCCATGCGCAAGGACTTCGTGGCCAACGTCTCCCACGAGTTGCGTACACCGCTTAGCGTGATCAAAGGCTTCGTCGAGACGCTGGTCGACGGGCACCGGGAGATCCCCGAAGCCGACCGTGATCGTTTTCTCCGCACGATCCAGCGCCACACCGATCGCCTCCACCTCATCCTCGAGGATCTGCTCACGCTCTCCCGGCTCGAGTCCGGCAAGCCATGCCTGAAGCTGGAGCCTATCGATCTCTCGCGCTTCATCCGTGAGCTGACCGAGGATTACCGCCAGCGTGCCGCAAGCTCGGGGCATAGCATCGAGTTGCAGCTCGCCGACGCCGTCCCTCCGATCACCGTCGATGCGGTTCGCCTGCATCAGGTCTTCGACAACCTGCTCGACAATGCGCTCAAGTACACGCCCGCTCGCTCGCAGATCACGATTCGCACGGAGCTGACAGGCGCGGAGCTGGAGGTGCGCATCGTCGACAACGGCCCCGGTATTCCGGCCAAGGATCTGCCGCATCTCTTCGAACGATTCTACCGGATCGACAAGGGCCGCTCGCGCGAGAAGGGCGGCACCGGCCTCGGTTTGGCCATCGTCAAACATATCATCCAGCTCCATGGCGGCCGGGCCTGGGCTGAAAGCACGTTGGGGCAGGGGAGCACCTTCGTTTTCGCGCTCCCGCGCCAGCGGGGCGAGCCCGCTGCCGGGCAACCGCCGCCGCATTCGCCGGCGGACTGAGCTGGGGCGGCGGTTCGTGCATTGTATCCGGCTCCTCGTGGTGCGGTGGTCTGCCCGGGCCCGCCACTTTTCGGTTGTCAGGCTCCGCTTGGCCCGGGCTCATGGGAGGAGCCATGCAATTCCACCCCGGGGCCAAACCTGAGTTCGTCCGCCACGTCGAGTCGCGGTTGGCCCAACTGCGGGCCGAGTTGCCGACGGCGCTTCCGCCATCGCCGGCGGCGCTCACGCTCGAGATCGGCTGTGGCCATGGCCACTTTCTCACCCGCTACGCGGAAGCGCATCCGGAGCGGTTCTGTCTCGGTGTCGACATTCTCAACGACCGGTTGGAGCGCGCCATGCGCAAGCGCGACCGCGCCGGCCTGGGAAACCTCCATTTCCAGAAGGCCGAGGCTGCCGAACTGCTCGAGTGCCTGCCCGCCGGGATCACCTTCGCGGAGGTATTCCTGCTCTTTCCCGATCCTTGGCCCAAGAAACGGCACCACAAGAACCGCCTCGTGCGCCCCGATTTTCTGACGTCGCTTGCGGAGTGGATGGCGCCGGGGGGCCGGTTCTATTTCCGCACCGACCACGCGGAGTACTTCGCCGCCGGCTGGGAGGTTCTGGCGCAGCATCCCCGGTGGCGGATCGATCCGGCCGCTCCTTGGCCCTTCGAGGAGGCGACGGTTTTCCAGTTGAAGGCGCCGGCCTACCAGTCGCTGGTCGCCGTAATGACCGAGCGGATCGGCCCTTGTCTCTGCTAATGAGTGAGTAACCGCTTCGGCCCCGAAGCGCTTTTCGGTTGCTTGCGGGCTTGGCTCGGGGTGAATTCTCGCGCCGCTCGGGTTTTTTCTGCAGTTTCGCCTCAGTTGGCCCGATTAGTCCTTTCCTCCTCTCTGTCAGAGCACGCCTCACTCCCCATGATCGGCCGAGCCTATCCTATCGCACTGATCGCGCTGTCCGCGACCAGCGTCGCGTCCGCGTCGGACGGTGTCGATCCGGCGGCCGCCAAGCTTTTCGAGATTCCCGTCCTCGGCCTGCCCGTCACCAACAGCATCGTCACCGGCTGGGTGGTTTCGCTTCTCATCCTGCTCGGGCTGCGCCTGCTGGTGCAGAAACCGCAGCTCATCCCCTCGCGCGGCCAAGCTATCGTCGAGAGCGCTCTCGGCGCCCTGCGCGGTCTCTACGAACCGATCATCGGCAAGAAGGCCTTCGGCGCGTCGTTCCCCGTCCTCGTCTGCCTGTTCCTCTATATCCTCCTGCAGAACTGGAGCGGGCTGATCCCCGGCGTCGGTAGCGTCGGGTTGGGCCACGAGGTCGACGGCAAGTTCCACGTCACCGAAGCGTTCATCCGCCCCGCCAATGCCGACTGGAACGGCACCATCGCCCTCGCCGCCGTCGCGATGTTCGCTTGGTTCTTCATCAGCCTCCGTTACGCCGGCCCGAAGCACATGCTCTTCGACTGGTTCGGCAACAAGGCCGACCGCAGCGAACTCGCCACCTATATCTACTACCCGCTTTCGGTGATCTTTTTCCTGGTCGGCTTCATCGAGATCGTCTCGATCTGCATCCGCCCCTTCACGCTCTCCGTCCGTCTCTTCGGCAATGTCTTCGGCGGCGAGAATTTGCTGCATTCCACCGGCTTCGTCTTCCCGTTCTACTTCCTCGAGATCCTCGTGGGCTTCGTCCAGGCGCTGGTGTTCACGCTCCTGCTCAGCGTGTACATCGGTCTGCTCTGCAATCACGGCGACGACGAACACGCGGGCGCCCACCACTGACCCTTTTCCGACTGGGACCGTGCCACAATAGATGTGCGGACAGCCGGACGTAACAACCAACCAAGTCCACCACCACATGACCACCATCCTCGCAGAAATCACTGGCAATCTCGCTAGCGCGGCCGGCGTCTTCGGCGCCGCCATCGGCGTCGGCCTCATCGGCGTCAAAGCTTGCGAATCCGTCGGCCGCAATCCCGGCGCCTCCGGCAAGATCCTCGTCCAGTCGATCTTGGCCATGGCGCTCGCCGAAGGCCTCGGTCTGCTCGCGCTGCTCATCGCCAAGTCGGCCTGAGTCGTTCTCCGCATCCCGGATGCACCGTCCTGCGCGGTGCATCGCCCCTTTCCTCCTCGCCATGCTCCTCAATCTCCTCGCCTCGGCCGAAGTCCCAGCCGCCGCCCAACACGCGGCCGCGTCCGGCGGGCTGGCCGAGCAGTTCGGTCAGTTGGCCGAGCATTTCGGCCTCTCGCTCAACTATGTCGCGATGCAGGTCGTCAGCTTCGCGATCCTCTCCTTCGTGCTCTACCGCTGGGGCATCAAGCCTGTCCTCGCCACGATGGACGAGCGGCAGCAGAAGATCGAATCCGGCCTGAAGTACGCCGAGGAGATGAAGGCCAAGCTCGAACAGGCCAACCAGCACAGCGAGGAGATCCTCCGCAAGGCCGCCACCGAGGCGCAGGGCATCGTGACCGACGCCCGCAAGACCGCCAAGGAGCTCGCTGATCGCCAGGCCCAGGATACCGCCGCGCAGACCGCCGCCATGCTCGCCAAGGCGCAGCAGGCCATCGAGCTCGAGCGCGGCAAGATGATCGCCGAGGTCCGTGGCGAGATCGCCCGCCTCGTCACCCTCACCGCCGGCAAGGTCCTCACCAAGGAGCTCTCACCCGACGAGAAGTCCCGCTACACGCAGAGCGCCACCCGCGAACTCACCGGCGTCTGACCAACGAAGAACGCAGAACGAAGAATCCGAAACGAGCCCGCGACTCCGCCGTCCCTCACTCCCTCGGCCATCCTCCACTTCTTCATTCTACCTTCTCCCTTCCGCCTTAGCCCCGCGTAACGATGCCCGCACCCAAGAAAGTCCGCGCCACCGCCAAGCTCCTCCTCGCGCTCAGTCTCGAGAACGGCCAGCTCGCCGAGGCGCGCGTGGGCGATGTCCTCACTTGGTTCGCACAGAAGCCGCCGGCCCACGCCGCAGCGATCCTGCGCGAATATCACCGCCTCGTTGTGCGGGAGTTCAACCGCGGCCGCGCCCGCATCGAGTTCGCCGGCGAGCTCGCCAGCGGTGCCATCCCCTCGATCCTCGCGGAACTGTCCAAACTCTACCGCCGCCCCCTCTCCGCGACCGCGGTCGAGAATCCCGCCCTCATCGCCGGTCTGCGCATCAGCATCGGCGACGATGTCTTCGACCGTTCCATCGCCGCCCAGCTCGACTCCCTTGCCGCGGCCACTGCCTGACCTGGCTCCCGTTCTTCCCTCCGCCTTCTCCCTTCCCACTTTCTCTTCTCCCTTAGCGCACGCGCCCCATGAGCTCCGTCATCGAACAAATCGAGCAGCAGATCGCCAAACTCCAGACCAGGACGGTCAAGAAGAACGTCGGCCACATCCGCACCCTTGCCGACGGTGTCGCCAAGGTCGACGGCCTCTCGGACGTCATGTACAACGAGATGGTCCAGTTCCCCGGCGATGTCATCGGCATCGCGCTCAATCTTGAGGAGGACGAGGTCGGCTGCGTGTTGCTCGGCGACGTTTCGAAGCTGAAGGAAGGCGACGAGTGCCAGACCACCGGCCGCCTGCTCTCCGTCCCCGCCGGCAAGGCGCTTCTCGGCCGAGTGGTCGATGCGCTCGGCCGCCCCATCGACGGCAAGGGCCCGATCGACGCCAAGGAATTCTACCCCGTCGAGAAGATCGCCCCCGGCATCATCGCCCGCAAATCCGTCAGCCAGCCGCTGCTCACCGGTATCATGTCGATCGACTCGATGATCCCGATCGGCCGTGGCCAACGCGAACTCATCATCGGCGACCGCGGCACCGGCAAGACGGCCATCGCCATCGACACCATCATCAACCAGGCGCGCATCAACAAGACCGGCCTCGCCTCGGGCGACCCGGCGTTCCGCCCGGTGTATTCGATCTACGTCGCCGTCGGGCAGAAGAACTCCAACGTTGCGCGCACCATCGGCGTGCTCGAGGAGGCCGGCGCGATGGACTACACCATCATCGTCTCGGCTCCCGCCTCCGACAACGCCGCCAACCAGTACATCGCCCCGTACTCCGGCGCCGCGATGGGCGAGTGGTTCATGGCGAACAACCAGGACGCGCTCATCGTCTACGACGACCTCTCGAAGCACGCCGTCGCCTACCGCCAGATCTCCCTCGTCCTCAAGCGCCCCTCCGGCCGCGAAGCCTACCCGGGCGATGTCTTCTACCTCCACTCCCGGCTCCTCGAGCGTTCCGCCCGCGTCGACGAGAAGAACGGCGGCGGCTCGCTCACCGCGCTGCCCATCATCGAGACGCAGGCCGGCGATGTCTCCGCCTACATCCCGACCAACGTCATCTCGATCACCGACGGTCAGATCTATCTCGAGACCGACCTCTTCAACCAGGGCCAGCGGCCCGCCGTTTCGGTCGGTCTCTCCGTCTCGCGCGTCGGTTCCGCTGCGCAGCTGAAGATGACCAAGCAGGTCGCCGGCAAGATCAAGGGCGAGCTCGCCCAGTTCCGCGAACTCGCCGCCTTCGCGCAGTTCGGCTCCGACCTCGACGCCCGCACCAAGGCCCAGCTCGATCGCGGCTCCCGCATCACCGAACTCTTCAAGCAGCCGCAGTTCGATCCGCTCCCGATCGAGCTGCAGGCCGCCGTGCTCTGGGCGATGCAGAACAACGCCTTCGATGCCGTGCCGGTCGCCAAGATCGTCGAGGCCTCCGCGAGTCTCCGCGATTTCCTCACCGCCCGCCGCGCCGACACCCTCGCCAAGCTCGCCAAGGAGAAGGTCATCTCCGACGCCCTCGCCGCCGAGCTCAAACCGGCCGTCGAGGAATGGAAGAAGACCTTCACGGCCTGAAAAACCAGTAGCCAGCATCGAGTAGCGAGTAGCGAGCCTACCAAAGAAGCGCCGACCTCCTCCTCCCTACTCACCCCCCGCTACCCACTACTCGCTACTTTCTGCAATGGCCTCCACTCGCGACATCCGCCGCCGCATCAAGTCCGTCAAGAACACCCGCCAGATCACCAAGGCGATGGAGCTCGTGGCGGCGTCGAAGATGAAGAAGGCGCAGCAGGCCGCGCTCGCCGGCCGGCCCTACGCGCAGCTCCTGGCCGACATGCTCGCCGCCGTCGCCTCCCGCGTCGAGGAGTCGCAGCATCCCTTCCTCGCCGCGCGCGAGGTGAAGACCCGGGGTATCCTGCTCCTCACGACCGACAAGGGCCTGTGCGGCCCGCTCAACGGCAACCTCTTCCGCCTCGTCTCCGAGATCAGGACGCCGGCGAAGTTCGTCGCCCTCGGCCGCAAGGGCACGCAGTTCCTCGCCCGCGCCAAACGCGACCTCCTCGCCGACTTCTCCGTCAGCGACCGCACGCCGTTCGCCGAGGTCCGCCCGGTCGTCGAGTTCATGGTGAAGCAGTATCTCGGGGGCGAGATCGACACCATCGAGGTCATCTATCCCCGCTTCAAGAATACGCTGGTGCAGGAGCCGGTCACCCGCCCGGTGCTCCCGCTCGCCAACGTGAAGGACTTCCTCGCGCACCTCCACGCCGAGACCGGCGTCGCCCCGCGCCCCGACGACCGCGAGATGCTCTTCGAGCCCGATCCGCGCCAGGTGCTCGAGGCCTTGCTCCCCTTCTACGTCAACCGCCTGCTCTACCAGCTCGTGCTCTCCGCCCGCGCCTCCGAGCACAGCGCCCGCATGGTCGCGATGAAGACCGCCAAGGACAACGCCACCAAGCTCCTCGACGGTCTCACCCTCGAATACAACAAGGCCCGCCAGGCCGGCATCACCGCCGAGATCCTCGAGATCTCCGCCTCCCAGATGGCCCAGTCCGCCTGAGCCCCCGCCGTCGTCTCCGGCTCCAAACTTTCAACACCGACACCCGTTTCCCGCTCATGAACAAAGGCAAGATCACCCAGGTCATCGGCGCCGTCGTCGACGTGCAGTTCCCCGCCGGCAGCGTTCCGCCGATTCTCCAAGCCCTCGAGATCAACTACCAGCTTCAGGGCAAGCCCACGAAGCTCGTGCTCGAGGTGCAGCAGCACCTGGGCGAAGGGCTCGTACGCGCCGTGGCCATGACCTCCACCGAGGGCCTGGTGCGCGGCACCGACGTGCTCGACACCGGCTCCGCGATCTCGGTCCCGGTCGGCGATGGTGTGCTCGGCCGCATCTTCAACGTCACCGGCGACCCGGTCGACGGGCGCGGTCCGGTGAAGTACGACAAGCTGTCCCCGATCCACCGCTCCGCCCCGCCGCTCGTCGACCAGGAAACGAAGCCCAAGATTCTGGAGACGGGCATCAAGGTCATCGACCTCATCTGCCCCTTCATCAAGGGCGGCAAGGTCGGCGCGTTCGGCGGCGCCGGCGTCGGCAAGACCGTCGTCATCATGGAGCTCATCAACAACATCGCGAAGACCCACGGCGGCTACTCCGTCTTCGCGGGCGTCGGCGAGCGTTCCCGCGAGGGCAACGATCTCTACCACGAGATGAGCGAGTCCGGCGTCATCGACCAGAAGGACCTCTCCAAGTCGAAGGTCGCCCTCGTCTACGGCCAGATGAACGAGCCGCCGGGCGCCCGCATGCGCGTCGGCCTCTCGGCCCTCACGATGACCGAGTACTTCCGCGACGAGAAGAACCAGGACGTGCTCCTCTTCATCGACAACATCTTCCGCTTCTCCCAGGCCGGCTCCGAGGTCTCCGCGTTGCTCGGACGCTCGCCCTCCGCGGTCGGCTACCAGCCCACGCTCTCCAGCGAGATGGGCATCCTGCAGGAACGCATCACCTCGACCAAGAAGGGCTCCATCACCTCCTTCCAGGCCGTCTACGTTCCCGCCGACGACCTCACCGATCCGGCCCCGGCCAACACCTTCGCGCATCTCGACTCGACGATCGTGCTCGAGCGCTCCATCGCCGAGCTGGGCATCTATCCCGCCGTCGATCCGCTCGCCTCCGGCTCGAAGGCGCTCGATCCCGCCATCGTCGGGCAGGAGCACTATGCCGTCGCCCGCGGCGTGCAGCGCGTGCTCCAGCGGTACAAGGATCTCCAGGACATCATCGCCATCCTCGGCCTCGACGAGCTCTCGCCCGAGGACAAGCAGACGGTCTACCGCGCCCGCAAGATCCAGAAGTTCCTGTCCCAACCCTTCAACGTCGCCGAGGTCTTCACGGGTACGCCGGGCAAGATCGTCAACGTCCGCGACACCATCCGCGGCTTCAAGATGATCCTCGACGGCGAACTCGACGCCGTGCCCGAGGGCGACTTCTACATGAAGGGCGGCATCGACGAAGTCGTCGTCGCCTCCAAGCCCACGGCCGCCTAAGGCGGAACGAGGAATTCAGAACGAGGAAGTGAAGTCCGCCTGATCGCCATCCGTCCCTCCGCCCATGCCTCTCACCCTCGAAATCGTCACTCCCGAAGGCCGCGTCTATTCCGAGACGGTCGACACCGTCGTGCTGCCCACGTTGCAGGGCGAGATCGGCATCCTGCCGGGCCACCTCCCGCTCCTCACCCAGATCGAGGACGGCGAACTGCGCGTCCAGAAGGGAAACACGACCGAGTCGCTCGCCTGCGGGCGCGGCTTCGCCGAGATCGCGGGCGACAAGATCAGCGTGCTTGCCGAGCAGGCGATCGACATCGCCAAGATCGACGAGGCCGCCGTCGAGAACGCCTGCCGGCGCGCCGAGGCGGCCCTGGCGCAGAAGCAGAACCTCTCCGCCGAGGAGGCGGAGCGCCTCGAGGGCGTGGTCCGTTTCGCCTACGCCCAGCTCGATGTGAAGCGCCGCCGCCGCGGGTGAGCCCCCCGGCCCCGGGGGGCTTCGCGGGGACCGCGCGAAAACCGGTTTGCCCGATACAGTTCGTTCTGTAGTGTGCGGCGTCGACGGCATCCCTGCCTCGCCCATCTCCACACAAACACAAAATGGCGGATACACCCGATTCTGCTCCCGCGTCCTCCGTCGGTGAGGACAACACCGCCGCGATAGTCGGCTACTTGTTCGGTGTCGGTCTGGTCATCGGCGCGGTCATCCACGGCGGCAAGAAGACCCGGTTGGGCGCCTTCCACCTGCGCCAGGCGTTGGGCATTCTCCTGCTGGCGATCGCCGGGACGGTCGCGTTCGTGATCCTTGGATTCCTCGGCGCGTTCCTGGGCGGGATCCCGGTCGCGGGCTGGATGCTCGTCAAGGGGGTCTACCTCCTCGCCTGGTTCTTCCGTCTTGGCCTCCTGATCCTCACCCTCCTGGGGCTGCTCGCTGCGGTGAACCGCGAACAGAAGCCGCTCCCGGTGATCGGCGCCGTCTGCCAGCGGCTGTTCGCATCCGTGTTCGCCTGACCGGCTGAATCCCGTTTTCCTCCGTTCCTCATCCCTAACCAAACACCCCGTATCATGTCACAGAAAACCATCAAGAAACCCGACGCCAACCCATGGCCTTTTCTTCGGTGCCGATAAGTCGTTGAGGCAGAGCGGAGGCGTTTC
>DAOOFR010000105.1:0-4443 GCA_035415285.1 Opitutaceae bacterium
CGCCGGAGATGCTGCCGCCGTTCTTCCGCGCGCATGTGATGCCGCTGCTGCCGACCCACTGGTACACCTCGACCGCGCGCGCCGTGGAGTACGGGGGCGCCGGCCCCGGGGCCTGGGCGCCCGCCGCGCTCCAGCTCGCGCTCCTCGGCGCCGCGCTGCTCGCGCTCGCCGCCTGGCTCTTCCGCCGCCAGTTCGCGAAGGGAGGCCGCGCATGAAAAACATCCTCGCCATCGGCCACAACGAACTGCGCCTCTTCCTCAAGAGCCGCACCTCCTATATCTGGCTCTTCGTCCTGCCCCTCGCGTTCGTCGCGGTCATGTCGCGCTTCTCCTTCGGCGACGGCAAGTCCTCGAACCGCTTCCCGCCCGTGCTCATCGAGAACGCCGACACCGGCTATCTCGGCAACGTCTTCGTCGATGTGCTCAGCGCCCAGCGCCTGTGGCGCCTCGATCCGGCGAAGGACAAGAAGAACAAGCCGGTGCGCAAGATCCGCATACCGGCCGACTTCACCGAGCGCGTGCTCGCCCAGCGCGCGACCAACGTCGAGCTCCTGCCGGTCCCCGGCCGCGAGGACGCCCAGGGCGACGCGCTCGTGATCGAGGCGCGGCTCCTGCGCGCCCTCGTCGCGCTCAACTCGCACCTGCTCGAGTCCGTTTCCGCTAGCACGCCCGTCGTGGCGCAGGCGTCCCTGCCTGCGAAATCCGATTCCGCCGGAACACCGCTCGCGCCGCCCACCATCGCCGGCACGGAGGCCGGCGCCACCGCCGCTCAGGCCGCCATCGACTCCTCACTACGCCGGATCGACACCCCGACCGTGGCGCAGGCGTCCCTGCCTGCGATTTCCGATTCCGCCGCCGCACCGGCGCCCGCTCCCGCACAGCCAGCGACCGCCGGCACGGAGGCCGGCGCCACACCGGCCTGGCCGCCGAGCGAAGAGGCGTTGCGCGCCGTGATGGCGAAGCCGGCACAGGTCGCGCTCGACGCCAAGTATGCCGGGCGCGACCCGATCCCCAGCGGCGTCGGGTTCTCGCTGCCGGGCAACCTGGTGTACTTCCTCACGATGAACCTGCTGATCTTCGGCGGGGCGACGATCGCCGCCACCCGCCGCAGCGGCGTGTTGAAGCGGCTGCTCACGTTGCCCGTGCGTCGCAGCGAACTCATCGCCGGCCAGCTTTACGGGCTGTGGTTGCTCGGCGCGGTGCAGATCGGGTTTCTGCTGCTCGTCGGGAAACTGCTCTTCCACCTCAACGTCGGCGCAAACCTGCCGGGAGTGCTCCTCGTGCTGCTCGTCTACAGCTGGGTCGCGGCCGCGACGGGCCTGCTGATCGGGTCGTTGCTCGACGCGCCGGACCGCGTCGTCGGCGTGTGCGTGCTGGCCAGCATCCTGATGGCGGCGGCCGGCGGGTGCTGGTTCCCGCTGGAGCTCGCGCCCGAGGCGCTGCGCACCGCGGGCCATTGCGTACCCACCGGTTGGGCACTCGACGCCCTGCACCGGCTGATCAGTTTCGGCGGCGATCTCGGCTCGGTCGTGAAACCGTTGCTGGTGCTCGTCGGGTTCGGCACCGCCGCCACCGCGGCGGCGGGCCGCTGGTTCCGGGTGTGAGCGCCCACCCGGACGCCGACCAACGAACGCCTGCGAGTAGGACCATGCCTCCGGCTGGTCCTCCGAGAGGAGCAGCGCCCGCGAAGCAGCGCCATCTCAGCGATCCGGTCAAAGACCGGACCTGCTTGCCCTACAGCGTCTTCAACGCCGCGAGCACGTCGGCGGCCTGCTGGGCGGTCGACGCCTTCAGGTCGCGCCAGACGAGTTTGCCGTCCTTGAAGAGAAACGCCTGCCGCGATGCGAAGCCCAGCGTCGTCGGCACGCCGAAGGCCGCGGTCACCTTCTTGTCGGTGTCGGCCAGAAGCGGGAACGGGAACCGGTTCTTCTCCCGGAACGCCTTCTGGGCTGCCACCGCGTCGGTGCTCACGCCCACGACCTTCACGCCTTGGGCGGTGAGATCGGCGTAGGCGTCGCGCAAGCTGCAGCCTTGGGCGGTGCAGCCGCCGGTGTCCGCCTTCGGGTAGAAGTACACGAGGGTGAATCCCGTGGCACAGTGGGCCGCGAGATCGAGCTCGGTGCCGGCATCGGTGAGCGCGACCACGGCGGGGGCGGCCGCCCCGAGCTCGAGCGGAGCAGCCGCGGCGCGCAGACCGAAAAGGGAGAGGATCATGGTGGAGAGAACAAGGATGCGTTTCATGGGCTGAGGAAAGGGCGGGCAGGCTACGCAAAGCGCGGGCTCGCGCAAACGGCCCGCCCGCTTCAGCTTCGCCGCGTGAAACGCCTGCTACCCCTGCTCCTCGTCCTCGCCTTGGCCGCTGCGCCGATCGCCTCCGCCGCGCCCCGTACGCGTCCGGCGACCTGGGCCGAACCGCTGATCGAGACCTCGCTCGGCAACGCCTACCGCGTGAGCCCCGAGCTCTACCGGTGCGAACAACCCACGCCGGCGGACAGCGCCGACCTGAAGGCCCTCGGCGTGCGCTCGATCCTCAACCTGCGCAACCATCACACCGACTCGCGCAAACTCGCCGACGCCGGCTTCGAGCTGCTCGCCGAACCCATGAACGCCGGCGAGGTCACCGAAGCGCTGCTGGTGTCGGCATTGCGGCAGTTCCGCGCCGCGCCCAAGCCGGTGCTGGTGCACTGTTGGCACGGGAGCGACCGCACCGGAGTCTTCGTCGCCGCCTACCGGATCGTGTTCGAAGGCTGGACCCGCGAAGCCGCGGCGGACGAGTTTCGCAACGGCGGCTACGGCTTCCACGAGAAGTGGTATCCCAATCTCCTCGAGCTGCTCGCCCACCTCGACGTCGAGGGATTCCGCCAGCAGGTCCTGGCCGAGACGTCCGCCCCGGCACCCGCGGCTCCGAGCGCGCCGACCGGCGAATGATCGAGGGACACACAGCCGGAGCCGACTGAAGACAACGAAGGGAGCGAAGTCTGAACGACTTGGAGGACAAGCTCCTGTGTCGCAGTCTTCACGTGGCAGGAAAAGGGGAGGCGCTCAGTCCTGCGGGCTGATTTCCGTTGGTCCGAAGGCCTTCGTTTCCTTCGTTACCTCTCAAGGAACTGGATTCATCGGTGGGGACCGCGGATTTCGCAGATGGGCACGGAGACCGGAGCCAATCCGCGATGATCCGTGGTCTATGCTCGCCTCGGAGGAGGCAGCTGCCGGGTCGTTCCTTTCCGCCATCCCCCGGCCCCGCCGGGTTCTTGGCTTCTGTCGTCTGCAAAACGTGGGTCGATCACCCGACGCTCGCTCCAGAGCTGCGCAACTGATTGTTCACCGGAGGCACTCGCGATCTGCGCCCGATCGCGACCTCCGAAAATGACTCCGGCCCGGACTTCTGTCCGGGCCGGAGGTGTATTACTCTTTGACGCTGTTGTAGTCGTACCCGGCAATCCAGAAGATACCGGCAACGGCCACACAGGCGATGATGAGGGTGATCATGTTTTGATCCTCCTTTTGGTTAAGGCCTCCCCCCCGTGGGAGACACGGGGCTTCGGCGTTTCTCTCACCCGGCGTTAACCGGGCTTGGGAAAATCAGTCTTGGGGGCGGGGCGGGCGCCTCATCGGGGACGCTTCCCGCAGCTGCAAGTGGTAAAGAACTGGGGCTAGAACATCAGATAATACCCTGAAGTCAACAAACTGTTCCGCTGGCGAAGGAAACAATCGGGTTACGAGAAGTCTATATGTTGCTCCATAACACCTTACGCAAGATATCCCGACGCGGTCGACGTTGAGTCCGCGCCGCCAAGTGCCCACGGGCGCGCTCAACCTTCCTGCCGCGCGTCCCCGCCCTCGGAGTTGATCCAGTCCGGCTCCTGGTCACGCAAGGCCTGCAGGTCGGGGTCCTCCATCGCGTTTTTGAGGAAGGAGCTGTCGATGGTGATCGCACGAATCAGCCGGGCCTTCGCGGCCCCGAGATCCCCGAGCAGGCAGGCGTAACAGCCGAGGTTGAATTGGATCGTGGCATCCTGCGGGTGCCGTTCCGCCGCTTCCTGCAGAATCTTCTCCGCGGCCTTCACGGTGGCCGCGCGACGGGCGGCGTAGGCCCAGATGATCCACCACCCCGCCTCGTTCGGATCCGCCTCGACCAGGGCGCGCGCGTACTTGCGCAGCTCCCGCCAGCTCGCGGTCGCCTGCAACATCCCCACGCGCAGCGCCACCACCTCCGGCCGCCGGGCCTCCGCCTCCGGAATGGCGTCCAGCTCGGCCTTGGCCTCCTTGGCCATGCCGAGCTCCAGATAACCGCGAACATGCGAGATACGCCATTTCAGGTCCACGGCGGCAAACGAACCGACCTGCCGCCCTTTGGCAATGCCGGCCTCCGCCCAGGCCAAGCACCGTCGGCCGCCGGAGCCGCCAACCGCCCGTCGCGCCCACACCGGTCGCACGGCGACGT
>DAOOFR010000105.1:4543-12410 GCA_035415285.1 Opitutaceae bacterium
CGATCCGCGGTTTCCAGGCGTAGGCCGCATGCGGATGCCGGTGCTGGAGGATGTGCGGACGCTCCAGTCCGTGGGCCAGCATCAGCTCCTCGTTGCCGAGCAGCTCCACCGTCGGTCCGTCGGCCACGACCCGCCCATGATCGAGCACGATCGAGCGCGGGCACAGCTCGACGACCAACTCCAGGTCGTGCGTCGCGATCAGCTTGGTGGCCGGCACCGCCTGCAACAACGCCTTGAACTCCCGCCGGCCCCGCGGATCCAGCCCGCTGGTGGGCTCGTCGAGCACGAGAATCGACGGCTCGTACGCGAGCACGCCGGCCAGGCAGGCGCGCCGCTTCTCGCCTTGGCTGAGATGGTGCGGGGTGCGTTGCGCGTACCCGGCCAACCCCACGCGTTCGAGCGCCGAACGCACCCGCGCCGCGACCGTCTCGGCGTCCAGACCGAGTTGTTGCGGGCCGAACGCCACGTCCTCCTCCACCGTCGCGCAGAACAACTGGTCGTCCGGGTCCTGGAAGAGCAGCCCGACCTGCCGCCGCACCGTCTCCACCGTGGCGGCCGTGACCGTCCCGCCTTGGATGCGCACCGCGGCCGCCGCGCCGGGTTTCTCCGGCAGGATGCCGTTGAGGTGGAGCAGCAGCGTGGATTTGCCCGAGCCGTTGGGGCCGAGCAGGCCCACGCACTCGCCCGGGGCCACCGAGAACCCCACATCGTTCAACGCCACCGTGCCGTCCGGATAACGGTAGCTGAGCCCCGCAACTTCGATCGCCGGAGTCATCGCCACCCCCTTGCGCACATCGCCAGATAGATCCGTTCCGCGCGCTCCGAGGCCCGCACGAACAACCGCCCCAACACCTCCGCCGGCAACGCCCACGCGAAACGCCGCGGGCGCACCAGCGTCCGGCTCGCCCGCGCCCGTTGCATCCGCTGGGCCTCGTCGGACAGCACAAACAGGTACCGGTGCATCAACGCCAGCGTGCTGACCAGCAGGGCCGGCACCCCCGCCCGCCGCAGCACGCCTGGCAGCGCCGCGAACGGCGTCACCGCCCCGAAGACGACCACGGTCGCCAGGCACAGGCCACCGCGCAGCGCCACCGCCCGCCAACCCGGGCCGAGGTCGCCGTGCCAGGCCGCCGCCAACGCCGCGCCGGCGACAAACGGCGCGAACCAGACCAGCCGCCACAAGACCGGCGCCACCGCCACCCGGCCGACCACGATCGCCGCCACCAGCAGCGTCCCCACCGCGCCGTGCCACCAAATCCACGTCACCGGCAGCACCGCCGTGCCCGCGACCAGCACCAGCATCGCAGCCAGTTTCGGCCCCGCCGGCCAGCGCTGCAGCGGACCCGACGCACGCGGACCCATCCCGAGCCCGGCGCCAGCGCGGGAAGGGGCGTGAGGTCCGCCAAAATGGATGCCGCTCATCGTGGGAGGCCCCCAGTAACCGCAGAACCCCGCCGCCGCGCAAAGCCGGAAATCGCCATTCCCGGGCGCGTCCGCCCCGCCCACCCGGGGGCGCAACCGGGACGGCGGACCCAAATCTCGCCGGGGATCGGCCGATGGAGCCGTTGTCATGTGGGAGAGCGCGGCGACCAACATTCACCAGCGGCCAACCCGCCGAGCCCGGCCGCGGTCCGGCCGGCGCCCGGCCGGGCGGGAGCACCGGGCCGTCTGCCGCCCATGCCACCGTTAGCTCCATCGCCTTCCGCCTCGCTCCGGTCCGTCTGCATCCTCGGCGGCGCCGCCCCGCGTATCGATTCGTTGGTGGCCGCGCTCGCCGCCGACCCCGGTCTTCAGGTGCGGGTGGGCGGGCCCGCCGGCGCGCTGGCCGAAGCCGGCGCTTGCGCCCTCGTGCTCGTGCACGAGGAGGTGGCCCACCGGCGGCGCGACGAGCTGTTCGGGGGCCCGGGCGCTCCGCGGATCGTCATCTTCACCGAGCAGCCGGACGTGGAGGCGGCGGTGCGCTGGCTGCGGGCCGGCGCAGCCGACTACTTCGCGCCCAGCCCCGAGAACCTCGCCTCCCTGCCGGCGCGCCTGCGCGCGCTGCTCCGGCCCGCGCCCCGCAGTCCGCGTCGGCTCGATACCCCCCGTATCCGCTCCCTGGCGGTGGCGGTCGAGCAGGCTTCCGACGGCCTGGTCGTGAGCGACGAGAACGGCCGCATCGTCGCGCTCAACCGCCAGATGCGCCGGATCACCGGGTTCAGCCGCGCCTCGACCGGCGACCTCGCCAGTCTCCTGCGCGCCCTCCACCCCGAACCGGGCGAACTGCAGCGGGCCGAGGAGCGCGTGCGCGAGGTGGTCGCCACCGGCCGGCCGCGCGAGGCGGAGGCGGCGGCCCGCTCGCGGCGCGGCGAGTCGCTGGTGCTCGCAGTGGTTATCTCACCGATACGCATCGGCCGGCAGCTCTGGCTGCTCGGCGCCTACCGCGACCTCACCAGCTGCCGCCGCACCGAGGCCGCGCTCGCGCTGCGCGAGGCCCGTTCCCAGAGCCTCAACCACGCGCTCGCCGCCCTGGCGGGCAACGAGCGGCTCTTCCGCGGCGGCCGCGACGCCTCGCTCGCCCTGCTCACCGAGACCGCCGCCCGCTCGCTCGGAACCGCCCGGGTGGGCATCTGGTTCCACGATGGCGGCGGCACCGCCCTGCGCTGCGCGGACCTTTTCGACCTGCCCGCGGACAGCCACAGCGCCGGCCTGCGGATCGACGCCGCCGCCCACCCCGAGTTTTTCACCGCCTTGGAACAGCGCGAGGTGATCGCCGCCGGCGATGCCGCCCACGACCCCGCCACCCGCGGCTTCGCGGAGACCTACCTGCGTCCGCTGCGCATCGGCGCGAGCCTCCATGTGCCCGTGCGGCTCGGCGGCCGGATCATCGGCGTCGTCTGCCTCGAGCATGTCGGGGCGCCCCGCACCTGGAGCGCGGCCGAGCAGTCGTTCGCCGCGGCGGTCGGCAGCTGCGTGTCGCTGGTGCTCGAGGCCCACGCCCGGCGGGAGGCGGAGGCCGGTCTCCACCTCGCCAACACGCGGCTGGAGGACCGCGTGCGCGAGCGCACCGAGGAACTCGCCGCCGCCAACGCCCGCCTGCGCGAGGAGATCGTCGAGCGCGAGCAGGCCCAGCGGGCGCTCGCCGCCAGCGAGCAGAAGTATCGCCTCATGGTCGACACCCTCCCCCAGACCGTCTACGAGCTCGACCTCGCGGGCAACGTGGTCGTGCTGAACCGCGAGGGCTTGTCCGCGGCGCGGCTCACGGCCGACCGCGTCGCGCGGGGCGTCAACCTCTTCTCCCTCGTCCACCCCGACGACCATGCCCGCCTCCGCGCCAACTGGCAGCGCCTGCTCGCCGGCCACCCGCTCGCGGGCGAGGAGTACTGCTTCGTGCGCCACGACGGCACCACCTTCCACGGCTCGAGCTACGCGCATCTGCTCGTCCGGGACGGGCGGCCCGTCGGCGTGACCGGGTTCCTCATCGACGAGACCCGCCGCAAACAGGCCGAGGAGGCGCTGCGGCGCGCCCACGCCGACCTCGAGGACCGGGTGATCCAGCGCACCGCCGAGCTGGCCGAAAGCAACGCCGAGCTGCGCCGGCTCCTCGACAAGCAGGCGATGGACATCTCCCTCGCCCATCAGGTGCTGCTGCTCGTCAACGCCCATCAGCCGCGCAACCACCCGCTGCCCGGCGGTGGTGGCCTGTTCACCGCCGGCCAGTCCATTCCCCGCTCGGTGGAGGGCGGCGATCACTTCTTCACCCGCCACCTCGCCGACGCCGCCGGCCAGCGCACCCTCGTCAGCCTCAAGGACCAGTCCGGCCACGAGGTCGGTTGCATCCTGCGCAGCATCATCACCGACCTGCTCCACAACGCCCTCGTCGGCCCCGCCGGCGCACACCGGCCGCTGGCCGAGGTGGTCACCCGGCTGAACCAGGAGATCTGTCGGTCCCATCTGTTTCAGGACGGCGACTTCTTCACCGCCCTCAACCTCGAGCTCGATCACGCCTCGCTGCGCCTGGCCTATGTGGCGGCAGGGCATCCGCCCTTCCTGCTCGTGCGCGGGGGCGAGGTGCGGCTCCTGCCCGAGCTCGGCGCCGCCGGAACCAACCTGCCCGTCGGCTTCATCGACAACCACCGTTTCACCGCCGCCACGCTCCAGCTCCAGCCCGGCGACAAGCTCATCCTCTACACCGACGGCCTGCTCGAGGTGGGCGCCGCCCGCCAACTGCCCGACCTCACCGCCGCCGAGCTCGCCGCCCGCCTGCACGCCATCCTCGCCCGCACCCCCGACCTGCATGTCGTGCCACTGGCCAACCGGCTCTTCCGCGACATCGCCGGTTGCAGCTGCGACGAGGCCGTCGCCGCCCACGCGCTCCCGGACGATGTCGCCCTCGTGGTGCTCGAGGTCGAGCAGCCCGGCCCGGTGTTCGAGGATCGCCTGCATCCGACCGGCCTCGCCGACCTGCGCGACCTGCGCGTGGGCCTCACCGGCCGGATCCTCGCGGAGTGGGAGCGCCACGGCGTCACCAGCTCTCCAATGCGCCTGCAGATCGTCCTGGAGGAGGCGCTCTACAACGCCTGGCACCACGGCAACCGCGAGGACCCCGCGAAGGCCATCGTGGTCCGCCGCCGCTACGGCAACGACGCGTGCCTGGAGATCGCCGACGAAGGCCCCGGCTTCCGCCCCGACCAGATCGGCGACCCCACCGCCCACGAGAACCGCACCAAGCCCTCCGGCCGCGGCCTGTTCCTCATCCGCCGCTTCGCCGACGAGGCCCGCTGGAGCGACGGCGGCCGCCGCCTCACCCTGTTCTTCGGCGACGAGAAGACCTTCTGCCCCTCGTCCAGCCGCAGCCCGCTGCCCCGGCTCGACCTCTGGAACCCTTCCCCCACCCAACCGCCAACCACGCCCATCCATGAACATCACCGTCAGTCGTGACCACGAGACCGCCCGCCTCGCGCTCCAGGGGGAGATCGACGAGCTCGCCGCCGAGGAGCTCAAGAAACGCTTCCGCGACATCGTCCTCGCCGTGCCCCAACGCGTGGAGATCGACTTCGCCGGCGTCACCCACATCGGCAGCGCCGGGATCGGCAAGCTGCTGGTCTTCTACAAGGACCTCGCCATCCACGGCGCCGTGCTCGCCCTCGTCCGCGTGCCCGGAGCCATCGCCCACCTCTTTCGTGAGATGAAATTGGATTCGATTTTCTCGATCACCGAGGGCCGCTGATCCGCCCACCCGCCCCGCCATGAACACCTTCGCCCGTCTCTCCCTCCGCACCCGGCTGTTGTGCGCCGGCATCGGCCTTTCGGCGCTCCCCCTCGCCCTGATCGCGCTCATCGTCTATCGGCAGAACGACCGCATGACCGCCGTCGCCGTCGAGGAGAGCAAGCTCCTCGCGGATGCCGACCTCGAGCACATCGCCAAGGGCGTCTACGCCATGTGTGCGGCCCAGCAGGAGACGCTCGACCAGGTGTTGCAGTCCTACCTCCGCTCCGCCCGGGCCACGGTCCAGCGCGCCGGCGCGGCCGTGCTCGCGGCCGAGACCGTCGAATGGAAGGCCAGCAACCAGCTCACCAAACAGGCTCACCCCGCCACCCTCCCGAAGCTGGAGCTCGGCGGCCAATGGCTCGGGCAGAACGCCGACCCCGCCGCGCCCACCCCGATCGTCGACGAGATCACCGGCCAGCTCGGCTGCGCCTTCACGCTGTTCCAGCGGATGAACGACGCCGGCGACATGCTCCGCGTCGCCACCAACGTCCAGAGCGAGGGCCGGCGCGCCATCGGCACCTACATCCCCGCCCTCGGCGCCGACGGCCAGCCCAGCCCGATCGTCGCCGCCGTCCTCCAGGGGCGGACGTTCGTCGGCCGCGCCTTCGTCGTCGACGCCTGGTACCTCACCGCCTACGCCCCGCTCAACGACGCCGCGGGGAAGCCCGTCGGCATGGTCTTCGTCGGCATCAAGGAGCAGAGCGTCGCCAGCCTGCGCCAGCAGATCCTCGCCACCAAGGTCGGCGCCACCGGCTACGTCTTCGTCCTGGATTCGAAAGGAAACTACATCATCTCCCAGAACGGCCAGCGCGACGGCGAGAACGTCTGGAACGCCCAGGATGCCGCCGGCCGGCCCATGATCCAGGAGCTCGTCCAGATCGCCCAGGCCGCCCCGCCTGGCGCGACCGGCGAACACACCTACCTGTGGCAGAACCCCGGCGACCCCGCCCCGCGCCGCAAGATCGCCCGCGTCGCGTATTTCCCCGCCTGGGACTGGGTGATCGGCGCCGGCTCCTACGAGGAGGAGTTCCTTGCGGCACCCGCCAAGCTCGGCGCCATCGGCCGCCGCGGCACCCGGACCATCATGCTGGTCCTGCTCGGCACCACCGCCGCCGCCGTGCTCTTCTGGCTGGCCACCGCCCAGGCCCTCTCCCGCCGGCTCATCCGCATCGCCGACCAGCTCAAGGCCGGTTCCGACCAGGTCCTCGGCGCCGCCGGCATGATCGCCGACGCCGGCCAGTCCGTGGCCGACGGCGCCAACCACCAGGCCTCCGCCCTCTCCGCCACCGCCCACAATCTCCAGAATATGACGACACGCGGCGCCGAGGTCTCCCACCTCACCCGCGGGGCCGACGAGCTCATGCGGCAGAACATCGAGAAGTCCGGCCAGTCGCTCAAGGCCCTCGTCGGCATGACCCAGGCCATGAACCAGATCGTCGCCGAGGCCGGCGAGATGGGGAAGATCATCAAGACCATCGACGAGATCGCCTTCCAGACGAACCTCCTCGCCCTCAACGCCGCCGTCGAGGCCGCCCGCGCCGGCGAGGCCGGGGCCGGCTTCGCCATCGTGGCCGAGGAGGTGCGCAACCTTGCCGGCCGCGCCGCCGAGGCCGCCCGCACCACCCAGGTCAAGCTCGACAACAACACCACCCTCATCCGTCAGGCCGGCACCGGCATCAACGGCGTGAACACCAACTTCGAGGCCATCGTCGAGACCGCCACCGTCATCGGCGAGAAGGTCGAGTCCATCACCCACGCCACCGCCGATCTGGCCAAGGGCATCGGCGAGGTGTCCGACGCCACCGGCAAGCTCGAGACCGTCGTCCAGTCCAACGCGGCCAACGCCGAGGAGTCCGCCAGCGCCGCCGAGGAACTCTCCGCCCAGGCCCACGAGATCGCCTCGCTCGTCACCGACCTCGTCGCGCTCGTGCGCGGCGCCGGCGAAACGACGCCCTCGGGCGAACGCCCGCCCGCTGCGGACAATCCCCGCCCGCCCGCAAAACCGCCCGCCGCCATGGCTCGCTTCGAGTAGCCGCCCCGTCGGCGTGTTCTCCGGCCCGGACCTTGCAGACGCCAGAAGGTAACGAAGGCAACAAAGGCACTCGGGGAAACGGGGGAACCGTGCCCGTACCCCGGTGACACCTGCGTTCGCCCGGCAGGCGGGGACCGTGACCCCGCTTCAGGAAACCAACTCGTGCTTCCTTCGTTCTCTTCGTTGCCGCCCAAGAACCTGGATCCATCGGAAGGGACCACGGATTTCGCGGATGGGCACGGATGACCGGAGCCTATCCGTGATGATCCGTGTAATCCGTGGTCTATGCCCTTCGCGGGGGAGCGAGATGCCGGGGAGTTGCTTCCCGTCCGCCCCTCGGCCCGGCCGGCGCTTTGGCTTCTGTCGGTTCCCCCTGCGCTTTCAGGCCTGCGCCACGCCGGGCCCCTGCTTCCGATTGTCGGGGGCTGAGCTTGCTCAGCCCGCTGACCGCCGCCCGTGCCCGGCGGGGCGACCAAGGTCGCCCCCTACGTGGGCTGCATGACCTCGCCTCAGCCGTAACCATTCAGTTGGCGCAGATCCACAAGCGAACCGCCGTCCCCCGTTGGTGAAACCGCCGACCGGCA
>DAOOFR010000106.1:0-12388 GCA_035415285.1 Opitutaceae bacterium
TTTTCATCCTTGCCTGCGACGCCTTCATAGCAGGTCCAGTCTCCGACTGGACCCCCATGGGCTTACGCACGCTCCCACGCGTCGGATCACGCAGTCCGCTGCGATTCCTCCCCGTCGCGACCGGTCCGAGACCGGTACCTCATCTCGGTCCCGAATGCCCCGTAGGGTCAGTCTCGGAATGGCCCCCCATCGGCTCACGCAGGCCCTCCCTGCACCGGCCGGTGTCGACACGCGCCCAAACGCTGCCGCCCGCGTCTCTATCCCGGACTCCGACCCGTCGCACAAATGCAAAACACGCATCCCCGGTGGCGCGCGTTGCTCGTCCGTTCGACGCTCACCCGACTGCGCAACCCGCAGCCGAACGGCTGCACCGCATCGATCCAGCGCCGGGGCACCTCGCGCGAGTTGCCCGCCGGCAGGACCTCGGGGCGATCCACGAACAGGGCTCAGCTTTGTCCAAGCGGACTGCATCAGGGGCTCCGGCCGCACGGTTTCACGGCTTGGCGGCCTTGACGAGGTGCACATCTGGATAACGCCACTCCTAGGCGGAAGCACCGGAGCGCCCGACCGGCCGGTAGGCCAAGACCCCATGGCACGTGCGCCGCCGTTGCATTACCGTTGCCGGGTCGACGCGAAACCGCGGCTTCCGGAGCCGGGTTTCGCCAGAAGCACCGCGAGCCGCGCAACCTGCCCCACCTCCACCGTCCGCAAACATCAATCCATGAATCTGCTCCTCACGACCTCCCCCCCGAAAACAACCCGCCTGTCCTCGCCCGCGACCTGCCCCCCATCCCACCAGGCGATCGCCGAATGCGCCTATGAACTGTGGCTGCAACACGGCTGCCCGGACCATCTCGACCAAGCCATTTGGTTGGACGCCGAAGCTTTGTTGCGCACCGGTCGCTGCCAGCCGAGCGCCGATTACCGCGAGCTCTACCGCCACGGCTCGCGTCAAGCACCGGAGCGCTCGACCCACTCGGTGTGTCCTTAGGGGGTCGAGCACACCGTCCGTCAGTACGCCCCGATCAGGCACAACCCGACCAGCCGCAGCACCACGCCCTGGGTCGCGCGCGAGGCGTTGAGGTCAACGGCGAAGACCAGCTCCCAGTCGTTCGCCTCCTCGGGATCGACGAGCACCTGCGCCACGGTCAGTTCGCCGGCCTCGCGGTCCTCCTCGACCCAATGAGTATGCCCGGCCGCGCGCCCGGCCGGATCGAGCCGGAAACGACCCCGCGCCTCGAAGTAGGGCGCGAACCGCTCCTCGAGCCGCCGCACCGCCACCTTTTTCGCGAGTTCGATGCTGTCGCCCAATGGCGCCACCTGCGGCGCCGCCGCGGTACCGTCGTCCGCCGTCCGTCCTCCGTCGTCCGTCCTCCGCCCTCCGTCCTCCGCGATCCGCTCCGCCGCCGCCTCCCAGTCGCGCACGTTCACGTCCTGCAGGAACGCGAAGATCGCCGCGCGGATCTGTCGCCGGAACGCCGGCACGTCGCGCGTGAGGTCGTAGCTCGACGGCCGCGCCGGTTTGTCGCCGGTCTCCTCGGCCACGAAATCGGGGTTTCGCATCTTCTCCCACTCCTCAAGCAGCGAGGAGTCGATGCCGCGGATCAGTTCGCGGAAGTACGTCTCCATTTCCAGGACTTCCTCGGTCTTGCACGACTCCGGCACCGTCTGGGAAAGCACCTTCCAAGTCTGCGAGAGGTGGCGCAGCAGCAGTCCCTCCATGCGCTCCAGCCCGTAGTCGCGCACATACTCGGCGAACGATTGGTAGCGCTCGAACATCTCGCGCGCGATCGACTTGGGCCGGATGTTCTCGCCCTCGACCCACGGGTGCGCCGCGGCGAAGCGGTTGAACGTGTCGTACACGAACTCGCGCAACGGCTTCGGGTACTCGACCTGCTCGAGCTTCTCCATCCGCTCGTCGTACTCCACGCCGGCGGCCTTCAGCTCCGCCACGAGCTCGCCCTTCAGCTTGCTCACCTGCTGGCGCAGGATCGCATCCGGGTCCTCGACGATCGACTCGCACAACGTGAGCACGTCGACCGCGTACGTCGGCGATGCGCGGTCGAGCAACGGCAGCGTGTCGAGCAGCCAGAGCGAGAGCGTCTGGTGCAGCGAGAAATCCTCCTGCAGCTCCACGTTCACGCGGATCTTCCGGCCGTTCGGCAACGGCGGGACGAACTCCACGATCTTGCGCTCGATGAGCGAGCGGAAGAGCTGCCACGTCTTTTTCCGCAGATACGCTTTGCGCGGCGCCGTTTCGTGGCACGCCGCGATGATCGCCCGCATCGCGCGGCAACCGTCGCCGTCGCGTGCGAGCACCTGCAGGAGCATGCCGTGCGACACGTCGAAGTGCGAGGTGAGCACCTCCGGCTGCGCGGTGCGCAGACGCTCGAGCGTCTTCTGGTCCCAGCCGACGAAGCCCTCCGGCGGGCGCTCCTTCACGAGTTTCTTCTGCTTCTTCGGGTCGCCCGCCGCCTTCTCCTCGGCGCGTTTGTTGGCGATCATGTGCTCGGGCGCCTGGATCACGACGTAGCCGACATCGTCGTACCCGCGCCGCCCGGCCCGCCCGGAGATCTGCCGGAAGTCGCGCACGCTCAGGATCGCCGACTTCTGGCCGTCGTACTTGAAAAGCTGGGTGAACGCCACGGTGCGGATCGGCACGTTGATGCCCACGCCGAGCGTGTCCGTGCCGCAGATGACCTTCAGCAGACCGCGTTGCGCGAGCTGCTCGACGAGCACGCGGTACTTCGGCAGCAGGCCCGCGTGATGCACGCCGATCCCGTGGCGCAGCCAGCGTTTCACCTCTTTGCCGTACGGGCTGTTGAACTTGGTCTTCTCCAGCTCCGCGCCCAGCGCCGCCCGCTCCTCGCGCGTGCAGATGTTCAGGCTCATCAGGTCCTGCGCGGCCTCGCTCGCCGAACGCTGGGTGAAATAGACGAGGTAGACCGGCGCGCGCTGACCGTCGAGGAGCGCCTGCACCTTCTCCGCCAGCGGCGTCTCCGAGTATTCGAACTCCAGTGGCACCGGCCGCCGGTCGCCGCGCACCGTGACCGACTCCGCGCCGGTCACCCGCGTCATCTCCTCCTCGAAGAACGTCGTCGTCGAGAGCGTGGCCGACATGAGCAGGAAGCGCGCGCCGGGCATGGTGAGCAGCGGCACCTGCCAGGCGTAGCCGCGCTCGCGGTCCGAGTAGTAGTGGAACTCGTCCATGATCACCGCGCGGATGTCGCTCTCGTGACCGCGGTGCAGGGCGATGTTGGCCAGGATCTCGGCGGTGCAGCAGAGCACCTTCGCCTGCGGGTTCACCGAGGCGTCGCCGGTCATCATGCCCACGTTGTCCGGACCGAAGTCGCGGCAGAGCGAGAGGAACTTCTCGTTCACCAGCGCCTTGATCGGGCAGGTGTAGACTGAGCGCTCGCCGGCGCACAGCGCGCGAAAGTGCATCGCCGCCGCGACGAGCGATTTGCCCGAGCCGGTGGGCGTGTTGAGCACGACGTTCTTGCCCGCGAACAGCTCCAGAATCGCCTCCTCCTGCTCCGGGTAGAGCGAAAGCCCGCGCTCGCCCATGACCGTGAGAAAACGGTCGAGCACCGCGTCGGCATTGTACGGTCCGGGCAATGGCGCGAGCGGGTGGTTCTGGGCGGTGGCGGTCACGCGGACGAGCAACGCACGCCGCACTTGTTACTGTCCAGCACGCGATGCGCAGCTTTTCGCCAGCAACCACAAGGACTTGCTACAGAAACCGCGCGGATGTGCCGATGCGCAGATAAATCTGTGGCCCAAAATCCGAGACACTATCCCCCTGACCTAGCGCGAGAAGCGATGGGACACAGACCACGACCAGCCCAATGCCCTGGTGGGTTTTCCTCATTGGGCCGCTCGGTTGAGGTAGAGCGGTATTCCACGAACCGCAGCGGAGCAATCCCCGTCCCGGCGTAAACCAGTGGGCACCAAGCATAGCCCGCAGATATTTCTCCCATGAACTACTACTACTCGAACGCCAACAACCAGCCGACTGGCCCAGTCACGTTTGCCGATCTCCAGAAACTCGCTGCAACCGGTGCCATCACCGCGCGCACTCCGATCATCGTCGAAGGATCGCCGCAATGGACCACTTGGGCCGAAGTGCAGAAGAGCAGCGTCACCAGTGCAACTCCAGCCCCTGCCACGCCTGCAGCCGATTCTGACCCCAGTGCTCTGGTGGCCGAAAGAGTTGTTTCTTCGGTGAAGAGTCTGCCCATCGGCGATGCCGTGATCGGCATCCTCCTCATCGTCGTCTCTTTCTTCACAACGCCGTTTACCGTACTGGTCCGAGCCTGCATGAATCTCGCCGAATGGGGGAAAGCCCGTCGGCTACCGACCGCGGAGAGTGAGATTCCCGTGCTCACCTACTTCACGGTCGTTGGGCGCCCTCTCGCCCATGTGCTTTGGCTGTGCGTCCTGTTCATCGCCGGCATCGTCATGCTGTTCACCGGCGGCATCTTCGCGCCGCGCTACTACGGATACAGCTTCGGCTCGGCATTCGGCACGATGTTGCTCTGCTGGCTGGCCGCCTACTTCGGCCAACTGGTCGTCGGATTGATCTGCGAGTCAGGCAGCGTGCTGGTCCGAATGGCCAACGACGTGAACAAAATCGCGAAACGCTGACACGATCCCCCAACCACGCGCATCGATGAACAACCTTCCACCTTTGCCTCCGGTTCCCCCATCCGACAACTCCTCGCCCGGCGGATGGACACCGCCGCCCTCGCCATCCGGCACACCACTGCCGCCAATGCCTCCGCCAACATCCCTTCCGCCCCCGCCGTCCACAGCCGCCTACACGCCCCCTCCTCCGCGAAAGCCGCTCAACAAAGCGCTACTTGCAGGCATCGCCGCAGCCGCCGTGGTTGCCATCGGTGCCGGCGTTTGGTTCGCTGTTAATGCCGGCAAGCCCACCAGCGCCGACGTCGCCCGCGCACTCACCGATCACCTCGATCGGCGCACCTGGAGCGCCCCGAGTATCGGATCTATCTCCGTCTCGCGAAATCCCGGCCTGCCGTCGGTCACGGTTTCCGCGGTCGTGACAACGGCCCTCACCGAGGATCATTTTCTGCGCGTGGACACCGAGGAGTGGTGCAAGGCCAATGGGGCCGACATCTCCGGCACGGCCGAGGCGCTTGCCGCCACCTCTCAAGCGCAGTGGCCCAAGTTGGCCCCCTTCGTCAAAGCCGAACGCCCCTCCCTGAACATCGCAGAGGCAACGCTCGTCCGGCGTACCGCCAACAAAGCAGAAGCCGTGACCTTCGATGCGCGGTTCATCGCCCAGAAATCCGAGTCGGGTTGGGTGTTCGCCGATTGCACTTTGGAGCCCCGGAAAGAAGTGGAAGGGCGAAGCCGCAGCGCGTTCGGCGCCTCGACGCTCTGCATCGACGACCCGTCAGACAAGGAAACGGCCAGAACCGCCGCCAGCGCGGCGGTCGCCTTCGCCAAGGCCTACAAGGATGGCGTCGTCGCCTACAAGGAGGACCTCGCCCGCAAGAAGGAAGCGGCCATCAAAGACTTCCTGTCGGCGGTTTCCGCCAAGACGCTCTATCGCGGCTACGCCAGACCCAAGAATGGCAACGGGGAACAGACCGTTCTGTTTCTCGAATTCGCCCAGGTCCGCGGCGGCGAGAATCGCCTCGCCGCGGTCTTGCGCGACGAAGCCGGTTGGGCAGAAGCCCGGCCCTTCAGCGGCACTTGGAGCTACGACGACAACTCCGGCGATTTCACGATCGCACTGAACACACGCGGTGCCGACCGCATCGAAAATTGTGGGCCGTTTGTCGGGGGCGACACCTACCGCAGCTGGGGCATGACCCTCGCCTACTCCGGCGACAAGCTCGTCGGAGGGAACGACTCGTTCAACTACGAGTTCACCCGTCGGTCCGGGGCTGAAGCCGAACAAGACCGGGCGGAGGTCGAGGCCCCGTGGCGCGAGATGATCGCGGCGACCGCGAAAGGCGCGATCTTCAAAGGCATCGGCACCGCCAAGGACGGTTCCACCTCGTTCGACATGATGCTCCGCATCACCCGCAACGACAACGGGGGCATTGTCACGGCCGTCGCCGAGAACCCGCTCGATCCGCGCGATAATCGCACGTTCAAAGGCATGATTATCGGGAACGCGCACCGCAACGATGGCAGTCCGCTCCGCCTCAATAGTGGCAACGACGATCACGGCTCCACGGGGCATGATTGGTTCCGCTTCTACGGCGTGGAGACATGGTGGAACCTGGAAGGGACCACCCTCTCCGGGGCTTCATCACGCTACACCTACAACCTCACGAAGTTGACCGAAGCCGAGGTCGCAGACTTCAACGCCGCACGCGCAGCCGCCCAGAACGCGTTGCTCGCCTGCGTGCAGCCCGGGCGGGCCTATGCTGGCATCGCCACCAGTGACAGGGGGAAGTACTCCACCAAGGTAGGTTTGCGCTTCAGCCGCCTTGAGGGCGCCGGATCGCTGATCGAGTTCGGCATCTTCTCGGTCCGTGATCCGCGAAGCGCGGTCACCTATAACGGCTCATTCTCGCCCATCGACGGAAAGATCACCGCGAGCCGGAAGAGCAAAAACTTCAACGACGGCGACCGGGCTTTTCAGGAGGCGTTTCTATACCGCGGCGAACTCGTACTCTACGTTCGCGATGACGCCATTCGCGTCGAGTACGAGAACGCCGCGCTTACCTTGAATTTTCCCTACGGGGGCATCGTCGAGAAGGTCGCGCTGGACGGCTCCGGCGGTCCGGAACTCACGGTACCGGACCAGCAAGGCGCCTTTGCGCTGATCGAGGGAAAATGGGTGCCACTGCCCCGCAACAATGGCCGCGGACGGCAATCGGCCGGCGACATCGCCGGTGCCCTCTTCGGAGGCCTCTTCAAGCCGATCGCCGATGCCGGAAATCCAAGTGCAGCCAGTCAACCGGAAGATGTCGGTGAAATCATCATCGACGGTACCTCACCGGTGCCCGTGGTCAGCGGACAGTTGATCGTGTTTTTCCGAGGAACACCCGAAGACTTCGTCCAGCCCAAGGGACTTCCCGCGGACTATCCCCTCGTCGAAGCCGCGCCGCTCAGGGTCGACGAAAAAGGAATACGCCACGCCCGCATCTACACTATCGCACCCGGACTTGCCGGCTTGGCACAAAGCCGCACGCCGGGCCAGATACTGCCCGTGGCGGAAGATGCGGTCGTTTACCGCACCACCGCCTACCTCGAACCCGGCCTCTACTGCTTCACCGCCGGTAACGGCAAAATCTACGAGGTGCGCGTGAAATAGGACGACCAGGAAGTTCCCCCACTCAAGAGGCCCTGCTTTGGCGGGGCCTTTTTCGTTATGCTGTCGTGACGCATCGACTTCTCCGGCACGACCGCTGTCGGTCCAGTCTCCGACTGGCCCCCACGCGCCCCCACCATCCCCTGCGGCGCTGCCCCAACCCGACCGGTCAAAGACCGGTCCCACCCGCCATCCGCGCGGTTCTCCCCGCTCCGCCCAGAACCGCTCCCCGGTTCCCCCGCGATTTTTCGCTGCAATTTTCCCTCTCCCGCTCCAGCTTTCCGCTCCCATGCCCCACCGGACTCTCTCCTTCGAGGAGGTCGCGGACTATCTCCACCTTCGGCCCGAAGATATCCACCGCCTGCTCAAAACCGCCGACATGCCGCACCAGATGCGCGGCAACCGGCCGGTGTTCCTGCGCGGCGACATCGATGCGTGGGCCTCCTGCCGCATCCTCGGCCTGCCCGACCGCCGGCTCACCGCCTTCCACGAACAGAGCACCGCCCAGATCCGCCATATCCGCGAGGAGGATGCGCTCATGCCGGAGCTCCTGCGCAGCGAGTATATCAAGCTCGACCTCGCCTCGCGCACCAAGTCGGCCGTGATCCGCGACATGGTCGACTTCGCCGCCACGACCGGTCGCGTCTACGACCCGAAGGCGCTGCTTGCCAGCGTGCAGGAGCGCGAGGAGCTCTGCACCACCGCGCTGCCCGGCGGCATGGCGCTGCTCCACGCCCGCCACCACGAGGAGTACGCGTTCGACGGTTCCTTTCTGCTGCTCGGCCGCACCATCGCCACCATCCCCTTCGGCGCCTGCGACGGCGGCCACACCCGCCTTTTCTTCCTGCTCTGCTGCCAGGACGACCACCTGCACCTGCACACCCTCGCCCGCCTGTGCATGATGGCCACGAAGACCGATCTGCTCGCCCAGCTCTGGCACGCCCCCGACGCCGAATCCGCCCACGCGATCCTCGGCGAATGCGAGCAGACGACCCTGCTCGGCAAGAAGCACGAGGAAGCCGAGGCGGAGGCAGGCTGAGCGACACCCGCTCCGCGCCAGGAGTTTTCTCCCCTGGAAATCTCAACCCCTCGAACCAAGCAGTCCTCCGCACCAAGGTCGTGAAACGCGGTGCGGGTGAATAACGCTGTTCGGAAGAAGAAGATGAACCCCGCAAGAGAAGCGAAGCCCCTTGAAGGCTACAGGAAAGTGTTTGCTGCGCCTGGCGCGATGGAGGACATGGACCTGGTGGTCGTTCCCTCGGCCCGTCGCGTAATCGTGAATCCGCAGCACCCGAACTTCGCCAGCGGCCCCGCCAAAGGTTTCGCAGCGCGGCACTAAGCCGGCGGCACGCCCGCGATCGCGGTCCTGTTCAATCCACCTTCACCCGCAGCCCGGGGACTTGGGCGGCGGCGCGCACGACGATCTCCACATCCTTCTCGCCGCGGAAACCCGAGAACGCCGCCGCGAACAGTTGCCCGTCCGGTCCGTGGAGCGCCACGCCGCCCTCCCAGCCGATGAAGTCCGGTCGCATGATGCCGAACGGACCGTCGTCGAGCTTCTTGGCATAGACCAACTCCTCGAAGCGCCCCGTGGCATAGCCGGTCGTGCGCACCTGGTTCACCTTGCGCGCCGCGATGCCGAAGACCCAGCGGCCCTTGCCCGTATCGGTCCCGAAGATGCGGCCCACGAACCGCCCGTCCGGCGCAATCACGCACACCGCGGCGTTGCCGTTGCCCGACATCTCGCGGTCCACCGGGTCGTGCAGGTACTCCGGAAGCAGCCGCGCGACTTCGTCGACAAGTTGCTGGGCGAGGTCGATGCCGTTGGGATTCGTCATGGTGTCGCCAGCCGAACCGCCCGCCCCCGCCGCGTCGACCGCGAACCGCGCCCGATGCATTCCGTGGCGACGAAACCGGCGGCGCCTTGCCCCGCCCCGCCGGGTCCGCTTCGCTCCCGCCATGCGCCTCGAACACCTCGCGCTCTGGACGCCCCGATTGGAACTGCTCCGCGACTTCTACGTGCGCCAACTCGGCTGCACCGCGGGCCCGCTCTACTCCAGCGCCACCCGTCCGTTCCGCTCGTATTTCCTCACCTTCCCCGGCGGCGGCCGGCTCGAGCTCATGGAGCAGCCCGCCCTCGCCGCCCCACCTCCCGCCGCCGCGCCCGACCACACCGGCTACGCCCATTTCGCCCTCGCGCTCGGCAGCGAGGCGGCCGTGCGCGCCGAGACCGAACGACTCCGCCACGCCGGCGTGCGCGTGCTCGGTGAGCCGCGCCGCACCGGCGACGGCTACTACGAGAGCGTCGTGCTCGACCCCGACGGCAACCGCATCGAGCTCACGGCCTGAACCCCGCCGCGCCCGCGGCGCAGCTCCCCGAGGGATTCCGTCTCGCTCCGAATCACGGCCCCGGCTGGCGATTTCTCCAACCTGCCCTAGCCTCCCGCCATCATGCGGCGCCTCCGAGCCCCTCTTCGCCTCGTCGTCCTGCTCGTCCTCGCCGCCGGCGAGGCCCTGCACGCCGCCACGCCCACCACCGCCGCGTTCGACGCCACGCCCGCCTGGCCCGCGGCTTTCGCCCCGCGACTCAAATCCGCCGATACCGCCGCCGGCGACGTCCTCCGGTTGCTGACCGTGGAGGAACGCACGGGCGAGCCCCGCGCCGACGAACTCGTCCGCACGCCGCTGTTCCTCCACGAGGACGAGCCGGGCGATCCCGCCGACTGGGCGCTCTTCACCGAGGCCGACACCGCCCGCCAACACCCCATCGTTTTCCAACTCGACGATCTCCGCCGCGACGAGGCCGGTCGCCTGACCCGCTGCCATCTCTACTTTCCGGTGACACTCGCCGCCTGGGAGCGCCAGCGCTTCGTGCTCGTCCGGCGCACCGCGACCGCCGCCAACCCGCAACCGCCCGCCCTCGCCTGCCAGCGCGACGGTGACCGCGTCACACTGGCCGGCCGCGACCTCGCCGTCACCTTCCTCGCCGCCGGCCCGCGCGCCGGCGCGATCACCGCCGTGCAGGTGTTCGGCCGAGCCCTCGAACTGCCCGACGGCTGGATCGCTCCCGCGCTCACGCTCGTCCGCCAAGCGCCCGACTGCACCGTCATCCGCCGCACCACGCTCACGTACCGCGAGCCCGAAGACCTCGAGATCCGCGACGTGCGTTACGGCAGCGGTCCGCTCTTCGCCAAGTTCACCGTGCGCATCGGACCGCGCGGTCTGCCCGACTCCGCCATGTTCACCTACCGCGTCCCCGCGCACGGTGCCGTGCTCGTCCAGACCGAGCGCCTCGCGCTCGAGGGTGAACCCTCCGCCGAGGTCGTCGGCACCGACGACCACCGCCTGCTGGCCGGCCGGCTCCGCCTCGGCCCCGGTCGCAACGCGGAGGTGGTGCGCGTCCCCGCCGGTTTGCGCCGCCTCACCCGGGCCACCCAGGGCCATTTCCTCGACGCGCTCGTCGACCGTCCGGCCGGCCTCGGCCTGCTGCCCGTGCCGTATGTGCAGACCGGTGGCGGGATGGTGACCCTCGACGGCGACACGGTGGCGATCGCCGGCGCGCCCTCCTTCCGCCGCAACACCGACGGCCACAGCGCCTCGTTGCGCGCATTCTGGGGGGAGCTGCGGTTCGCCTTCACCATCGCGCTCGACCCCGAGTCCCTCTGGCAGCTGGCGCGCCGCCAGTTCCAGCCCCTGGTCGCGGTCGTCGACGAACCCGCGCTCGGCCCCGACGACTGCCTCGCCTTCATGCCGGCGATCGCCCGGCGTTTCCGCGCGATCCCGTATTGGGGCCGCAACTGGACGCAGGACGCCGCGCTCCTGCGCCTCGAACGCAACCGCCCGCAATACGACGCGCTGCTCGCCCGCCGGCCCGGAGCCTCCGAGTCCAACCCTTCGGTACACCTGCCCGGCTGGGCCCGGGCCACGCCGCCCCAACCGCGCAACCCGAAGGACCAGGGCCGCATCGACCCCTACCATCTCGCCTACGGCAGCAGCGTCATCCCGCTGCTCCACCGGTGGGCGCCCCACCCGCGCCTGCCGTCCGTCGCGCGCGCGATCGGCGCCGCCTCGCACCAGGCGTTCGGCCGCGTGAACGCCGCCGGTTTCCCCCGGGTCGACTGCTTCGCCTCGGCCCTGAACATGCAGCTCGGCCCGCTCGGCCTCGCCCTGTTCGGCGCCAACGAGACCGGCGACACCGCCCTCGCCGCCTGGGCGCGCGACGCCCTCCACGCCCCCGGCGTCACCGCCATCTACGGACACGGCCAGCGGCCCTACCCCGGCGAGATCGGCCGGCCCGATCCCTCCGACCTGCTCTACGAGGGGATCTCCGAGTTCCAGCTACGCTCGCTCGAGCTCTCCACCGGCGAGGACCTCTGGCTCCACCCCGCCGCCCTCGGCCGGTACTTCGACTGCGTCGATGTGACCGCCGACCTCCAGCATCGCGCGGCGCCCGGGTCCGAGGCGCGCAGCTGGTCTCGGGCGAACTTCTTCCGCGGGCAGGCCCACGACCACCGCTGGGAGGGTTGGTCGTGCAACCCGCTCGTCGGGCTGTTCGCGCACGCCGCCGACCGCGGCCGGATCGGCACCACCGAGGCCGCCTACTGGCTCGACGAAGCGTCCCGCCGCAAGCAGGCGTGGTCCGAATTGATGTGGTACACCCACGCCGACCTCCTGCTCGCCCTGGCCGACCAGCCCGTGCCGCGCCGGCCCGCCCCGCCGCTGCCGGCCGACCTCACGGTCCGCCGCGCGCGCGGCGCCAACCACCTCGCCTGGTCCGCCGTGGCCGGAGTCTCCGGATACAGGATCTACCGCGCCGCAGCCGTCGGCGGTCCCTGGACCTGGCTCAACTCCCCCTACCGCGAGACGCCCGCCCCGCTGGTGACCGGCACCGCGTTCGACGATCCCGACGGGAGCGCCGGTGACGAGTATCTCGTGACAGCGGTCGACGCGGCCGGCCGCGAGAGCCGCTGGTACGCCGACGAGCCGCCGCGGGACTGACCCCGCGGGCACGCGCCCAGGCGCAGCACCACAGTCGGGCCGCGCCCGCCCGCGCCGGCCGCGGCGCGGCTGCGCCGGAGAACGGAACTCGACACC
>DAOOFR010000107.1:0-12377 GCA_035415285.1 Opitutaceae bacterium
TAGGGGCTGAGCTTGCTCAGCCCGGTGGCGGTCGCTCTTGCCGAGCGGTGCGAGCTCGCTCGCACCCCTATCGCTGACTGCCTGACCACGGCTCAGGCGTGGAGCGCGGCGGCGGGGGCGCCGAAGAGACCGTGCTGGCCGCAGGGGAAACGGAAGAGGCGCAGGATCTGGTCGAACTCGTGCAGGTAGGCGCGGGCGAGGTCGGGGTGGCGGGCGACGACGAGCAGGTCGTGCGAGAGCACGGAGGTGTTGTACCAGTTGAAACTGCCGTCGAGCACGACGTGGTCGTCGATCACGCAATACTTCGAGTGGAGCGGGCAGTAGGGGACGCGCTGGTCGGTCTGTCCATAGGCGAGCGCGACGGGGATGCCGCCGTGGACGAGGCGGGCGACGGCGGGCAGGAGCGGGCGGCGGATCTCCTCGTCCATGGTGCGGGCGAGGGCGGGGTCGCCTTGGCGGGCCATATGGCCGTTGAGGACGAACTGGATATCGACCCCGCGGCGGCGAGCCTGTAACAGGGCGTCGATGACGCTGTCGCCGTGTTCGCCGCGCAGCTCGTGGATGAGGAAGAGGCAGGCGCGGATGGAGCGGCGGGCGCGGCCGATCTCGGAGAGGATGGCGTGGTGGGGACGATAGAGGTTGCCGTTGAGGATGGTGTGCTGCCCGAAGGTGGAGAGGAGGTTGAAGGGGCTGAGGGGATCGATGCCGTAGTGCTGGATCACGCCGCCGCGGACGGACTCGAAGATGTTGTCGAGGAGGCGGCAGACGCCCTCGGAGTGGAAGACGAGGCCGGACTCCCAGTTGGCCCACCAGCGCTCGAAGGTGATGTTGAACGAGCCCTCGAGGCAGTGCTCGGCGCCGAAGAGCACGAACTTGTGGTGCATGTCGGTGTCGACCTCGACCAGCGGGTGTCGCTGGCAGGCGAAGACGCCGAGCAGCTCGAGGCCGGAGCGCTTGAGGCGGGCGTAGTTGGGACTGGTGGTGAGCATCATCTTGCGCCAGTCGACGACGCACTGCACGGGGACGCCGCAGGCGTGGGCGTGGAGGAGGTGGTTGCAGAAGTCGGTGTCGTCGATGCAGTCGACGCAGACGCGGATGCCGGGGGTGGCGCCGGGGTGCTCGAGGTGTGCGCGGATGGTCTGGTCGATGCGCTCGTGGATGTAACGCTTCGGGTGGTACGGGTGGGCGGGGGTGCCCTTGGTGAACTTCGGGGTGAGGCGGAGGGAATCGAAATGGCGGTTGTACCAGTCGACGTCGCGCTGGAGCGGGGCGGGGTCGACCTCGCGGGTGCGGTAGGTGTTGCAGGCGACGGGGCGGCGGTCGTGCGGGACGCGCAGCGGCTCGCCGTTGCCCAGCCGGGCGCCGCCGACAAGCAGGTAGTCGTGCTCGGAGGGGATGGAGCGGCCCTGGTGGTGCACGATGTAGGAGAAGTTCACCGCCGTGGCCGGGCCGAGCAGGTCGCAGTAGGGGTGGAGGAAGCAGTCGCGGGTGTAGCGGCGGTGGCGGTTCCACTCCGCGTCGTAGGGATCGGTCTCGACGAGGTAGTGCTCGCAGACGCCGCCGGGTCGCCAGACCTTGAGGATGACCTTCACGTTGGTCTCCGGCCCCCAGAATACTTCGAAGCGCAGGCGCGCCCAGCGCAGGAGGAAGAGGTGGCCGAACTCGTTGCGGCGGGGGAACACCGCTCCCAGTTCAACTTCGCAGGGCAGGGCGAACTGTTCGGCGAAGGGCATGGCGCGGACGAGGGATGAAGGTGAAGGACGCGGATGGATGCGGTGTATGTGGGGGCGGAAAAGTTGATGAAGGAGGGCGGCTCAGCGGGGGGGGCGAGGGCGGAGCCTTGGGCCGGCGCCCGGGCCGACACGGGTCTGGAGACCCGTGCCACGAGGGGGAGAGCGCGCCAAGGGGTTCCTGGAGGGGGTGTTCATCGGGGGCTCAGCGGGGTTCGAACTCGACGAGGTAGCCGGGGTGGTCGGAGACGCGGCCGTAGTCGGTGTCGGTGAAGAGCTCGCGCGCGGCGACAGCCTCGAGCCGGCTGTCGCGGTGGGCGAAGAGGTAGTCGATGCGGCCGTCGGCGGGATCGGGGCGGGGACGGTCGGGCGGAGGCGGGCCGAAGCCGGCGGCGGCGCTTTGGCGGAGCCGGGCGAGGAGGAACTGATCGGCGAAGCAGCCGTCGCCGGTGGCGAGATCGTAGCCTTCGCCGCCGGCGGGGATGTTGAAGTCGCCGCAGAGCAGGGTGGCGACGGTGCCTCCGTCGTGGCGCTCGCAGGCCCACTGGCGCAGGCGGGGGAACTGCTCGCGGAAACCGTCGTTGATCCAGCTCAGGTGGGAGGAGAAGACATTCACCGGCCCGATGGAGGGGACGTCGATGCGCGCGTGGACGACGCGGCGGGAGTGGATGCTGCGCGGGTCGGCGACGGTGGAGACGTAGCCGGAGTCGGTGCCCAGGAACGGGTGACGCGAGAGGATCGCGCTGCCCTCCCGGTAGCGGTCGAACCCGAGGTGCGACCAGTCGTGGGTGATCTGGTACGGCCGGCCGATGCGCTCCTGGATGAGGCGGGCGGTGTTGGCGCCCCAGTCGCCGCGGCCCTCGTTCCAGGGCTCGGCGACCTCCTGGAGGCAGACGATGTCGACCTCGAGTTCGCGGACGGCCTGGGCGATGCGCCAGAGCTTCGCGTCCTGGTCCGGCTCCTGGTTGCAGTGGAGATTCAGCGTGAGGACCTTGAGGCGGTCGCGGCGCGCGCAGTAGTTGCAGCCGAAGTTGTCGTCCCAGCTCGTGCCGGCGCCGGTCTCGCAGGCGATGGCGTACTCGACCCGGAAGGCGGCGCCGACGCCGAGGTGGCTGATCCAGACCGCGTTGCCGTAGCGGTTCGGGTTGCGGGCGTTGCTCGCCGCGGTGCGGCCCCAGTGGCGGCGGCGGAAGAAACACGGCGTATCCGTGAAAGTGCGCCAGCGGTCCGTCGACCAGCGGACGAAGACGCGGGTGATGGCCGTCTTCGGATGCAGGGCGACGGTGATCGGGAGGTAGTCCTGGCCGGGGTCGAGACGCGGGCGGTAGTCGGTGTGGAGGAGCGCGTGGGGACCGAGGAGGCGGATACCGGAGTCGGCGTTGAGATCGTGGTTGAGGCCGCCGTTGTTGTCCCAGAACTCCTCGCCGCCCATGCGGCAGCGGGCCGCGAAACGGATGTCGCCCGGGAGGGTGTCGGCGTCGTCGGTCGCGGTGCGGGAGGCGGTGGCATGCCAGAGTTCGCGGTGCGGGCCGAGCGAACAGAGCCAATGGGCCCGGGCGGAGTGCCAGGCGCCTTCCTCACCGGCCCAGTTCACGGCGACGTCCTTCTCGAAGGCGCGGTTTTCGACGAGGAGCCGGAAGGCGAGATCCTGGCGTGCGCCATCGCCCTGGCGGGAGATGACGTTGGCGGCGTAGAGGAGCTCGACGGGTTTCACGGGCAGCGTGGATGAGTGGGCGGAGGGCGGCGGACCGCGGTCGGTGTGCAGGAGTGCGGAGGTCTGGGCGCGGCGAGAACGGCAAGGCGAACATCCACCCGGAGACCGGAGTGCGCTGCGGTACGGCTGCGGCGGGAAGGAACGTGGTTTTCCCGACGTCGCAAGAGGGTCGGCGGGCGAGACCGGAGGGCGACGCAGCGATCAGTGGCGGCCGGCGGAGTGTGGCGGAAACGGAAACGCCGCTCGGGTGAGCGGCGTTTCGCTGTGATGAAGCGGGTGCGGGGAAGCCGCCTACGGCTTCGCCGCGGTGTTGAAATGCAGCGTGGGGGCGACGCCGGGGGTGCGGTCCTCGGAGGCGTAGAAGGAGGTGTTCATCGCGCCGAGCGGGCGGAGGGCGATGCCCTTGGTGGTGCCGTCGAGCAGTCGCTGGAGGACCGGGCGCGGAAGCACGACGTAGGTCTTGCCGCCGGGCGCGGGATCGACGTCGACATCCTGGATCATCTGGGTGTTGAACACCTGCATGGGGTCGGTGCCGCGGAGTAGGCTGTTGTAGGTGACGGTCTCCTGATCCCAGGCCGGGTCGCCGCCGAGGATCTCGACGACATGCATCCGGCCGAATTCCATACCGAACTCCTGGCCGAAGTGTTCGATGTATTTGCCGCCTTGGGGCGCGCAGAAGGTCGTGAGCTCGAGCACGCCCTCGCCGGTGGCGGTGCGGCTGGCGAGTTGCGAGAAGTCCCAGCGCAGGATCGGCGTCTGGCGTGGGTCGAGCGTGAGGATCCGGGCGGGGCCGGCGGCGGTGGAGGCCTGCCAGTCGTTGAAGTTCACGTCCGGGAAGTCGGCGTGGACCTGGCTGTCGTGCGCGACCGGCAGGTGGTGCGCGAGCGTGGCGAGGGCGGGGACCGCTGGGTGGTAGACGAGCGGCTCGCCGAGGTCAGGGCCGGCCTGGTCGGGGCGGACGACGTCGGCGCGGTAGTAGTCGATCTCGATCTCGTACTTCTCGGGGCCGAAGTCGGTGGCGCAGAGCTGCACGTAGACGTTGTCGCCTGGGCGGGCGTCGAAGTTCCGCGTGGTCAGGCTGATGGTGTGCCAGCCGGTGTCGGGCAGATCGTACTCGCGGAGGTGTTCGTGGAAATCGGTCGTGCGCTGGGTGTTCAGCATGAAGTTCACGCGGCGCGGGGCGTGGCTGGAGCGGACGCGGGCCTCGACGCGCAGCTCGTAGGTTGGCTCGGCGAGCTTGGCGACGTCGATGGCGGGGGCGATGTCGCGTTTGATGAGGGCCCACCAGACGCCGTACGGGTCGCGGGTTGCGTCGACCTTGAGGGTCGCGTATCCGCTGCTCGGGACAAACTCGGCGGTGGCGAAGCCGTCGCCGGTCATGCTGAACCAGCCCTCGATCTTGGGTTGGTCGAACTGATCGAGGAACTGGGCGTCGCAGAGCACGGGCGCCGCGAGCAACGGCGCGGCGAGGAGGAGGGGGCGGAGGGAGGGGATCATGGGGATGGTGGCGGAAGTGTGTCCCGTGGCCGGGTGGAGGCGAGTGCCGCACTGTTCTAGCAGTGGACGGGAGTCAGGCGGTGGTGGCCCCGTGCGAAATCCCCAGCGCCGGAGCGGCGTGCGGCGAGCCTCTGCCCCGGCTCAGGCGTAGGCGCTGAAGAGCGTGCCGATGGTGTTGCTGAGTGCGGATGGAACGGAGGAGGTCGTGGCGCCGTTGCCGGAGGATGCGCTCGCTGTGCTGGATTGGCTCTGCTGGGCGCGGGCGAGCTGGGCCTGAAGCTGGCGGAGCCGCGCCTCAAGCGCCGTGAGCTGCGTCTCCTTGGTGCCCTCATCCAGCGTCTCGTCGGTCGCGAGTTGGGCGATCTGCTGCTGGACTGCCTGGATCTGGGCCCTCAGTTGGGCGACACTGGTGGACGCAACTGAGCTGAACGTACTGGTGGCGCCGCCCGGAGTGATGGCTGATATATCCATGCCTCCTCCCGCGGAGAAGTAAGCCGTATGGCCGTCATTTGCCAACCGCGTGAAGCCGCGCAGTGACGAGGCCCTGGGCTTCGGGATGAGGGCGGCGAATTGCGGGATGGCGATGCGGCCGCGCGCCGGTCGTTGCGACTCTGCCGCGGAGACGCGCGAACGCACAAAATCTTGTTCCGATCGGAACAGAATTTTGTGCGGTGCAAATCCGGTCGCGGCGGGCGGGCGGGGGTGTTTGATGGGCGGCATGAAGATCGACACGGCCGATTTGCTGGGACGGTTCTGCCGCTATGTGCGCCTCGAGACGCGCAGCGATGCGCATTCGGAAACGACGCCGAGCACGCCGGGGCAGTGGGACCTCTTGCGCCTGCTTGAACGCGAGCTGCGTGAGATCGGGGCGAGCGAGGTCGAGATCGGCGAGCACGGCTATGTGCTGGCGACGATTCCGGCTTCGCCGGGCTGCGAAGCGGCGCCGACGATCGCGTGGTTCGCGCATGCCGATACGGCGACGGAACTGCCCGGCGGCGCGACGCCGCTCGTGCATCGCGCGTGGGACGGGAAGCCCATCGTGTTGCCCGACGACCCGACGCAGGTGCTGACCGTGGAGAACTCACCGCACCTGCGCGGTGCGATCGGCCAGGATGTGATCACGGCGAGTGGCAAGACGCTGCTCGGCGCCGACGACAAGGCGGGCGTGGCCATCGTGATGGCGACCGCGCGGCATCTGTTGCGGCATCCGGAAATTCGGCACGGGAAGATCCGGCTGTGCTTCAATCCCGACGAGGAGATCGGCCGTGGCGTGGACAAGCTCGACCTGGAGCGCGTGGGCGCGGTGGCGGCGTACACGCTCGACGGCGAATCACCCGGCGAGATCGATTGGGAAACCTTTTCGGCCGACGCGGCGACGGTGGAGATCCGCGGTGTGGCGAGCCACCCGGGCTGGGCAAAGGACGTGATGGTGAACGCGCTACGGCTGGCAGGGCGCTTCGTGGCGTCGCTGCCCATGGAGTGCTCGCCGGAGCGCACAGCGGACCGCGATGGCTTCGTGCACCCGACGGAGATTTCCGGCAACAGCGAGCGCGCGACGGTGCGGCTGATCCTGCGCGACTTCGAGCTCGACGGACTCGCGGCGAAACGGGCGGTTGTCGAGCGGGCGGCGGCGGAACTGCGCGCGGCCGAGCCGCGGGCGCAGGTGGAGGTCACGTTCGCCGAGCAGTACCGGAACATGCGCTACTGGTTGGAGAAGGATATGCGTGCCGTGGAACTCGCGCAGGCGGCGGTGCGGGCGTGCGGGTTGGAGCCGAAGCTGCGCTCGGTGCGCGGCGGTACGGATGGCTCGAAACTCACCGCGCGCGGGCTGCTCACGCCGAACATCTTCACGGGCATGCATGAGGTGCACAGCCAGCGCGAGTGGGTGACGCTGCAGGATATGACCCAGAGCGCCGAGGTGCTCTTGAAGATCGCGGAGCTGTGGGCGAGTGGCGGTGGACGGTGAGCGGTTGCCGGTTGCCGGTGGCCGGTAGCCGGTGGGCGGTGGGATGGTGGGCGGTGGACGGTGGGACGCTCGCTACGGCGGAGAAAGTTGAGGAGGAACGGCGCGCGTGAGCGCGCCGCCACGGGGAGGACGGAACGCGATGCGTTCCGCAACGAAGGAGGGTGGACGGATTCGAAGGGCGGGCGTGAAGCGCGCCCCACCATTGGAGGAGAGCAGCGTTTTCCTCGGAGCATCGGAACGCTCACGCGTTTCGCTACGGCCCGGCGGCGGAATCGCTGCGCGATCCAGCTCCTCCCCATCACCGGAGGAGCGACGCGTTGGTCTCGGCGCGGCGGAATCGCTGCGCAGTTCGGCCGTCACCGAAGGCCGGCCTTGGCGTGGCCGGCTACAGCGAAGAAAAGGCGCGGCCGTTGTGGCCGCGCCTTGGGATGTATGGCGGATAACGTTCGGTACCGGATCAGGCGCCGAGGGTGACCTCGACCTTGACCTCCGTGCGGCCGTCGGTCGGCAGCGGGATGAGGTTGCCGGCGACCTTCCGGCCGTCGACGACGAGGCTCTTCACGCCGGCGGACTTGGCCTTCGGGTTCTTCACCGCGATGGTGTAGGTGACGCCACGATACTTGCGTTGGACCGAGTAGCCCTTCCACTTCTTCGGCACGCAGGGATCGATGCGCAGGCCGTTGAAGTCGGGCTTCACGCCGAGGATCGACTGCGAGGCGACGACGAAGGACCAGGCGCCGGTGCCGGTGAGCCAGGAGTTCTTGCCCTCGCCGGGGGTGGGCGAGAACTGCGAGGCCGTCATCTGCGCGTAGACGTAGGGCTCGGAGCGGTAGTTGTCGTGGTCGGCCTTGGCGGAGGGGCAGATCGAGAGGTAGTACTCGAGGGCCTTCTCGCCTTCGCCGAACATCGTCCAGCCGATGTGGATCCAGGTGTTGTTGTGCGAGAACACGCCGGCGTTCTCCTTGTAGCCCGGGGGATAGGAGGAGACTTCGCCGAGCTCGAGATGGTACTCCGAATACGGCGGGTACTGGAGGGCGCAGCCGTAGCGGGCGTCGTAGAGGTATTTGTCGACGGCCTGGAGGGCCTTCTTGGCGCGGCCGTTGGTCTGGCCGGCGCCGCCGAGCACGCACCACGCCTGACTCTCGATGTAGATCTTTCCCTCCTTGCAGCTCTTGGAGCCGACGGGGTTGCTGGCGGCGTCGAACGCGCGGGTGTACCACGCGCCGTCCCAGGCCTGCTCCTCGACGGTCTTGAGCATGTCGTCGTAGTGGGCCTGGACGCGGGCGGCGTCGGCGGACTGGCCCATGAACTGGTAGAGGCCGACGAGGTCGCGGGCGGCGTAGAGGAAGAGGCCGGCGATCATGACGGACTCGGCCTTGGAGCCGGCAATGTCGCCGACGCACTGGAAGGATTCGTTGGGCTCCTTCGAGAAGCAGTTGAGGTTGAGGCAGTCGTTCCAGTCGGCGTGGCCGATCAACGGCAGGCCGTGCGGCCCGCGGTTGTTGAGCGTGTACGCGATGGAGGTCTCGATGTGGTGGAGGAGGTTGTCCTTCGAACCGGGTTTGTCGGCGTAGCCGCAGGGTTCCTGGAGGATCGAGGCATCGCCGGTCTCGCGGATGTACGCGCAGGTCGAGAGGATGAGCCAGAGCGGGTCGTCGTTGAAGCCGCCGCCGATGTCGGCGTTGCCCTTCTTGGTGAGCGGCTGGTACTGGTGGAAGCAGGTGCCGTCGGAGAGCTGGGTTGACGCGATATCGAGGATACGCTGGCGGGCGCGCTCGGGCAGGAGGTGGACGAAGCCGAGGATGTCCTGGTTGGAGTCGCGGTAGCCCATGCCGCGGCCGATGCCGGTCTCATAGCCGGAGGCGGAGCGGGAGAGGTTGAACGTGGCCATGCACTGCGCCTGGTTCCAGGTGTTGACCATGCGCTGGAGGTGCTCGTTGGGGACCTTGGTGGCCTGGTAGATCGAGAGAAGATCCTCCCAGCGCTGCTTCACCGCGGCGAACGCGGCGTCGACGGCGGCGAGGTCGGAGTACTTCTTCATGATCTCCTTGCCCTTGGTCTTGTTGATGACGAAGGGGGCGTCGAACTTCGGCAGGTCGCCCTGCTCGACGTAGGCGAGGACGAACGCGAAGGTCTCCTCGGCGCCGGGCTTGAGGGTGAGATCCACCTGGTGGGAACCGATCGGGTTCCAGCCGTAGGCGCGGGAGTTGGTGCACTTGCCGGCGAGCACGGCCTTCGGGTCGCCGAGACTGTTGTGCACGCCGACGAAGGCGTCGCGGGAGGTGTCGTAGCCGGCGACCTTCTTGGTGCAGCCGAAGAGGGTGTAGTGGTTCCGGCGCTCGCGGTACTCGGTCTTGTGGTAGATGGCGCCGTTCTCGATCTCGACTTCGCCGATCGAGTACGTGCGCTGGTAGTTGGTCATGTCGTTGAGGGCCTCGAAGAGGCAGAACTCAACGTAGGAGAAGAGGGAGAGCTTCTGGGCCTTCTTGGTCTTGTTGCGGACCGTGACCTTCCAGACCTCGAGGTTCTCCTGCGGGGGGACGAACATCAGCTGCTCGACCTCGATGCCGTCCTTCTTGCCGGTGATCTGGGAGTAGCCGAGGCCGTGGCGGCACTCGAAGGCGTCGAGCTTGGTGCGGGTGGGCTTCCAGCCCGGGTTCCAGATCGACTTGCCCTGCTTCACGAAGAGGAAGCGGCCGTCGTTATCCATCGGGTTGTTGTTGTACCGATACCGCGTGAGGCGGCGGAGCTTGGCGTCCTTCCAGAAGGAGTAGCCGCCGGCGGTCTGGGTGACCATGCCGAAGTACTCGTCCTGGCCGAGGTAGTTGAGCCAGGGCAGCGGGGTGTCGGGGCGGGTGATCACGAACTCGCGGTTCGCGTCGTCGAAGTAGCCGTATTTAGCCATAGGGACCGGGGGGATGTAGGGATGAAGGAGAAACCAGATCAGGCGGGTGCCAGCGCCGCAAAGCGAAGTTGGCGCGCCTGCATTAAGCAGGCGATCTGCCGGGCGCCGATTAGGTCCGCGGCCTGCCGGGGTGCCAAGCACCGGGGCGGCGCTTAAAACGACAGAGTCAGGAAGGCGGGGGCGCGGGCAGTCGTGGCCGGGTGGGTGAGCCGGTCTCGGCTGGTCGCACTGCGCGGGTGCGGCGTGGTGCGCCGCGGCGACACGAATCCGGCAGTTGCCCCGGCCTACGCCGACTCCAGCCCGGCACCTTGAAGGCAACGCACCACGTACGGATCCAGCCCGGCCGGGATCGTCCGCACCCATTTCGCGCCGCCGTGGTGGGCGTCGAGCTTGGGGCTGAGGCGGACCTGCGCCGCCACGGGATAGAGGAAGAAACAGGTGTTGATCGAGTGCACCGACACGCCGCCCGGGCCGTCGGGGAAGATCGTCTCCGCGGTGTGGATGATCGGGCCCACGTGGCATTCGAGGCCGACCTCCTCGCGGGCCTTGCGGACGGCGGTTTCGCGCATCGTTTCGCCCTTCCACACGCGGCCGCCGGGCACCCACCACTGACCGCGGGCCGGGGCGTCCTTGCGTTTCACGAGCAACACCGCCCCGCGATGGACGATGGCCACGTCGACGCAGGCGAGTGGCATCAACTCGAGGAAGGTGCGGTAGGTCTCGGCGGGGATCCAGTGTTTCATCGGAGGGGCGATTGGCCGGCCGGAGGGTGGGGCGACGCGCGGGGGCCACCGGCGACGATGCCCGTGGTGAACGTCTCCGCAATCCTTTGGTGGCGCGCTTGCGCCGACCGCCAAATCCGGCAAGCCTCCCCTCCCTCGGCCGCTGTTTTCGGAGTCGGTTCATGTCAGTTCCGACGCCCCGGGAATCTCCATCTGGCGCGCCATCCCACCAGTTCTCTTCCCACTGTCCGCTCTCCGCATCCCGAACCACATGCCCGAACAACTATCCGAAATCGGACTCATCGGCCTTGCCGTGATGGGTCAGAACCTCGCCCTCAACATCGCCGACCACGGCTTCCGCATCTCGGTCTACAACCGCACCGCGTCCAAGACCGACGAATTCGTCGCCGCGCACCCCGGCACCCCCGGCGGCCTCGTCGGTTTCGCCGAGCTGAAGGACTTCGTCGCCTCCCTGGCCAAGCCCCGCCGTATCATCATGATGGTGAAGGCCGGCGCGGGCACCGATGCCGTGATCGACTCGCTCACCCCGCTGCTCGACGCCGGCGACATCATCATCGACGGCGGCAACTCGAAGTGGACGGACACCATCCGCCGCGAGAAGGCGCTGAAGGAGGCGGGCTTCCGCTTCATCGGCAGCGGCGTGTCCGGTGGCGAGGAGGGCGCGCGTTTCGGCCCCGCCCTCATGCCCGGCGGCGACCCCGAGGCCTTCAAGTTCCTCGCGCCCGTCTGGAACGCCATCGCCGCGAAGGTCGACCGCAAGACCGGCCGCCCGCTGCTCGGCGCCGCGCCCGGCAAGCCCGTCAAGGGCGGCGTGCCCTGTTCGACCTACATCGGGCCCGACGGCGCCGGCCACTACGTGAAGATGGTCCACAACGGCATCGAGTACGGCGACATGCAGATGATCTGCGAAGCCTACGACCTGATGCGCGGCGTGCTCGGCATGAAGGCCCCCGAGATCGGCAAGGTCTTCGCCAAATGGAACAAGGGCGCGCTCGACAGCTTCCTCGTCGAGATCACCGCCGACATCCTCCAGCAGGTCGACCCGGCCACGAAGAAGCCCTTCGTCGACATCGTTCTCGACACGGCAGGCCAGAAGGGCACCGGCAAGTGGACCAGCGTCAGCGCCCTCGACATGGGCGTGCCCGCCCCGACCGTCGCCGAGGCCGTGTTCGCCCGCTGCATCTCCGCCGTGAAGGAGGAGCGCGTCGCCGCGTCCAAGATACTCAAGGGCCCGAAGGCCAAGTTCAAGGGCTCGAAAACCGCCTTTCTCAAGGCCATCCACGACGCCCTCTACTGCTCGAAGATCTGCTCGTACGCGCAGGGCTTCCAGCTCATGCGCGAGGCGCAGAAGGAGTACAACTGGAAGCTCAACTTCGGGAAGATCGCCCAGATCTGGCGGGGCGGTTGCATCATCCGCGCCGTGTTCCTGCAGAAGATCACCGAGGCCTTCGGCTCGAACCCGAAGCTCGCGAACCTCCTGCTCGACCCGTACTTCAACAAGACCGTGCAGAAGGCGCAGGCCAACTGGCGCAAGGTCGTCGCCACCGCGGTCGAGCTCGGCGTCTCCACGCCGACCTTCAGCTCCGCGCTCGCCTACTACGACGGTTACCGCGCCGCCCGCCTGCCCGCCAACCTGCTCCAGGGCCAGCGCGACTTCTTCGGCGCGCACACCTACGAGCGCGTCGACCGTCCGCGCGGCGAGTTCTACCACACCGACTGGCCGGTCGCCGGCCGCCCCGAGTCGAAGGTGAGCTGAGCGATCGCGCCCTAGCAGCCTGTCGGACTTCGTCCACAGGCTGCTGAGCAAACAGGCTACGCCTGT
>DAOOFR010000108.1:0-12027 GCA_035415285.1 Opitutaceae bacterium
TCCCACGGCGGGTTGCCGAGCACGCAGTCGAAACCGCCGCGGGCGAAGATGCCGGCGAAGGCGAGCGGCCAGTGCAGCACGCGGGCCTCGCGGCAGAGGGTTTCTGCTGCGGCGAGCAGCTCGGGCGGCACCGCGGAGCCCTGGCGGGGAAAGAGCAGATCGGCGAGCTTCTGAGTGGTCGGGCAGAGTGCGAGATCGGCGGCATTCGCCTTCGGGGCAAGAAAGGCGGCGACGTAGAGATCGGCGGCCTTGGCCAGCGGGCTCTCGCGGGCGGTGACGAGGAAGCGTTCGTAGGCGGCTGATTTGGCCTCGACCTCGGCGGGCGTGGACTCGGGGAGCGCCTCCAGGCGGTTGCACTCAGCGAGCAGGTCGGTGGTGCCCGCGGGCGAGAAGAGCTCGGTGTTCTGGAGACGTTTGCCGAACTCCTTCAGCGCGGTGCGGTTCTCAGTAGCGAGCGCCTTGGCGATCTCCTTGGCGTCGCCGGTGAGCGGCTTGAACGCATCGGCCGGGATGCCCTGCTGCAGGGCCTTGAAGTCGATGAGCCCGAGCAGGGCGTCGCCGCAGACGAGGTGCGAGTCGAGGAACGAGAGCGGTTGGCCGGGCCGGTAGCCTTCGAGCCAGAGGGCGGTGCGGGCCAGCTCCAGCGCCATGGGGTTGCGGTCGACGCCGTAGATGCAGTGGGCAACGACCTCATGGAGGGCGGCGCGGTAGTCGTCGGGCGTGACGGCGCCCTCGGTGGCGCGCACCTCGGCGAGGCGCTCGGCCAGGCGGCGGGCGGCAGCGAGGAGGAAGTGGCCGGACCCGCAGGCAGGATCGATGACCGCGACGGAGAGCAGCGCCTCGGCGGGCCGGTCGGGCGCGGCGGCGAGTTTTTGCGCGATCACGGGATCGAGCGCGCTGTCGAGCAGTTCCTGCACGAGGCTGTCGGGCGTGTAGTAGCTGCCGGTGGTCTTGCGGGCGTTGCCATCGGTGCGGCCGGCCTCGGTGAGGCCCACGAAGCCGAAGCGGCGGGCCGGGAGGTCGACGGTGGGCACGAGCTCGAGGAGGCTCTCGTACACGGAGCCGAGCTCTTCGGGGCCCATGTTGCGATAGTCGATGGCAGCGAATTTTTTCGCGATCTGCGCCCAGCGCAGATGGCGCATGGCGGTGAGCAGCGAGCGGTTGTCGAGCCGGGCGGCGTCGAGATCGGGGCACTGGCTCGCGGCGAAAAGTCCGCCGAGGGCGGGCAGTGCAAGGCGGGGTTCGCCGGCGGCGAGGCCGCGGAAGACGATGCGCACGCCGGCCCAGAGATCGCCGAAACGGTCGAAGCCGGCGCGGCGCAGGGCACGGTCGCGAAAACGGTGGAAGGCATAGCCCTGCCGGTAGAGTTCGCGGGCCGCGTAGGCCGCGGGGGAATCGTCGCCCACGTGGAGGAGGCTCACGCCCTTCTCGTTGCGCCGCTCCTCGACGGTGAAGACGAAGAGGAAGCGGTAGACGAGGCGGAGGAGTTGCTGGAAATAGGCGTCCTTGGTGAGCGCGCCGGAGTCGAGACGGGCGCGAAGGGCTTCGTTTTCCGGATGCGCGAGGAAGCCGGTGCCGAGCGCGAGGAGGGCGTCGGTCACGCCGGCGCGGAGACCTTCGCGCACGGGCTCGCCCTGCTCCTGGCCCTCCTTCCGCCAAGTGTCCCAGAGGCAGGCGGTGGCGGAGTCGCCGGCGCGGGAGGCGTGGAAGAGGCGCCAGACGGCGGCGAAGTCGGCGTAGCGCTGATCGCGAAGGATGAGCTCGAGATCGGCCTCGAGGTAGGCCGGGCGCGTGAGGGTGTCGGCATCGCGCACGAGGCGGAGCTGGCGGCCGTTGGTGAGGATGGCCCAGGCGCAGGGCGAGGCGTTGAGGAACTGCTGCGCGAGCTGGTAGGCCGAGCGACGGCGCGCGCCGGAGCCGACGACGACGAAGCGCTCGCCGGGCTCGTCGAGCGCGAGATCGTGCGGGGCGACGATGAGCGGCACCCGCCCGCCCGCGGCGAAGGCGGTGATGGGATAGGCGCGGTCGGCCAGCGCGACGGGCTCGGTGCAGCGGGTGATGTCGGCGAAGCCGAGGGCATCGCGGAAGAAATCGAGGGCGAAGCCGAGGGTCGCCGGAGCGGCGGGCACATCGCGACGCGGGCGGACGGCGTCGAAGTTCTTCCAGAGCGCAGAGGCGATGCGGAAGGCCCGGCCCTGTTCATCGGTGAGCGAGAGGCCCTGCGGGATGCGGTAGTCGGCAGCGCCCTGCCCTGCCAGCTCGCCCCGGGCCGCCTGCTCCAGGATGGCCGGCACAAAGAGGCCACCCTCGAGTTGGAGGGAATCGAAGATCAGGTGGTGGGAGGAGCGGCGGGACATGGGGGCGGAGCGGACGGAAGGACAGGGGGACTTTGGGACAGGGGGACTAGGTGACTAGGGGCGGATGGGCGGTGGGCGGAGAGGAGACCGGAGAGCGGAAAGGGGAAAGTGGATTGCGGATCTCGGAATGCGGATTGCGGAATGGATGAGGCGTCAGGGCAGCGACGGAGGGCGGGCAACTTCCCAATGGCCGCCTTTGGCAGGGCCGATGTGACGAAGGCGACCGGCTTTCACGAGCTTTGCGGCGGCACGCTCGACCGCGCTCGGGGACTTGCCGATGCGTGCGGCCACCGCGGCGAGCGTGGCAGCGGGATTGGCGGTGAGGACGGCCAGGATTTGCTCCGGCGTTTTGACCGGCGCGCGGAGCGATTTCTCCGGCGTTTCCACCCGCGTTTTAACCGGCGCAACCGCTCCTCTCTGCGAGGAGGAACCTGCGAATGTCGCGTTCTTGTCGGGTTGGAACGCTGTCGTGTTTGTCGGGTTTATGTCGGGTTTGGCTGCGAGCAGGTAGTGGGCGCCGCGCCCGGTACGGCCGACCTTTTGCAAAACCCCCTTGGCAGTGAGGTCGTCCAAGTCGCGGGTGGCGGTGCGATCGATGGCCCCAGTGGCGCGTTGGTAATCGAGATTGGTGACTTTGCGCTGAATCTTGAGGTACGGGATGAACGCGGTCTGGCGCGCGTTGAGACCGAGGGAACCAAGGACTTTGTCCGTGAGCCAATCCCGCCAAAGGGTGAGGACGAATTCACCACCGGCATCGCTGAAGTCGGGGGCAGCCAGCGCGTGCTCGCGGCTCTCGCGGATCATCATGAGCGTGCCGGTGCCGAACTTCTCGATATAGCGGGCGAGGAAGAGCGCCTCGCAGAGGTGGGCGTTGCGCGTGAGCGAGGGATGGGGATGGCGCAGCTTCTCGGGGGTGAGCGGCGGCGTGAGGCCGCCAGGATTGCGGATCTCGACACGGTCGGCGAAGACGGACACCTGGACGGCGGCGGCCGAGGCGTAGTCGCGGTGCGCCAGGGCGTTGACGATGGCCTCGCGCACGACCTCGGGCGGGAGCTCGTAGGCGACCGGGGCGGCGCTGCTCAGGGCGCGGGTGCCGACGCTGCGATTGATCACGCTGAGCACGAAGTTGGTGGCGAGATCGACCTGCTCGAAGACGGTGCCCTTGAAAACCTGATAGAGCGGCACCGGACGGGCGACTTCCGTGCCGTGGAAATGCATGCAGCGGATCTCGGCCGACGACAGCCAACCGGTGGGCTCGCGGCCGAAGAGCAGCACCGCGGCCCGCGACGGAGTGTCGCCCGCCAGCAGGTGCAGGTGCGCGAGAACGGTGGCGAGCGGCGCATTTTCCGGCAGCGGAAACTGCCGCTCGGCACGGGCCCGACGCACGAAGGCGGCGACCGCAGCCGGCGAGAGATCGGCCAGAGTGGCCGAAGCGTGGGCGGTGGCGCAGGGGCCATCCTCGAAGGGACCGGACTGGATGATCCCCTGGCGGGTGAGACGCTCGACCAGGCTGGATTGCAGCGCGGCCGTGAGCTGGGGAAGCGTCGAAGCGATCTGCCAAGTGACCTGCTCGCTGGCCCGGGCGATGAGCGCCTGCATCTTGGGGTGGCGACCAGCGTCGGGTCCCCAGATGAAGACCAGGCGGTCCTTGCCGAGGGCCGTGGCATGATCGAACTCCCGTTCGGTGGGCGAGATCCCCTCCCCGTCCTCGTAGCCGTAGTCGCGACCGAAGAGACCAACGTAGAGGGCGCACCGCGCGACCTCGTCGAGGTAGACCTGAGCCGCCGAACGAGCCGAGGCCGGAGTATCCTCGAACAGGAACACCTCGAAGAAGCGGGACAGCAGTGGATCTGCCTCGACGAACCGCTTGAGCTCGCGTCGCTCCGCCGAGAATTCCTTCTGGACGGAACTCACGAAGAGGACGGAGCGGTGGGCGGAGGGCATGGGAGGGAGATCGGTGGACGGTCGGCGGTGGCCGGTGGGAAGGTCGGAAGGCGGAAGTAGCGAGGAGCGAGAAGCGGGTAGCGAGGAGGACGGAGGGCTAGTTCAACGCGGGATCAGAGTTCCCGGATTCGATCGCGAGCCATAGCGCCTGGTCTTCCTCCAGACGGCTCAAGACGCCGAATTTCCAGAATGCCGCGATCTCCTGGACCAGCGGACGCTCGAATTCGAGGGTGCGTTGCTGGTCCATCTTGCGGAAAACGGATTCGAGGAACCGTTCCTGGGTCGACTCATCGAAGCGGCGACCAGTTGCCTCGCACGCGTCGGCAAAGCCTTCAAGAAGTCCGCTGAACAGATCGTGGCTCGGCTTGTCGGTGCGACCACGCCATTGCTCGTGTTGGTCGAGGAAGAAGCGGAGGATAACGACAATCTCATCGAGGTCGTGGCGAACCGGCTTGGTCCAAGCCGCCGCGTTGCGTTCGTTGATGATGCCGCGCACAACTCCCGCAAGCTTGGGACCGAGGCTCGGGGCGATCTCGGCAAGTTGCCTATCCCCGGCCATGGCATCAGGGAGCCCGAGCGGGAAGTTGAGCACTTCGCGGTTCACGCCGAACTGAGGAACATAAGCCGACAGCCGCTCGAATTCGGACATTTCCGACCATGGGTGGACGTGGAAACCTTCGGGGGCGTGCTTGGAACGACGGGGGTGGTAGGGCGAGAAGTACAGCCATTGCCAGACCTTGGCATCGGTGGACACGGCTTCGTAAACATCCAACGGCATGGGGGAAAGCGTCGAGTCGACCGAGCCAATCCGGTGGAAAAATACGCGCTCGCCGTTCACCAGGCGAAGGCGATTGAGGTAGTTGATTTCGCCGCCGACGCCGTTGACGGGGATGGGGTTGGATTTGCTCCCGAACGGCCCTCGGGCTCGGGGCAATTGGTCGAGTTCCGGGCCGAGCTTGATGGTTCCGTAGCAGAACACCGGCATCTGCATGACATGCCGCAACTGCTGTTTGAGAGGCTCATCCTGATGTCTCCGGAAAAGGTCGAAGAAGCTCATGGTGTGGATACGTTCAGGCGGGTAACTCCGCAGGTTTCTCTCCGGTGGCGGCTCGTCATGCGTTCCGAGGTTCCGGTACGCCCACTTTGGGCGGATCCTATTTCGTGCCTACAGCGAGAGCGGTGGTGGCCCCAGGGCACTTCTGCGACGAGCTGTTGCAGAAATGCAATTCCCTGGGACTCGGTCAATTTGGCCACAGGCTGTGGCAGGATTGAGCTAGCACCCGCCCGTCCCATTTCTCGCACAGCTTGTGAGAGAATTCCCTCCGCGGTGTAGGTCTCATAGAGGCGGCGCATGTCCCAAATGTTGCGAGCCGAGAACCCACGCGTACCCGGAGATGCCTGCTGAAGGTCGGTCGCCACCTGCTCCACCACCGACTCGCCCCACCCCAGCGCCCGCTGTTTCTCGACGATGGAACGGCCAAGATCCCAGTAGAGGTGGATCAGCTCGGCATTGACGCGGCGGGCGGCGGAAACGCGGGCCACGACGATGCGCTGCTTCAGCTCACCCAGCCAGACGAGGTAGTCCGCGGGATCGGGCGCGTCCGTGGTGACGAGAGCTGGGCGACGCGTCTTGGCCATGGGATCAAAGCGAGTCCGGCAGCAACACGTACACGCCGATGACGTCCACCGGCAGGCAGGGGGAAACGGTGTAGGTGCCCTTGTCGCCGGCGGCATCGCGCACGCGACGGTGGTCCTGGAGAAGCAATTCGGCCCGGGTGCGCGCGAGTGTTTCCAAGCGAGCGGTGCTCGCGCGGAGGAGCGTCAAGGCATGCCGGATCTCACGGGCGGCGGTCTCCGGGCCGAGGTTGCCGGAGGGCTTCACCTCGAGCAGGCGGATGGCGTTGGCATCCTCGATCCAGCGGGGCTCGGTACGGCCTTCCAGCGCGACGGCCACCGTCTCCTCGGCCATGAGCAGGCGGGTAGCGCCGCGACGCTGCGCCGAGAGCTGATGGCGAAGGCGCAGCAGGAAGAGCGTGGTGACCACGTTCACATCGGGCGTAACGGTGGCGGCACAGCGGGCCGCGAGCGGCGAATCGCCCTGCAACGCCCCCTCCAGCAGATGGTCGGCGAGCAGCCCGACGAGCGGATGCGTGCGATGGATGAACTGCGCCCGCGGATCGGGCGGGTAATGGAAGTCCACCAACAGCTCGCGATCGAGGTCGGCCTGGCCGAGGCGCTCGCGCAGCCCGGCGGGCAGGTGCTTCGGCAGGAAACGCCACGCCTGCCGCGCCGGCTCCAGCGGCGCATCGAGACGGGCACAACTGTTCTGCACGAAACGGGCGATGGCGGACTCATCGCCGATGAGGTCGAGCTGCCGGCGCCATTCCGGAAGGACCTCGTCGGGCTTGATACGGCGCTGTGCAAAGACGGTGCGGTTGGCCTTCGCCTTCTCCAAGGCATCTTCCCACGCGGTGGTGAGAGGCTTGAGCTCCTCGGCGACGATCGCGTCGAGACCGAGATCGAGCTGCGCGCCGGCCTCGCGGCCGCTGGTGCGTTTGAGCAACGCCGCCTTGATCATCGCGTGGTTGATCCGCTCGGTATCCTGCGGGAGCGGCACCATCACCCCGAGATCCTTCCGGATGAGGTCGGCCTTCTTGAGGATCACTTTGAGGATGAACCCGTCGACCGGGTTGTCCTGCCCATAGAGCATGGTGCAGCGGACCTCCTTCGCCTTCTGGCCGAAACGATCGACACGGCCTTCGCGTTGCTCGTGGCGGGTGGGATTCCAAGCGAGGTCGTAGTGGACAACTGCCGTGAACCCGTGCTGGAGGTTGATGCCCTCGGAGAGGCAGTCGGTCGCGACCAGGATCGGCTGCTCGGCCTCGGCCAACTCGGCGACGCGCTCCTCGCGCTCCTCGGGCGTGAGCTCGCCGGTGACCGCCTCGACGGTGGCCTTGCCGAACTGAGCCTTCAGATGCGCGGCCACGTAATGTGCGGTCGCGAGGTAGCGGCAAAAGACCACCGGCCGGAAACCCTCGGCCAGCAAGGCGCGCACGTGTTCGCAAAGCGCGCGAAGCTTCGGGTCGCCCTTCTGCCCGCTCAGTTCGCGGGCGCGCTCAATGAGCGCCTTCAGCTGGTTGGTTTCGTCGAGGGCACCGGCAGGCTCGAGATCGTTGGAGACGAGGTCGTCGACCTCGCCGTCCTGCAGTCGCTCGTCGTCGGCCAACGCTTCCATTTCCTCAAGCGTACCGGTGAGGCGGGTGTTGAGCGCCCGTTCGGCCGCCGCCGGCGAGGAGCCCACGCAGCGAAGCAGGGCCAGCGTGGCGTACCAGATCATGTGCCGGCCCGCGCCGTTGCGGTTCTCGGTACTCTCGGCAAGGCGCACACAATACTCCTGCACGGAGTCGAAAAACTCGCCCCATTCGCCGGACAGGCGGTACGTCACTTCGGCCGTGAGCCGGCGGGGGAACACGTTCACGTCCTGCCACTCCTCGATGTCCTTGCGGCGGCGCTGGACGAAGTGCGCGGCAAGCTCCTCGCGGAGCCGACGGCGCGTGGGCTCGTCGGCCTCGGCGAGCTGGGCGAAGTCCTTGCGCAGGAGCGAGAGGAGATTGTGGAAAGCGCTGTCGTCACCAGAATGCGGTGTCGCCGTGAGCAGGATCAGATGGCGCTCGGGATCGTCGGCGAGTTGTCGCAGGAGCTCGAAACGCAACTGGCGCGACTGGCCGCCGGTGGAGCAGCTGTGCGCCTCGTCGACAACAATGCACTCCGGGGCGATCGCGAGGAAATGGGCGCGGTGGCGGTCGCTCTTGATGTAGTCGAGACTCACGACGACCACCGGATGCTGCTGGAAGAGGGAAACGCCCGGCGGCAGCTCCCGCTCGAGCCGGGTGACGCTGGAAGCGGTGAGCGCGACCGCCTGGAAGTGGAAATGCCGATTCAGTTCGGCCTGCCATTGGTCGACCAAGTGCGGCGGACACAGCACCGCGAACCGCGCGATTTCGCCGCGATCGTGGAGTTCGCGCACAATCAGGCCGGCCTCGATCGTCTTGCCGATGCCGACGTCGTCGGCGATCAGAAGCCGCACGATCGACTGGCGGAGCGCCATCAACAACGGAACGAGCTGATACGCCCGCGGCTCGACCGCGATGTTGGCAAAGGAGCGGAACGGACCGGCGCCGGCGCGAAGTTTGAGCTGCAGCGCATCGCGCAGGAGGAGTGCGGCGGTATGGTTGCCCCGCGCCGCCGGATCGGGCTCCGTGAACGTCGCCGACGACGGCACCTCTTCCTCAAGCGCAGGGAGGAGCGTGGTGATGTCCTCATCGGAGCCGCCGAGCGGTCGCAGCCGGAGCACGGAGTCGGAGGAGCCGGGCTGAACGACCCACTCGCGCCCACGGGCGCGCACCAGGGTGCCGGGATTGAAGGTGGGGAGCGCAGCAGTGCTCATGCAGATGTGGGGGCGCCGAAAACCTCGGGGTGCTGGGCAAAGAATTCCGGCCAAGCCTCCGAAGACGCGGGGAAGAGAAGGACACTGTAGCCGCGGTCGGCCGCGTAGGTCGCGAGCTCAGGGGACGGGGCCGAAAGAAAGACCAGCGCCCGCGCACTCTTGTAGACCGCATCGGCAACACCGAGACCGTCGGCGATCGGAGTGGCGGTGCTATCGGGTTTGCGCAGTCCGTGTTTCTCCAAAGCGGCAAGCCATGCCGCGAGCGGCCCGGCATCGGCTGCGGCGGTGGTCGACTTGGTCGCGGGGCCCACGGTCGATTGCGCCAACTGCACCAGCAGCGTCTGCGCCGCGGGATCACGCCGGTTGATGTGCTCGTGATCGGGCTGGTTGAAGTAGGAAAGCAGACACTGGTAGCACCCGGCCTCGCAGATGCGTTTGCCGTCGCGAAGCTCCTCCACGGCGGCCAGATCCGCGGCCCCGAACGCGGCGGGAAGTTTCGTTACGTCGAAATGGATGATCTTGAGCGCCTCCCGCGCCACGACCGCCAACTGGCCCGGATTTTGGGCCAACCGGCTGAGCACACCCGCCCCACCCTCGGCAGCCTCGTAGAAGAGCAGCGAGCTGCGGTTCTTCGAATCGGGCAACGCCTCGACGACGAGCTCGGACTCCTCGATCTGGAACGTCTGCGTGATGCCCCGTTTGAGCGCGGCCTGAAGAGTGGCCATGGCGGCCAGAGAAAGCGGCTGGCCCGGAGTCAGGATGAGGATGTTCCGATGATCCTCGACAAAGGGCACGATACGCTGGGTCGGCTCCTTCTTTTCGATTTGCTCGGGCGTGAGCTCCTCCTCGGCCTCGTCGGGATTGTCGGCCTTGCTCCAACGACCGCTGAGCGGGTTGATGATGAAGCCGAGCTGCTTCTTGTCCTTGCGGCGCCGCCAGCCCTTGTTGATGCGCCAGATGCGGGCCGAGGGCGAATAGGTGAGGCGCGCGACGGCCGCATCGCCCACCGTGGCGACGCACTCGTGCCGCTCGATCATTCCACCCGGACCCGGCTCGAAACGATAGGTCGTCTGCAGCTCGTAGCCCTGGCGCTGGCGCTCCTCGTCGTTGACGGTGATCCGCTCCTGCGCGACCGTCTCGACGTTCTCGATGCGATAAAGGGTGTTGATCCGGCCACCGTCCCCGAGGGGGTTGCCGCAATGTTCGCAAACATCCGCGAGCGGCTCGGGCTTGGCCGCATCGCCGAGATGCCCGTAGCCGCAGGTCGTGCAGACGCGGGCACTGATCGTGGGCAGCTGCGAGTCGGCTCCGACCGAATCCGAGCTGCTGATATCGAGCTTGGCCCGGTCCACCCGGAACATGCGTCCCTCGTGGTAGATGAGGCTGCGCGGACCGAACTCGGACAAGGCGAGGAAGCGCGGCCGGCTGACCATGCTGCCTTGGTCGGCGTTGCCGTTGCGCTTCCGGCCAGTGGCGGGCACCCAAGCCATCAACGGCAGACGCGGGAAGTTGTAACCCGGGAGGAATCCTTGGCTGGCCAGATAGCGGAACGTGTAGAAATCGTTGTTCTGCGAACTGCCGGTCTTCTGCAGCAGGTTGAGCTGGTTCTTCGCGTCCATGTACCGCCGACTGGCGTTCTCGCGGTCCTTCGCGCTGGTGGCCGGACTGCGGATGAGCTTGTCGGCGACATCCAACTGCCGCTGGACGCCATCGTAGAGCGAACGCCAACGCTCGAACGCATCCGCGAACTGCTGCGCGCTGGCACCGATGACCAACTCGACAAACTCCGGAGTGAACCACGGGGCGCGCTCCGGCGTGAGCTCGGAGGCAATTCGCGCGATCACGCGCTTCGCCTCGGCCAACGCACGGCAGCGCACAGAGGGATCCTGGAGGCGAGCCTGGATTTCATCGAGCACCGGCTTGGCGGGCTTCTCGAGGTCGAGAATCGGAGCGATGCTGGTCGGCAGCTGGCATTCGACCTGGGCCAGCCACACCGCATGGAGATGGCTCGCCACCAACTCTTCGTTGGCGAGATCGAGGGTCGGTGCGCGCACCACGCCATGAACCATCTCGTTGGCGTGGCTGAAGAACCACTGGTCATGCGGACTCATAGACGCGCAGTAGGTCACCACCAACGCGGCCTGGCCGGAGCGGCCCGCGCGGCCGCTGCGCTGCGCGTAGTTGGCCGGCGTGGGCGGGATGTTGCGCAGGTAGACGGTGCTGAGCGACGAGATGTCCACGCCCAGCTCCATCGTGGGCGAACAGTAGAGGACGGGCAGACGCGGCATCGGGCCCTTGTTGTCGGGGCTCGCCTGCCACTCGGCCAAATCGCGGTCGTTGCGCCGGAATCGCTGCTCGAGCGTCTTGCGCCGCTCGGCGTCGACCTGGGCGGTGTGCTCGTGGGCGACGAAATCGAAGAGTGGATGCGGCCGTTGGGCGAGGACGCCCGCGACGGTGAGATAGAGCTGCCGGAAGAACTGGTTCGCCGGCTTGGCAGGCTCCACGGGCTCCGGAGTCAGGGTCCAGCGCAGCGCGGACGACTTCAGCGTCCATCCGACCAGCTTCTGGTTGTCGATCCCCTGGCTCTGCACGTAACCGTGTTTCTCCGCCGCCTTCAGGAAGTCGCGACAGAGGGTGACCCACTCGGGATTGGAGAGGCACTTGGTGGCAGCCGCGCAGGCCGAAGCGCCCCAGATCTCGGAGTGTTTCAACAGCCGAATCAGGCGTGAACCCGGGCCACCGCCAATCAGATCGAGCCGCTGTCGCCCTTTGGAGTCGGGACGCTTGTCGAGGATCAGATAGCGGGTGGTAGAAAGGCGTTCGTCGTCACCGAACGACCAGCGCTCGGTGAGGTAGTTGTAGATCTTGCCCTTCACCGCCTCGTGTTCCTGAGCATCCAGGTAGCGAGCCTCGATGCAGAGGTTCTTGGTCAGCTCGCCGAAGAGCAACCGGGCCACCTCGCCACGTTCTCCCGGCGTGAGTCGCGAAAGAATCGGATGGGCGGCGAAAGACGGCTCGTGCGAGCAGAAGTCCTCGAGGCCCTCGTAATCCATCCGGAGGAGCTGCAACTGATCGAGGTTGGGGTTGTTGAACCGCCAACCCTTGCGAAGATCCCGGATCAACCGGTAACCGATGACAAAGCGCAGTGCTTTCTGCGCCTCCTTCAGCGCCAAGCCAAGGAGGCCCGGGTCGCGGAGATACTCGGCGAGGACGCCAACGTCCTTCCCATCGAAGCCCAGTGCCGCGAAGACGGCATCGGCCAGATCCTCCTCGGTGAGG
>DAOOFR010000109.1:0-6548 GCA_035415285.1 Opitutaceae bacterium
CCACCGGGCGTTTCCTGCGCATGCGGTTCAACAGCACGCCGCTGGACATGCCGGGCCGCCTGCTCTACATCCGCGACCAGGAGGACGGCGATTTCTGGTCGGCCGCGTGGCAGCCCGTGGCCAAGCCGCTCGCGAAGTACAAGTCCACCTGCCGCCACGGCATGGGCTACACGATCCTCTCCAGCCGCTACGCCGGCATCGCCAGCGAGGCCACCTACTTCGTGCCGAAGGGCCAGACTTTCGAATACTGGCGCCTGAAGCTGACCAACAAGACCAAGAAGGAGCGCAAGCTCTCAGTCTTCACCTACTGCGAGTTCGCCAACCTCTGGAACACCTCCCAGGACTTGGTCAACCTCCAGTACTCCCTCTTCATCACCCGTGCCACGCTCGAGGACGGCATCCTCGGCGTGACCTGCAACCCGAACTACGATTTCGACGGCAAGGACCTCACCGGCTGCAACCGCACCTGGATGGCCCTCACCGGCACGCCGCTCGCCGGCTACGAGACGACGCGGGAGCGTTTCTGCGGCACCTACGGCGGCTACGCGGCCCCGGAGGTCGTGGTGAACGGCAAGTGCTCCAACTTCCTCGCCGAGGGCGACAACGTCGTCGGCGGCCTCCAGGGCGACGTGACGCTGGCCCCCGGCGAGAGCCGCGAGATCATCGTGCTGCTCGGCCTCGGCACCGTGGGCAGCCACGGCAAGGCGACCGTCGCCGAGTTCGGCAACGGCGCGCGTTGCGAGGAGGAGTTCCAGAAGCTCGTCGCGGAGAAACACGCGCCGCTGGCCAACCTCCAGGTCGAGACGCCGGACGCGGAGTTCAACTCGATGGTGAACGTCTGGAATGCCTACAACGCGCTCATCACCTACGCGTGGTCGCGCTCGGCCTCGCTCGTCTACAACGGCGAGCGCGACGGCCTCGGCTTCCGCGACACCGTGCAGGACATGCTCGGCGCGATCCCGCTGCTGAAGGACGGCGTGCAGCAGCGTCTCGAACTCATGCTCACCGGCCAGCTCGCCAACGGCGGCGCGATCCCGGTGATCAAACCGTTCTCGCACCAGCCGGGCAAGGAGCCGCCGCCTCCGGACGAAGAATACCGCTCCGACGACTGCCTGTGGTTCTTCAACGCGATCCCGGCCTTCGTCGCCGAGACGGGCGACCTCGGTTTCTACAACAAGGTGCTGCCGTACGCCGACCAGGGCGAGGCCACCGTATTTGGGCACTTGCGGCGCGCCCTCGAGTTCAACCTCGAGCGCACCGGCCGCAACGGCCTGCCCTGCGGTCTCGCCGCCGACTGGAACGACTGCATCCGCCTCGGCTACAAGGGCGAGTCGGTCTTCGTCGCGTTCCAGGTGCGCCTCGGCCTCGATGTGTATGCGGGCATCGCGGACAAGCTCGGCAAGCCGGCTGAGGCCGCGTGGGCGCGCGCCGAGTTGGCCAAGCTCGACGCGAAGATCCAGGCCGTGTGCTGGGATGGCGAGTGGTTCATCTGGGCCATCGGCCAGGACGGCACCGTTTACGGCACGAAGAACTTCGCCGAGGGTCAGGTCTACATGAACACGCAGGTGTGGGCCGTCATGTCCGGCGCCGCCACGCCCGCGCAGGCGACGCAGGCGCTCAAGACGCTGAAGGAGCGCTGCGCCACGCCGTTCGGCGTCGCGCTGTGCGATCCGCCGTTCATCAAGGCCGATCCGGAGATCATGAAGGCCACGCTGTTCAACGCGGGCATCAAGGAGAACGCCGGCATTTTCTCGCACACCCAGAGCTGGGGTGTGATCGCCGAGATCATGCAGGGCAACGGCGACCAGGCGTGGGAGTACTACCGCGCGTTCATGCCGGCCGCGTACAACGACCGCGCGGAGATCCGCCAGGTCGAGCCCTACGTGCACTGCCAGACGACGTACTCGAAGTACAACGTCAACTTCGGCGCCTCGCGCGTGCCGTGGCTCTCCGGCACCGCCTCATGGGCCTACTACTCGGCCACGCACTGGGTGCTCGGCGTGCGTCCCGAGGTCGAGGGCCTGCGCATCGCCCCGTGCATCCCGAAGGCGTGGCCGGGCTTCAAGATGACCCGCACCTTCCGCGGCAAGCGCGTGAAGATCGAGGTGCAGAACCCGAGCGGCGTGAACCGGGGCCTCAAGTCCCTCACGATCGACGGCGTCGCGGTGAGCGGCGAAGTCGTCCCGACGGAGAAGATCCGGCACAACTCGAAGATCGTCGCCGTGCTGGGCTGAGGTTGCGCTGCTGCGCAACCTGAGGCCGGCGGCGAAGCCGCCGCCGGCCGGGGGCAGGGGAAACGTTCGCAAGAACCCGGCCCGCGGAGGGATGCCTCTCTCATCGTTCGGCCCTGGGCAGAATGTCGAATGGCAGAACGAACCGTCCGCCTTCGCGCTCCGTCGTGGTGGGGCGGGCGTTGCGCCAGCCATCCTCCGCCGTGCAGGCCGAATCGTGACGTAGCCGCGTTCGTGAGAACGCGGAGCCTGTCGCGCGCGGCGCGCCTTCTCGTTTTGCGGCATGCGATCATCGGACACCGCATCCCGCCTCGCGCGGATCGGCGGCGGCAACGAATCGCGGATACGTTCTATGTGCTTGTGGCCCCATGCCGGGCGATGCGATTCTCCGCTCTGTTCGCCTTCTGAATCAGGAGCTTCGTCCCCCATGAATCTCTCAGCGTTGTCCTCGTTTCTCCGGTGCAAATCACAACTGCGGCGGTCCTTGGCCGCGGTTGTCCTTCTCGCGGCTTCGGCGCTCCGAGGAGTCGAACCGGCCGAATATGCCTGGTCGCATCTGGCAGGGGCCCCCGAAGTTGCCGGGTACGCCGATGGGAGCGGGGCGGAGGTCCGGTTTGGGCTCCCTTCCGGGGTGGCGGTGGATGGCAGCGGGAATGTCTATGTGGCCGACACGGCCAACAGCGTGATTCGCAAGATCACCTCCGCCGGAGTCGTGACGACCTTGGCCGGCGCCGCCGGGCAAACCGGGAGCGCGAACGGCACCGGTGCGGTGGCGCGGTTCAACGGGCCCACCGGGATTGCGGTTGATGGCAGTGGGAACGTCTATGTGGCCGACACGAACAACGAGACGATCCGCAAGATCACCAGTGCCGGGGTGGTCACGACCTTGGCCGGCAGTGCCGGGCTGTGGGGTAGCGCCGATGGCACCGGCGCGGCGGCACGGTTCTGCACCCCGGTCGGGATCGCCGTCGGGAGCGGCGGAACGATCTATGTGGCGGACAGCGACAATTGCACGATCCGCAAGATCACCAGTGCCGGGGTGGTCACGACCCTGGCCGGCAGCGCCGAGCAGGAAGGTAGCGCGGACGGCACCGGCGCGGCTGCGCGGTTCAGCTTTCCCCGAGGGGTGGCGGTGGATGCCGGCGGTAGTGTCTACGTTGCGGACACGGACAACGACACGGTCCGCAAGATCACCAGCGGCGGCGTGGTCACGACCCTGGCGGGCGATCCGGACGATTTCGGGAGCGCGGATGGCACCGGGGCCGACGCGCTGTTCAACAGTCCCCGTGGCGTCGCAGTCGATGGCGGCGGGAATGTCTACGTGGCGGATACCGGCAACCAGCTGGTGCGCAAGGTCACCGGTTCCGGCGTGGTCACGACGGTGGCGGGCGCCGCGGGGCTGAGTGGCAGCGCCGACGGAACCGGAGCCGGGGCGCGGTTCGTACTTCCGTGCGGTCTCGCCGCGACCTCCACCGGCACTCTTTTCGTGGCCGACTCGATGAACTGCACGATCCGAAAGATCACGACAGCCGGCGCCGTCTCGACCGTCGCCGGCCCGGCCGGTCAGTCGGGCAGCGTCGATGCCACCGGCTCGGCGGCACGGTTCTGCCTGCCCGGCAGCATCGCGGTGGACGGCAGCGGAAACACCTATGTGGCCGACACGGCCAACAGCGTGATTCGCAAGATCACCTCTGCTGGAGTCGTGACGACCTTGGCCGGCGCTGCCGGCCAGCCCGGGAGTGCGGATGGGGCCGGTACGGTGGCGCGGTTCGCCACTCCCGAAGGCGTGGCGGTCGACACGAGTGGGAATGTCTACGTTGCGGACACGGGCAACGAGACGATCCGCAAGATCACGAGTGCCGGGGTGGTGACGACACTGGCCGGCAGCGCCGGGGAATCCGGCAGCGCCAACGGGACCGGTGTGGCGGCGCGCTTCGACTCGCCGAGTGGGATCGCGGTGGGCAGCGGTGGCGTCGTCTATGTGGCGGACGCCGGCAACCACACGATCCGCAAGATCACCAGCGCCGGAGTCGTGACGACGCTGGCCGGGAGCGCGGGGCTTTCGGGCAGTGTCGATGGGACAGGCGCGGCGGCGCGTTTCGATTGGCCCTGCGGTGTGGCGGTGGACGGCAGCGGAAACGTGTACGTGGCCGATTTCGAGAACGAGACGATCCGCAAGATCACCAGTACCGGAGTGGTGACGACATTGGCCGGCAGCGCCGGGGAACCGGGCAGTGCCGATGGGACCGGCGCGGCGGCGCGCTTTGGCTCGCCCAGTGGCGTGGCGGTGGACAACAGCGGGAATGTTTTTGTGGCTGATTTCGACTTCTGCTTGATCCGCAAGATCACCAGCGGCGGCGTGGTCACGACCATCGGCGGGAGTTCCGCCGCGGCTGGCTCGGCCGACGGAGTGGGCTCAGTGGCGCGGTTCGCCGGCCCGAGTGGCATCGCGATCGACTCGACCGGCAGCCTCCATGTGGCGGACCGACTCAATCATTCGATACGCAAGGGCTCCCTGGCACGCCTGCCGGAGTTCGCCGGCCAGCCGCAGCCCTGTCTTGGTGCGATCGGCGAGGTTGCGGTGTTCTCGGTGACCGCTTCCGGAAGCGGTCCGTTCTCATACGTCTGGCAAGTCTCCGCCGATGTCGGCGTCACTTGGCAGGCGTTGAGCGACGGCAACGGTTTCTCCGGTACGCGGACCGAGCGCGTCTCGGTGGTGGCGGCGTCGGCGCTCTCCGGTGCCCAGTTCCGTTGTGTGGTCACCAATGTTGTCGGTTCAGTGACCAGCACCGCGGCGACCTTGACCGTCGATGTCACCCCCGTCGCTCCGAGCTTCGTCGCGCAGCCCGCCGACCAGGCGGTGGCGAGCGGCGCCAATCCGAGTTTCGCGGTCTCGACTGCCGGCAATCCGGTTCCCACCTACCAGTGGCAGGTCCGTGCGTCGGTCGCCTTGCCGTGGGCTGCGCTGGTCGACGGCGACGGAGCATCCGGGAGCACAACCGCGATTCTGTCGCTCTCCGCGGTGCCCGCCTCCGCCAGCGGTCGGCAATATCGGTGCGTCGCGACAAACTCGCTCGGTTCGGTGGCCAGCCAACCCGCCACGTTGCTCGTCAACGGGGCGACCCCGGTTGCGCCGCGGCTGAGTTGGAACCAGCACTTCTTCGGCTCCACCGCCGGCACCGGGAGCGCTGCCGATCTCGCCGATCCGGACGTCGACGGCTGGAGCAACCTGTTGGAGTACGCCACGGGCTCGAGTCCGGTCTCCTCCGCTTCGGGGGCGGTGCTGGATGTCGGGCCTTCGAGCGATGCGGAGGGTACGCACCTGGCGATCTCCTTCCACCGCATCGCCGACCCGGCGTTGATCTACTCGGTCGAGACAAGTGCCGATCTGTGCACTTGGCAGGTGATTTGGAGCAGCACCGGAGCCGAGAACGTGGAGGAAACGGTCACGGTGACGGACTCGGAGACCGCCGAGACGACCGTCCGCCGGTTCCTGCGGCTGCGTGTGACCAACTGACGGCACGGTGTTCGCCGTGGCGGAAGCGTCTCGCTTCCGCCCGGACCGGTAGTCGCGTTCGTGAGGCCGCGGACCCTGTCGCCGGGGGCGTGCTGTTGCCGGGGTGGCCCCGGAAGAACGGCCGGACTCACCGTGGCCGGCTACAGGTCTCCATGGCGTACTGCGGCCGGCGGCCCGCGGCCGGTTATTCGGCTCGGCCCGGGCGCGGGGTCGGGGAGGGCGGGGTCGCGGCGAGGAAGCGTTGGGTCGGGTCGCACGCCCGCCCGGCGTAGTAGCGGGCCAGCACGGCCGCGAACGGGCTGCCGGGCTCGGCAAGCGCGGCGAAGAGCGTCATCGAGGAGCGGAGTTTCAGGTGGTCGGGCGAGCCCAGGATCTGCTCGGCCGTGCGGCCGTGGACGCCGAGCAGGGCGGCGGCGCACTCCCGCAGGCGGGCTCCAAGGATCGGATGCGCCAGGTAGGCGGCCGCCTCCGCCCGCGAGGCGATCGCGTAGCGACGGGCGGTCGCGCTCGAGCCCAGGCCGGCCACCTGGGGAAACACAAACCACATCCAGTGCGAGCGTTTGCGGCCGGCGCGCAGCTCGGCGAGCGCCTCCGGGTAGATCGCCGCCTGGGCATCGAGGAAACGCTGGAGTGGATGCGGGGCATCGGCGGCGGAGGCGGGCATGGTCCGCAGGTTGGGCGCGCGGGGCGCGGCGCGCAAATCCGGGGAGGGGCGGTGCCGCCGCACGCGGGGTTGTGCCGCCAGGGGAAACCGCCACAGTCGGGCGCATGAAACACCGCATCTTCGGATCGACCGGACG
>DAOOFR010000109.1:6648-11970 GCA_035415285.1 Opitutaceae bacterium
GCTGCGCGAGTTCTACGCCGCGAAGGTGGCGGCGCACATCCGCGGGCCGTATTGAGCCTGGAAACGTCGGTTCGGACCGGTCACAGAGGCAGAGGAGCGACGGAGTGAGGACACAGAGAAGAGCGTGTGGAGGGGCTTCCGTATCCGGGATTCTCACCCTGATGGTGAGTGTCCTTGGCGGGCCGGTTTTCGCCGATCTCTCTGTGCGCTCTTGCCTTATCTCCGTGGCCTCCGTGTCCAACTGCTTCGTTTAGGTTGAGCGGGGCACTGCCCTCCGGAAGACGGCCGTGCCGGACACGGACTCTACTGGTCGAGGTGCCGTGGGAGTGGACGTTGCGGAGAAACGTCCCTACCAGATCGGACCGTCTCCATGATTCCCGCCGCCGAGCCCCTCATCCTGCGCACGTTCGCACTGCCGCCGCCGGCGCTGCGGCCGTTCGTCGAGCGGCTCTGGTCGTGGGAAAGCGAATGCCCGGTGCCGCTGCCCCTGCTGCTGCCGGGCACGGGCGCGGACCTGCTGCTCCACTACCGCACGCCCTTCCTCGCGTTCGGCCGCGACGGGTCGCGCCACGCGGTGGCGCCGGCGCAGATCTCCTGTCTGCGGCGGTTCTCCTGCCGGCTGGTGGCGCCGGGGGCGGTGGGGTTCGTGGCGGTGCGGTTCCGCGCCAGCGCGATCCGGCATTTCGGGCGGCTGCCGATGGGCGACCTGCTCGACCGGTTCGCCCCGGCGGCGGAGCATTTCGGACCGGAGGTCGACGAGCTGCCGGCGCGGCTGGCGGCGGCGCCGGACTTCGCGGCCCGTGCCCGTTGCGTGACGCGGTATCTTCTCGCGCTGCAGAAGCGCCGCGCCCCGGAGCTCGCGCCGGCCGACGGCGCGTTGGACGCGCTCTACTACGGCGGGCCGGAGGTGTCGGTCGCCGAGTTGGCGGACGATCTTGGCTACAGCCGGCGGCAGTTCGAGCGGGTGGTGGGCGCGGCGGCGGGGCTGGCGCCGAAACGTTTCCAGCGCGTGGCGCGGCTGCACCACACGATGCGGCATCTGCTGCTCGCACGGGAGACCGACTATCTGGATGCGGCGTTGGAGCGCGGCTACTACGACCAGTCGCATTTCATCCACGAGACGGGCGAGCTCACGGGGCACACGCCGCGGGAGTTGCTCACGGCGGAGTCGTTCCTGTCGCATTTCTACAATCCGCGGCTGGCGCGTTGAGCTAGAGTGCGGGCGAACCACTCGTCCGCATGAAGAACATCATCGCCACCTTCCACGCCAAGCCCGGCCAGGGCGCGGCCCTCGAAACGATCCTGCGCGAGCAGGTGCGCCTCACCGCCCAGGAGCCCGGCGCGCTGGTCTACGAGCTCTGGCGCGACGAGGCCCGGCCCGAGACGTACGCGGTGGTCGAGCGCTACCGCGACGCGGCGGCGAAGGCCGCGCACCTCGCCACGCCGTACCTCGCCGAGACGTTGCGGCGCGCCGGGCCCCTGCTGGCGGGCGCGCCGGCGCTCCAGCACCTCGAGACGCGCGCCTGCCTCCGCCACGAGCAGGCGACGGTCGAGGGCCGCAGCGCGGAGATCGTCGTGATGCCGCTCGGCCCGGTGAGCCTGGTGTATGTGCGCACCGAGCGCGGCCTCCTCGCCTGCGGCGCGATCGATCCGGCGGCGTTGGAGAAATTCGGGATCGCGGCGGCGCGGGTGAAGCCGGCGACGGGCGGCTCGATCGGCGGCGTCGACGATCTGCTCGCCGGCGAGGTGCGCGAGGCGAACGGGCCGGCGCAGGCGCTGGGCATCCATCCGGGCATGACCGGCCGCGCGGCGCTGGCCAGGCTGTAGGCCCGCGGGGCCGCGCGGCGCTACGCGGCGGGCGCCTGCTTGTGCCAGGTCATCTGCTCGCCGCGGGCGGTGGTGCCGACGATCTGCTGCGGGTTGAAGAACGTGACCGCCACGCGCGCCTCGTACGGGGCGACGTGCAGGCCGGCGGCCTGCCGGCCGGCGAGCCGGATGCGCCGGTCGGCCGTGCTGGCGTGCCACCGGCCGTCGACGAGGTTGCGGCCGGCGGGGGTGAGCAGTTCGCCGCGGAAGGTGCCCTGCGGGGTGAAGACGGCCTGCAGGGTGCCGATCGCAAACGGGGTCTGGATACGGAGCTGCCAGGCGCCGGGGATGATCTCCTCGAGCCGGCAGGGCGGCGGCTCGCGGTCGGCCGGGGCGGGCGGCGGGGCGAAGGCGATGCGGTTGTCGGGCGCGGGCGGGAGCGCCGCCGGGCGGATGGCGCGGGGGCGGTGTTTGCGTCCGGTGATGGCGGAGACGAGGCAGTCGAGCGCGGTGGCGGGCGCGGACCGGTCGAGGTCGATCCAGGCGCGGTTGCAGACGAGCGGCGGGAGGTCGGGTCGGGCGGCGCCGGCGAGCAAGACGGGGATCACGGGCAGGCCCGGAGCACGCTGCGCGACGGCGCGCTGGAGGGCGGTGCGAACGGCCGAGTTCTCCCACGGCCCGGCCCCGTCGCCCCCGACGACGACGAGGACGCTGCGGGTGGCGCACAGTTGTTGCGCCACCGACTGCGGCACCGGTGGGGCGCCGCGGCCGGTGCCGCGGGCGAGGATGGCAAGGCCGCGCTCCGCGAGGTCGTCGCACAGGGTGGCGAGCGCGGCGGGGGCGGAGCCGGTGTGGAGCAAGAGGGCGTCGAAGGCGGGTGCGGGCGGCGAACGCATGGGCGGCGGAGCGCGAGGGGCACCGGACGCGTGATGTGGGCAGGCGGCAGGGCGACGCCGGGGAGGATAGGGGGCCGGGAGGCGGCGTCGAGAGCGCGCTCGGATTTTTCGGCCCGTGGCGCCGGCTCGCGGCGGCGGAGCACGGCCGGGCAACTCGGCCGGGGTGGGCGGAGCGAGGGGGGCCGGCGGTCTTCCGGGCTCCGCCCGTGGGTGAGCGCCCGCCTCCGGCGCCGAGCGGAGCCGGTGGTTCGCGCGCGACGGACGCGGCCCGGCGTCGCACCACGCGACCGCGCGGGTAGCCCCTGCGGGACCGGCCGGGGGGGGGGGCGCGTGGTATTCGAAAATTACTGCCGGGCCTTGAGCATCTCGGCCAGGGCGGCCTCGTCGACCGTGCCCTTCACCGTGTTGAGGAAGCCGAGAACCTTGAGGCGCTCGTCGGGGCTGCAGGAGGAGATCTCGACCATCCAGTCCTCGGTCTTGGGGGCGGAGACGATGATCTCGTCCGACCACGCGATCACTTCGGCCGCCTCGATGAAGCCGCCGGTGATGCCACGAATGAAGAATTCCGCCTTGGTGCGATAGTCCATCGGGCGAGGAAGCCGGCCGGTCGGTGGCGAGGCAAGCCCGCAGGGGGATCGGTCGGGTGGCGGGCGCGTTGATTGTGGCATTTCTCGCGATCGCGTGATGGGCCGGGTGCGGGCGGAGTCGCGGTCCTAATACCTCGGCGGCGCTCCCGGCGTGGGATTGCGCGGGGGCATGGCGTCTGCCATCCAGACGCATGCATATCGCTCGTGCGGCTTGGTTCTCGAGGGTTGACCGAAGGCTTTCGCGGCTGTGGAGCCGGCTCGATCTTTTCGGGCCGTACGCGCCGTTGGCGGTATTGTTCCTCGTGGGGTTGCCGTTGCTGTCGTGTTCCCGCGCGGCGTTGATGGTGTGGCAGGCGCAACGGGTGGCGGCGACGGGGATCTGGCCCGAGCTGTTGCTGCAAGGCGTGCGGGTGGATCTCATCCAGCTCGGGCTGCTGGCCATGCCCCTGGTGGCGCTGGCGCCGGTCCTGGCGGTTCGGCCGGCGTGGCGGGCCTGGCGGTGGTTGTGCTACTTCTGGGTGATCGTGGCGATCCTGCTGTTGGCGTTTCTCGAGAGCGCCGCGCCGGCGTTTATCACCGAGTATGATACGCGGCCCAACCGTCTCTTCGTCGAATATCTCAAATATCCCCGCGAAGTGGCGGCGACGTTGGTGGGCGCCTTCCTGCCGCAGTTGATCGGCGGCGTGGTGCTGAGCGCGCTGGCGGTGGCCGGGGTGGCCTGGTTGATGCGCCCGTGGTTGCGGCGCGAGGCGTCGTGGTCGTATCTGCGGTTGTGGCTGACCTGGCCGCTGATCGCCGGTGCCTGTCTGGTGATGGTGCGCTCGCGGCTCGGCCATCGGCCGGCGAACCCGGCTTCGTTCGCCCTGACGAGCGACCCGATGGTGAACACGTTGATCCTCAATTCCACCTGGTCGGTGGTCCATGCGATCTACGGCATGCAGCACGAGGCGAAGTCGAGCGAGATCTACGGCCGCATGCCGGCGGCGGACATCCTGGCGGAAGTGCGCGCGGCGCGCCGCCGCCAGCAGGATGACCGGGAGTTCGTCGGCGACGGCGAGATCCCGACCCTGGTGCAACAGACGGCGGCATGCCGCCGCGAGAAGCCGCTCAACCTCGTGATCGTGCTCGAGGAGAGCCTGGGGGCGACCTTCGTGGAGTCGCTGGGCGGCGTGCCGGTGACGCCGGAGCTGGAGCGGCTGAAGGCGGAGGGCTGGTGGTTCGAGCAGCTCTACGCCACGGGCACCCGCTCCGTGCGCGGCATCGAGGCGGTGGTGACAGGCTTCCTGCCCACGCCCGCCCAGGCGGTCGTCAAGCTGACGCTGGCCCAGCGCAACTTCGCGTCACTGGCGTCGATTCTCGGCCAGCATGGCTACGAGTCGGAGTTCATCTACGGCGGCGAGTCCCATTTCGACAACATGCGCGGCTTCTTCCTCTCGAACGGCTTCACGCGCGTCTTCGACGAGAACGACTATGCGAATCCGGTTTTCACCGGCAGCTGGGGCGTGTCGGACGAGGACCTGTTCGCCAAGGCGCACGCGCGGTTGACCGCGAACCATGCGGCCGGGAAGCGGACGTTCTCCCTGGTTTTCACCTCCTCGAACCACACGCCGTTCGAGTTTCCCGACGGGCGCATCGCCCTGCACGATCCGACCAAGGGCACAGACAACAACGCCGTGAAGTACGCCGACTATGCGGTGGGCCGCTTCATCGAGCAGGCGAAGAAAAGCGCCTACTGGAAAGACACGATTTTCTTGATCGTGGCCGATCATGATATCAGGGTCGGCGGCGACAGCTTGGTGCCGATCGAGCGGTTCCACATTCCGGGCCTGATCCTGGGCGCCGATCTTCAGCCGCGCCGGATCAAGACGGTGGCCAGCCAGATCGATCTCCCGCCGACGCTGCTTTCGTTGCTCGGGGTCGACGCGGTGCACCCGATGATCGGGCGCGACCTGGCGCGCGAGCCGGAGGGGCTCCCGGGGCGGGCGATGATGCAGTACGAGCAGAACTACGCCTGGATGGAGGGACGGCAGGTG
>DAOOFR010000110.1:0-9485 GCA_035415285.1 Opitutaceae bacterium
GGTCACGCTCGGGCTTTCGGCGGCGGAGACCGATGCGGAGTTCTACGCGGAGGTTCCCTCGCTCATCACTGGCGCGCAGATTCGCGAGGCGATGGATGCCATCGCCGCCGATCTGCGGGCGCGCGACGAAGTCTTTTTCCTCATTGAGGGGAGCAACGGCTACCGCCTCGTCACCAACCCGAAGACCGCGCGCTGGGTGCGCCTGCTGCGCGACGAGCCGCCGCCGGTGCGCCTGAGCCAGGCGGCGTTGGAGACGCTTGCCGTGGTCGCGTACCGCCAACCGGTGACGCGCGGCGAGATCGAGACGATCCGCGGCGTGTCGGCCGAGGCGGGCGTGAACAAGCTGCTGGAGCGTGGCCTGATCTACGTGGCCGGCCGCGCGGAGCTGCCCGGCCGCCCGATCCAATTCGGCACCACGGACGAGTTTCTCGAATTCGTGGGCATCAAGTCGCTGGCCGAGCTGCCGGCCTCCGATGTGCTTTCCAACCGGCAGATCGACGACTGGCTCCGGCAGTCGGAAAACCCGGCGCAGGTGGGCGACAAGGACGTGGGGCTCGAGACCGCAGAACTCCCGCTCGAGCCGGCCGAGGAGCCGGTCGACGAGCCCGCGCCGGCGCCCGCCGCCCCGGACGGGACCGAGCCCGCGCCGGTCGATCCGCCCTCCGACGACACTCCTGCCCACGAAGCGCCAGAACCGCAGAACCCGCCCGCCAGCTGACCTTTCGCGCATGAACATCGACGATTGCCGCCAGCAGATCGACGCGCTCGACCACCAGATTGTCGAGGCGCTCAACCGGCGCCTGACGCTCGCCTCCGAGATCGGCCGGCTGAAACGCCAGGCCGGCGGCCCGATCTACGTGGCCGAACGCGAGGAGCAGGTGTTCCGCAAGGTTTGCGAGCGCAACACCGGCCCGATCGGCGAGCCCGCGCTGCGCGCGATCTACCGCGAGATCATGTCGGCGGCGATCGCGTTGGAGCAGCCGCTCAAGATCGCCTACCTCGGGCCGGAGGCCACCAACAGCCACCAGGCCGCGCTGCAGAAGTTTGGCGCGAGCGTCGAGTACCAGGGCATGGCGACCTTCGCCGACATCTTTGCCGCGGTGGACAAGGGCGAGGCCGACTATGGCGTGATCCCGGTGGAGAACTCCACCGAGGGCTCGGTGCGCGACGCCCTCGACCTCTTCGTCGAGACCGAGCTGAAGATCGTGGCGCAGAGCTATCTTGAGATCGCCTACTGCCTGATCTCCGCCGAGCCATTGGAGCGGATCACGAAGGTGTATTCGAAGGATCAGGCGCTCGCGCAGTGCCGCCATTGGCTCCAGCGCCATCTGCCCGGCGCCCAACCGTGCGACGCGCCGAGCACGGCGCGCGCTGTGCAGATCGCCAAGGACGAGCCCGGTGCCGCCGCCGTGGCCAACGAGCTGGCCGCGAGCCACCACCAGGTGCCGATCCTCGCCCGCGACATCGAGGATGTGCGCGGCAACACCACCCGTTTCTTCATCATCGGTCGCCAGTCCTCCGGCACCGCGGGACCAGGGCGCGATGTGAGCACCTTCATCATCTCGCTTGGCGACGAGGCGTCGCACTCCGGTTCGTTGCTGCGGATGCTTTCGCCGTTCTCGGAGCGCGGCCTGAGCCTGACGAAGATCGAGTCGCGGCCGACCAAGAAGCGCGCCTGGGACTACTACTTCTTCATCGATGTCGCCGGTCACTACGACGATCCGCGGATGCGCGAAGCCGTGGTGGAACTGAAGAAGTTCTGCCCGCTGGTGAAGTGGCTCGGCAGCTATCCGATCGTACTGCCCTGAGGCGGGCACAGCGTGTCCCCGCGGCGGGGGTCTCCGCGCCGGGCGGATCGCGCAACCGCAGGCAACGCGGCTCGGCCTCCGCCAAGTCCCGGAGTCTCGGTCGCTGCGACCCGGGAATCGGGGGTGCCCGCTGGGGTTTGCCCTGCATCCGGCGGGTGGGGTGGGGGCGGCGAAAACCGGGGTATTCACCCGGTGGGGCCCGCAAAGCCGTGTGAAAAACCGGCCGCCGCACGTTCGGGCTTCAGTTGGTGCGGACTCCTGCCGAAATGGGAGCGTCCCCGCCGCCATGCTGCACGCACGCCACACCAGTGCCATCCACGCCGAAGTGCCCCGCTTCGTGCTGTGGCTGCATGTGGCCGCCGTGTTGGCGAGCGTCGCGGCGCTGTGGTTGGCCCGATTCTGCCGTCGCGGATAGATCCGGATCCTGCAGAGGCGAGAGGAAGACCCTGCGTATGGACTTGATTCGGACGGTCGTCGCCCGAACGGGGGAATGGGTGGTTTCACTCATTTTTGCCGCTCAAGAACACTTGGGATGGACCGAAGGGGAGTGGTGTTCGAAGATCGGAAGTCCCTCCCACATGAGCACTTGGTCCCGAATCTTTTCCGGCATCGAAGATCAGCACGACGCGTGCGGCGCGCCATGGGCCGACGGCCGTAACCCGGCTGGCTGCGACGGTAGTCGCTGCAGCGAGACACTCTGATCGCCGATGGCCATGGATCGCTCTTTCGGCCAACCAGCCGCGGTGCCGCGGCGCGCCTCCCGCAACTCGGCTGAGCGGGGGGCGGCGGCATGAAGGCGGACCGCCCCACGTCTGGCTCGGTGCCCCCGGTCGTCGAAGCCTTCGACCGGTTGCTGCTGGCGTTCAGCAGCGTCGGCCTCGTGGCGATCGTGCTCGGCCTGTCCAACGACGCCCGCGCGGCGGACCTCTGGATCCTGGCGCTCCAGGCGCTGTTTCTGAGCGTGTGCGTCGTGGTGGCGTTGTGCCGCGGGCGTCTGGTCGCCGGCCGGCGGTCGGCCGCGTACAGTCTTTGCTTTGCGGCGACGGCGGGTGCGGAGGTCTTTCGCTCGGGATTGTCGGGCAACACGTTGTTGCTCGCGTTTCTGGCGGTGCTGCTCGCTTCGGTGACTCCGGGCGGCCGGGTTCGGCAGGGCGTGTATGTCTTCGTGGGGCTGGTTCTCGGGGGGGTGGCGGCCGGGCAGGCCGTGCATTGGTCGGCCCTGGAACGAATTCCAGCAAGCGGGACCGGGTCGCTGGCCCTGTTCGGATTCGCGTGTGCGGTGGTCGTCTACTGGCGGCACCTGGGACTGCGTCTGCATCGGGCGGACGAACGGGTGCGGGTGGCCGAGGATCATTTTCGCTCGTTGTTCGAACTCTCCGGCGACGCCGGGCTGCTGCTCGAGGGCGGCCGGGTGATCGAGGCCAACGCCCAAGCCCGCGCGATGTTCGGCTACAGCGCGGAGGAGCTGCTCGGGCTCAGCCCGGCGGACGTGAGCCCGGAGCTGCAGGCCAACGGCAAGTCCTCCGCGGAGGAGACGCGGCTGCTGGCGGCGGAGGCGCTCGTGGAGCCGCAACATTTCCGCTGGATGTATCGGCGCAAAGACGGCCGGCTGTTCGATGCGGAGGTGTCGCTGAGCAGCTCCCTGCAGGACGGACGGCGCGTCTACATCGCGATCGTGCGCGACCTCTCGGATTACCGCCTGATCGAGCGGGAGAATCGATTGCTGGCGACGGCGCTCAACCACGCCGGCGAGGCGGTCGTGATCACCGACGCCGCGGGGCACTTCGTCTACGTCAACCGCGCCTTCGAGGCGATCACGGGCTACTCGCGGCACGAGGTGCATGGGCGGACCCCGAGCATGCTCAAGAGCGGGCGGCACGATGCGGCGTTCTACGGGGAGTTGTGGTCGACCATCTCCTCGGGCCGGGCGTGGCGCGGCCGGATCCAGAATCGCCGCAAGGACGGACAGATCTACACCGAGAACTCCTGCATCACGCCTCTGCGCGACGATCGCGGGACCATTTCGCATTACGTCGCGGTCAAACGCGACATCTCCCACGAGCTCGAGCTCGAGGAGCAGCTGGTCCAGTCGCGCAAGATGGAGGCGGTGGGCCGGCTCGCCGGCGGGATCGCGCACGACTTCAACAACATCCTCCAGGTCATCACCGGCAATGTGGCGATGGCCGCGATGGACGCGCCGGCCGGCCACCCGGTGCACGGCTCGCTCGACGAGATCGCACGGGCGGGCGAGCGGGCGGTGAATCTCGTGCAACAGCTGCTCGCGTTCAGCCGGCGCGAGGAGCTGCGGCTGCGCCCGGTCGAGCTCGGGGCGTTGGTGACCGACACCACGCGGATGCTTCGTCGGCTCATCGGCGAGGATATCGCGCTTGAGATCAAGCCCGCAGCGGAGCCGCTCACGGTGCTCGCGGACCCGGGGCGTATCGAGCAGGTGCTGCTCAATCTGTGCGTGAATGCCCGCGACGCGCAGCCAGACGGCGGGCGCATCACCATCGAGATGGAGCACATGGAGCTCGACGAGGATTTCTGTCGGATCCATCCCGAGGCCCGCCCCGGTCCGCAGGTGGTGGTCGCCGTGTCGGACGAGGGCAGCGGCATCCCCAAGGAGTTCCAGCACCGCATCTTCGAGCCGTTCTTCTCGACCAAGGAGGTGGGCCGCGGCACCGGGCTGGGCTTGGCCACGGTGTACGCGATCGTGCGCCAACACGGAGGATTCATCCACCTGTACTCGGAGGTCGGACTCGGCACCACGTTCCGCTTCTATCTCCCGGCCGTCCCGGCCACGGCGGCGACGGAGACGGTGGAGCCGGTACCCGACCTGACCTCGCTCCACGGCCGTGGCGAGACGATCCTGATCGCCGAGGACGACGAGCAGGTGCTCGCCATCGCCAATCGTGTGCTGGTGCAGTCCGGGTACCGGGTGTTGCTCGCCCGCCACGGCGACGAGGCGTTGGCGCTGCACGAATCGCACGAGGGCCCGATCCACCTCGCGATCCTCGATGTGGTGATGCCGCGGCGCAACGGCCGGCTCACCCACGATGCGCTGCGCCGGCGCGATCCGGAGCTGCCGGTGCTCTTCGCCACCGGCTACAGCTACCATCATCTGCAGAACGGTTTGGTCGAGCGGGTCCAGGTACTCCGCAAGCCCTTCACGCCACGGGAACTGCTCACTCGTGTGCGCACATTGCTCGACGAACGATCGGGCGCGGCTCCGACCACGAACAACTGACGGCGCGGGCGCGCGTCGTCTCGCGCGTGCCTGAGTGTTTTGCGTGGCGGATGCGCGTTGACGGATTGCCAACGCGGGAGGTTTTTGGCGGCATCGAGCGTTCTTCCACCATGTCATCCGAGCCTTCACGCCACCCGCACGACGATTCACCGCATGGCCAGCACGGCCATGGGCTCGAGGCGAAGCCCGATTGGGTGCCGGAGAACGCAGGGGCGGAGTTCGCCACGAAGGTCGCCCGCGGGGTGCAGCCGGCCGGCGACGTGCGGCACCAGCCCGGCGTGAAGCGGCGGCAGCTCTCCCTCGACGACTATTTCCACGGGGTGCGCAGCGGCGACCTGGGTGTGTTGGCGCGCGCGATCACGCTGATCGAGAGCAATGCCCCGGCGCACCAGGAACTCGCGCAGACGTTGCTCACGCGCCTGCTGCCCTTCACCGGCGAGGCGATGCGGGTGGGCATCACCGGCATCCCCGGCGCGGGCAAGAGCACGTTCATCGAGTGCCTCGGCACGCGGTTGTGCGAGGCGGGCCACAAGGTCGCGGTGTTGGCGGTCGATCCCTCGAGCAGCGTGCACGGCGGCAGCGTGCTGGGCGACAAGGTGCGCATGGAGAAGCTCAGCCGGCATCCGCGGGCGTTCATCCGGCCCTCGCCCTCGGGCGGTTCGCTCGGCGGCGTGGCTCGCAAGAGCCGCGAGGCGATGTTGGTGTGCGAGGCCGCCGGGTTCGACACGCTGCTCATCGAGACGGTGGGCGTGGGCCAGAACGAGGTGACCGTGCGCTCGATGGTCGACTGTTTCTTCGTGGTCCTCATCGCCGGCGCCGGCGACGAGATGCAGGGCATCAAGAAGGGCATCATCGAGCTGGCCGACCTGGTCGTGATCAACAAGGCCGACGGCGACAACAAGCAGCGCGCCCTGGCGGCGCGGGCCGAGATGCAGCGCGTGCTGCACTTCCTCAATCCCCCGACGGTGGGCTGGGCGACGCCGGCCCTGGCCGGCTCGGCGGTGACGGGCGAGGGTGTCGACGAGATCTGGCGACAGGTGGAGGCGTTCTTCGCGCATTGCCGCGGCACCGGGCTGCTGCGCGAGCGGCGGCAGGAACAGGCGGTGGAGTGGCTGCACGCGCTCGTGCACGAGGCGCTCAAGGCGCGGTTCTACCGGACGCCGGGCGTGAAGGCCGATCTGCGCCACATCGAGCAGGCGGTGGCGGACGGCCGCTTGCCGGCGGTGACGGCCGCCCAGCAACTGCTGGCCAGCAGCGGCCTCGCCGGCTGAGCCGGCGGGGCGTCCGCGGGTGACCGCAGCCCCAGCACGCGGCTCCCACCGGTGGCGCCTCGCGACGCTCCCAGGCGGCGCGAGATGTGTTGTCCTGAATGAAGCCGTTGGGCGCAGAGGGCACCGCGGGAGCGGAGCGCTACTGGATGCCGGAGTTGCGCATCCCTTGGTGAGCAGGCCGGTCCAAACTTGGCTGAACCAAGTTCCCCTCTGCCGCAGGTTCTGCCGAACGGCAGAAGGATCTCCTTCCGTCGCTCCTCCGCCCCTGTGACCTGCCCGGACTGCCGGTTCCTGGGTTGCGCCATCGCCGGTGCGGCGGGAGCCGGGCCGCCCGATGCGGGCAAAAAAAGCCGCGCCCGGTGAGGGGCGCGGCCGTGGAAACGGAGGTCGATCGGGCGCGGCTTACTTCGCGTCGACGTAGCGGCGGATCGACTGGATGGCGTAGGTGTGCTCCTCGCCGGCGATCTTCACCTGCACTTCGTCGCCAACCTTCTTGGACAGGAGGGCCTGGCCGAGCGGGGTCTTGTACGACATGATGAACGCGTCGGGGTTGCTGTCCCAGGCGCCGAGGATCGAGTAGGTGATGAGCTTCTTGGCGCCGAGGTCGCGCAGCTCGACGACGGAGCCGACGCCGACCGAGTCGGTGGTGACATCCTTGAAATCGGTGACGCGGGCGTTGCCCAGCTCGCGTTCGAGCTGGCTCTTCTGCGCGAGCAGGAGCGACTGGTCCTGCTTGGCCATCTTGTACTCGGAGTTCTCCTTGAGGTCGCCGTGCTCGCGGGCGGCGGCGATCGCCTTGGAGTTCTCCGGGATCTTCTTGGTGACGATGGCGTCGTACTCCTCGCGCTTGCGATCGTAGCTGTCCTTGGAGACGAGGAGGGCCTCGCCCTTCTCGCTCTCGTCGCTGGCGACGAGGGATTGGATACCGGGGAAGAGCTTGATGAAGCGGGCGAGCAGGGACTTCTTGGTCAACTCCTCGAAGCCCTGGTTGAGCATGAGGGTGTTGGCGAGGTCGCGCGCGGTCTCCGGGTCGGCGGTGGAGAGCAGGTCGGGGATGAGGTCGGTGTCGTCGCTGAGGATGTCGGCGAGCGGCATGCGGCGGGCGCCGGCGGTCTGGAGGGCCTCGTAGTCGATGGCGAAGAGGATCGCGGTGAGCAGGCGGGGCCCGATGAGGTCGTTGAGCAGGCGGGAGAACTTGCGGGTGGTGCGGTTCTTGACGATCCACAGCAGCACCGGCGCGCGCAGGTTCTGTTCGACCTGCCAACGCTGGAAGGTGCTGGTGATCTCGGCGCCGCACTCGTGGTCGAGCAGGAAGTTCACGCACTCGGTGGTGAACTTACCGGAGCTGAGCTTGAGCAGGGTGAAGACGATCTCCTTCCAGGCGGTCGGGTGGGCGGAGTGGATGAGGTCGAGCAGGCGGACGTGGTAGCCCGTCGGGAGCTTCTCGGCGATGACGGGGAGGTCGCGCTCGTTGGCGACGATCTCCTCGACCTTGGGCTCGAGGGCGGCGAGGTCCTGGCCGGCCAGGTTGGCGAGGTCGTTGCGGACCCACGCGCCCTGGAGACGCTCGGCAAGCTCGAGTTGCTGGGTGTCCTTGACGATTGCGGCGACGTCGGTGAGCAGGTCGGCGGCGAGGGGCTTGAGGTCCTTCTTCTTCGCGGTGGTGAGAAGCTCGGCGGCGATCAACAGGCGGCGGCGGGGCGAGCGGGTGTTCTTGAACTGCTCGATGAGCTCGTCCTCGACGTTCACCGGCTCGTCGCGCAGGACGAACACCTCGGTGCGCTTGGCCGGCACGGCGACGCGCGGGTCGCCGGCGAGCTGCTTCTTGGCGGCGGTCCACCAGCGCTTGAACTTGTCGGCGCCGATCACGCTGCTGAAAAGGTTCTCCAACTCCACGCCGGTGGCGGCGTTGTTGGGGTAGGTCGCGAGGGCCTCGACGACGAGCTGCGCGGGGTTGTTCTCGATGAGGTCCTGGATGGTGGCGGCCTCGGTCTGCTTGCGGACGAGCAGGTGTTTCTCGGGCAGGATTTCGAGGGTGCCGATGCAGAACGCTGGGTCCATCGGGTGGCCGGGCTTGCCGTCGAAATCGATGAGCAGTCTGCGGCTGGCGGCGTCGTAGGACTTGATGCGGCCGAAGCCCCAACTGCGGTGCACACAGTAGGCACCGGACTTCATCGCCTCGAGTTTGGCCTTGGAGGCTTTCAGCTCGGGCTTTTGGGAGATCAAATCTTGGACAGCTTCAGCGTTCATAAATTCTTGGTCGAATTGCGGAAGGGACCGATTTGGCGGCTATTGCGCGGCGATGTCAAACTGTGTCTCATCCGCGGCCATGGAGTCTTCCTCACGTCCCTTGCCACAAAAGCACCGCTTCGCCGGCGACCGTTCGGGCCCCCGCCCGGGCGATGGAGAACGGGGGGGGCGTCCGCGCGGGCCTTCCGCGGCGGAAACCTGGGCGTTGGCGATCGCCCTCGTCGCCGGCTGGCGCGAAGGGCGGGGCCGGGCGGACCATCTGCTCAGCGACCTCGCCGGTGGTCTGAGCGACCGCGGTCCGGCGCAGAATCTTTTCTATGCGGCGCTCCGCCACTGGCGGCGCACCGAGGAGGCGTTGCGCCCGCTGATCGCACGGGCGCCGCGGGCGCGGCTGCAGGCGTTGCTGGCGATCGCGGGGGCGGACCTGATCGAGAATCCGGATGCGCCGATGGCCGCGATCGTCGACAATGCCGTCGAACAGGCCAAGCGCCAGCTCAGCGCGGCCGAGGCGGGGTTGGTCAACGCCGTGCTGCGCCGCGCCGCGCCCGGCCTGCGGGAGACGCCCGTGCCGGCGGCCGACGCGGCGGCCGAGGAGTTGGCGGTGTATTTCAGTCATCCGTCCTGGCTGGTGAAACGCTGGCTGGCGGAGTTCGGGGGCGAGGCGACCCGGGCACTGCTGGAATGGAACCAGTCCACCGCGCACGTGCATGTGCGGTGGCGCGCCGCGGCGGAGCCCACCTCCGGGCTGGTGCCGACGCCCTGGCCCGGCTTCTTCCGGCTCGCGCACGGGCATTGGGGCGACATCCAGCCGGCGCTCGCCGCGGGGCACTGTTACCTCCAGGATCCGGCTACGCGACTCGCCCCGGCGCTCGCGCAGCCGGCCGCCGGCGAGAACTGGCTGGAGCTGTG
>DAOOFR010000110.1:9585-11849 GCA_035415285.1 Opitutaceae bacterium
CGGCTGCGGCGGCGGGCGTGATGGGCGGCGGCCGCTACGGCGCCGGGCCGCTGGCTTTCCCCGTCTCGGCCGGCGCCGGCGTGCGTGTGGCGGTCGGACCGGCGTACTCCGGGTAGAGCCGCCGCATGCAGTCGGGGCAGAGACCGTGGGAAAACTCGGCGTGGGTGTGTTGCTGAAGGTATTGCTCGACCTCGCGCCAGTAGCCCTGGTCGTCGCGGATCTTTTTGCAGCCGGCGCAGATCGGCAGCAGCCCGCTGAGTGTCTTCACCTCGTGGAGCGCTCGTTCGAGGGCCGTGATGGAGTGGCGCAACTGCTCCTCCATGCGTTTGCGCTCCGTGATGTCGAAGCTGAGCACGGCGATGGCGGACACGTTGCCGGCGGTGTCGAGCACCGGGGTGGCCTGGATGTACGCCTGCCGGTCGTGGTCCCGCTCCTCGAGGGAGATCGGTTGGCGGGTCTTCAGCACGGTGACCAAAACATCCTTATGCCGGGCCACCTCCTCCGGGTTCATGTGGTTGAATACGTTCGAGCCGATCAGCTCCGGCAGGGAGCAACCCAGGCGCGCGGCGCACGGCTGGTTGGCCATGAGCACCTTGCCCTCCGGTCCTAACAGCAGGGCGGTTTCGTTGATCGATTCGAGGAAAGCGCGCGCGGTGGCCTCGCTCTGGCGGCGCGCGGTGTCGGTGATCTGGCAGGCGGCGACGGCCTGCTGGAGTTGCTGCTGGGCCGTGGCGAGTTCCGCGGAGCGGTTGTTGTAACGGAGCGCGGCGCTGGAGGTGTCGGATTTGAGCTGCTCCATCTCACGGTGGAGGTGGCCGGCCATGGTGTCGAAGGCCGCGCCGAGCGCGCGCAACTCGGCGGCGCCGCTGGCGATGCGGGCCCGGGCCTCCCACTCGCCGCGGGTGAGCGCCGCGGCGGCGACACTCAGCCGCTGGATGGGGCGCAGCACCAGGCGCTCACCGATCCACCAGCCCATCAGCACGAGCATGATGGCAAGCAGCGAGGTCAGGCTGAAGCTGCCCAGAAAGGCGTTGCGGGCCTCGGAAGCCATCGCGGTTTCGCTCACTCCGGTGCCCACCCAAAGCCCCTCGTCCATGCTGGCGATGGGCGTAAAGTAGTAGATGCGTCTCTGGCCGTTGTTGTCCTTGGTGCTGAAGGGCTGATGGTCGTGCGGCAGAGTGGTCCAGCCGGGCAGTTGCTCGGGGGTCGAAGCGATCGGCACGCCGCGCCGGCACAGGATGGTCCGCGGCGGTCGAGCAGCAGCAGGTCGGTATCGGGCCGGATGGGAAATCGTTCGAGCACCTGTTGGATCGCCCGGAGATCGAGCAGCGCATTCACGCTGTCGAGCGGACCGGTGGCCGGTTGGTCGGGCAGCGCGCACGCCAGGCTGATCGCCGGTTTGCCGGTCGCGATGCTGACCAGGTGCTCGCCCAGACTGAACTGGCGGTTGGCCTGCAATCGCTGGAACCAGACACGCTCGCGGAACGTGATCCCGGGGGGCAGCGGCTTGGTGCTGGCGATGATGGTGCCGTCTCCGCCCACCAGCGCGAAGTTGGCATAGAGCGGGGCGAGCGACTGCAATTTTCCCAGCACTTGCGCCGCTTCGGCCGCGCGGCGCTCACGGATTGGATCAAGGTGGGTGAGGGCGACGAGCAACTGGCGGGTGCCTTCCAGGTAGGAGCTGATCGTGGTCGCCGTCTGCTCCGCCAGTCTCACCAGCCCGGCGTGACGATCCTCCCGCAATTGTCGCCGAACGCCGGCCGCGTGGTACGCACTCAGGCCCAGCACCGGGATCACGGTAACCAACACCGCGAGCAGGATGCCGAACCGCAACGAGGTCGGGCGAATCTGCATGATGCGCAAAAGGAGGGGCGCAGCATAAGGGGATTTCATCGGCGGACAAAACCCCCACGGGGAAAAATGTCCGTTTCGCAGCGCGAGGCGCGGCAGGGGCCGGAGACTCGCCGCCAAGCGACGGACTCGCGAGCGGTGGGCCTTAGGCCAAAGGCGAACTTTTAGGTCGCAGCGATCGCTCGCGGCTCTTGGTCGGCGCGAAACTCGCTGGCCTGCGCGACAATCGAAGCGTCGCGGCTCAGGTCTGGTTTCCTGCCACGAGGCCGCGGAGGAACTTCACCAACGCCGGCACGGCCTCGACCAGGCTGTCGCGGCAGGACTCGTACTCCCGGAAGTCGCCGCCGTAGGGGTCGGGGATCTCGGTGTCGCCGTCGCGGCCGATGAACTCGCGGAAGAGATGCAGATTCCGG
>DAOOFR010000111.1:0-11841 GCA_035415285.1 Opitutaceae bacterium
CGTGCGCTGCACGCGGCCCGCCAGCCATTGCTCGAACCGCGGATCGAGCGTGAGCGCCTTCACCTTGCCGGGTTCGGCTTCGAATTCGGAGACAAAATACAACCCGAGCCGACGGCGGACGAGTTCGGCGAGCTCGTCGGCGTTCTTGGTCACCGAGGCGTAGTCGGCGATGCCCTCGAGGATGACGGGCAGGTTGAGGATGTTCACGCCCTCGCGCAGGAGATTCTGGAGCACGCGCTGGATCAGGCCGAGGTTGGCCAGATCGGGGATCAGCTCGGTGACGAGCGCCGGATGCTTCTCCTTCACGTGGTCGACGAGCAACTGCACATCCTGGCGGCCGAGGATGAGCCAGATGTTGTTCTTCAGCGTCTCGGAGAGATGCGTGATGAGGACCGAGGCGGGATCGACCACGGTGAAGCCGTTGACCTCGGCGGTGGTCTTCTCGTCGCCGCCGATCCAGTGGGCCTCGAGTCCGAAGACCGGTTCGCGGGTCGGGATGCCCTTGAGGCGGATCGTGCTGCCGTTGACGTTCATCGCCAGCCAGCGGCCGGGCATGACCTGGCCGCGGGCGACGGGCTTGCCGCGCAGCAGGAAGCGGTAGTCGTTGGCGTCGAGCTCGAGGTTGTCGCGCACGGAGATCGGCGGAACCATGACCCCCTTCTCGCGCGAGACGGAGCGGCGCAGGCCGGTGATGCGCTGGAGCAGGTCGCCGCCCTGTTTCTCGTCGGCGAGCGGCAGCAGGCCGTAGCCGATCTCGATGGCGAACACGTCGAGGTCGATGGCGCGCGCGATCTCCTCCTCGCTCGCGCGGGCCGGCGTGCCCGCCCGCGCGCCGGCCTCTCCGCCGGCCGGAGCGGCGCCACCCGCGGCCGCGCCCGCGGCGCCCCGGCGGGCGCCCGGAGCGGCCTTCGCGGCCGACTCCTCGGCGAGCTGCTGTTTGTGGAGACGCATCGCGAAATAGCCGCCGAGGCCGGCCAAGCCGAGGAACGGCACCAGCGGCATGCCGGGCAGCAGGGCAAAGACGCCGAGCATCGCCGAGCCGATTCCGAGCGCGCGCGGGTAACGGGTGAGCTGCTGGGTGACCTGCACGCCCAGGGTCTCGTTCTCCGCCGCACGGGTGACGAGGATACCGGCGGCCACGGACACGAGCAGCGCCGGGATCTGCGAGACCAGGCCGTCGCCGATGGAGAGGAGCGTGAACTTCTTCGCGGCGTCGGCGAAGGAGAGGTCCATCTGGAGCACGCCGATGGCGAAGCCGCCGATGACGTTGATGAAGGTGATGAGGATGCCGGCGATGGCGTCGCCGCGCACGAACTTGTTGGCGCCGTCCATCGCGCCGTAGAAGTCGGTTTCCTTCTGGAGCTTCTTGCGGCGCTCGGTGGCCTGGGCCTCGTCGATGATGCCGGCGTTGAGCTCGGCATCGATGGCCATCTGCTTGCCCGGCAGGGCGTCGAGGGTGAAACGGGCGGCGACCTCGGCGATACGGCCGGCGCCCTTGGTGATGACCACGAAGTTGATGATCACCAGAATGGAGAAGACCACCGTGCCGACGACGTAGTTGCCCTGCACGACGAAGTCGCCGAACGAGGCGATGATGTCGCCGGCGTAGCCGTCGATGAGGATCAGGCGGGTGGAGGTGATGTTGAGCGCGAGCCGGAACAGCGTGAGGCCGAGCAGCAGCGTGGGGAAGACGGAGAACTCCGGCGGATCCTTCACATAGGTGATGAGCAGCAGGATCAGCAGCGACAGGCCGATGCTCACGGCCAGCAGCACATCGAGCAGGACCGCCGGCAGCGGCAGGATCAACATCATGACCACGCCGAACAGCGCGACGGTGAAGGCCAGGTCGGAGCGGCGGAGGCCACCGACGGTGGGGAGCGGGACGGTGCTGGCGGGAGCGGCGGACATGGTGGAAAAGGGCGGGCGGGCTTCGGGATCAGGCGGTCAACGGGCGGCGATCGGGCGGCGGGTTACGACTGGAGCGCCGCGCGCCGGGCGCGCAGGGCGTGGAAGTAGTAGCGGTGGGTGCGGTAGACGAAGGCGAGGATCTCGGCCACGGCCTGGTAGAGGGCGAGCGGCACCGGCTCCCCCACCTCGCCGACCTTGAAGAGCATGCGGGCCACCGGCTTGTTCTCGATCATGGGCACGCCGTATTCGGCGCCGAGGGCCTTGATGCGGCGGGCGAAGGCGCCCTCGCCCTTGGCGACGATCACCGGGGCCTCGTCCTTGCCCCGCTCGTACTTGAGCGCCACGGCAAAGTGGGTCGGGTTGGTGACGACGACGTCGGCGGTGGGCACAGCCTGGAGCATCTGTTTCTGCATGAGGCGCCGCGCGAGGCGCCGGCGGTGGCCCTTGACCATGGGATCGCCCTCCTGCTGCTTGTGCTCGTCGCGCACCTCCTGCTTGGTCATGCGCAGGTCCTTCTCGGTTTTGTGGTGCTGGTAGCTGTAGCTCGCGATCGCGATGATCGCCATCGCCCCGCAGATCCAGGCGAGGAAGAGCAGCGTGGAATGGTTGAGGAACTGGGCGAGATGCTCCGCCTTCATCGGCACATGGAAGAGCGGGTCCTGCATCACCCGCTTGACGGCGAGCCAGAGCGCCAGACCGATGCCCCCGAGTTTGAGCAGATCGAAGGGCAGCGTCATCAGCGCACTCGTATTGAAGATGTTCTTGAAGCCGCTGACGAAGTTGAGCCGGTCGAGCTTGGGCTCGAGCACCTCGGTGGTGAGCTGGAAGCGGCTCTGCGCGCCGCCCCCGAGCACGGCGGCCACGAAGCAGGCGACGAGCAGCGGCGTCATCAGCCCGAGGCAACGCTGCCCCGCCTCGACGAGCCGGGACAACATCAGCTCGTTGCTGAGCGTGGTGCGGCCGAGGTTCTGGAAGCTGTAGAGGGCGAAGTCCCGCAACGAGCGCGCGATGTCCGGCGCGGAGAACAGCATCACGACCAGGGCCGCCGTGAGCGTGAAGGCCACCTGCACGTCCGGGCTGCGCGCGAATTGCCCGCGCTTGAACGCCTCGGCCCGCCGCTTCGGGGTCGCGGGTTCGGTCTTCTGGTCCTTGTCCTGGTCGGCCATGGTGGATACGCCTCAGGTGCGGGGAAGATACAGCAGCATGTCGGAGGGCAGCTGCTCGAAGGCCGCCAGCAGGTAGCGCGCGAACAACACGCCCGCCCCGCCCAGCAGCGCCAGCCCGGCGAACGACCGCGCGCCCATGCTCAGCATGAACACATTGACCTTCGGCACCGTGCGCCCGAGCAGGCCGAACGCGAAGGTGAGCAGGTAGTTCAGCGCGATGAACGGCGCCGCCAGCTGCACCCCCACCCCGATCGTCCGCCCGGTGATCACGATGAGCTGGTCGGCCGCGGCCGGGTTGAGCCCAGCCAATCCGGGCGGAGCGAAGTGGAAACTGCGCGCGAAGGCCCCGACCGCCATCAGATGCGCGCCGACCAGGAAATACAGGAGCACGGCGAACCGGTGCAGCATCGCCGCGAACGGTTCGCTCGACGCCGTGGGCGCCTCGATTCCAGGGGTCGGCGTGAGACCGATCTCGGTGGCGATCACGCGCCCGCCCATTTCCGTGGCGTAGAAGGCCATCCGTCCGACGAAGCCCATCAGCAGCCCGACCAGGACCTCCGCGCCCACCGCCCCGGCCAGCGCCAGCAACGTCGCCGGAGTCTGCGCCGGGATCGGGATGATCGGCGCCAGCAACGTGGCGATCGCCAACGCCAGCGCCAGCCGCAGCGTCACCGGCATCGGCTGCCCCGTCAGCCCGGGCAGCAGCATGAGGAACGCGGTCGCACGGATCGCGATCAGCAGCCAGGCGATGAGCACAGGGACGGGCATCGGGGTGCGGGGCGTTGCGCTAGTGCGCCATGTCGGCCATGCGGGCGAAGCAGGCGATGGTGAACTCCATCAGCGTGCGCACCAGCCACGGCGAGAGGAAGAGGAACACCCCCACCACCGTGAGTAGTTTCGGGATGAACACCAGCGTCTGCTCCTGCAGGCTGGTGACGGACTGGATCAGGCTCACGGTCAGGCCGACGACGAGCGCGGCGACCAGGAACGGCGCCACGACCACGACCGCCTTGAACATGGTGAGCTTGAACAGCTCGATCGCGAGGTCGGGATTCATTGCGTGAAGCTCTGCACGAGGGAACGCACGACCAGCTCCCACCCGTCGACGAGCACGAACAGGAGCAGTTTGAACGGCAGCGCCACGATGGTGGGCGGCATCATCATCATGCCCAGCGCCATCAGCACGGTGGAGACGAGGAAATCGATCACCAGGAACGGGAGGAAGATGAGGAAGCCCATCTGGAAGGCCGTCTGCAGTTCGCTCAGCACGAACGCCGGGATCACGATGCGCATCGGCAGATCCTTGACCGGCGTGGGCCCGTAGCCGCCGAGTTCGAGGAAGAACTCGATGTCGCGCGTGCGCGTCTGCCGCAGCATGAACTGCTTGAGCGGCTCCTGCGCCCGCTGCAGCGCCTCCACCGACTTGATCTGGCCGTCGAAGTACGGCTGGAGCGCATCGTCGTGGATCCGGTCCACCACCGGGGTCATCACGAAGAACGTGAGGAACAGCGACAGGCCGATGACGATCTGGTTCGACGGCGCCGACGGCACGCCGATCGCCTGTCGCACGAATCCGAGCACAATGACGATGCGGGTGAAGCTCGTCATCAGCATGATGATCGAGGGCGCGAGGGTGAGCAGCGTCATCAGGATGACGATCTGCACCGACACGCTCAGGTCCCCGATGCCGGCCGTCCCGCCGGAGAGATCGATGTTCAGCTTCAGCGGCTGCGCGGTGCCCTGGGCGTGCGCGCCCACTGCAAACAGCAGCGGGGCCAACAGTCCGAGCGCACGGTACAGCCACCGGCAGGGTTTGGGCGGAGTGGACATCGGGGCCGTTTCAGCAATGCCGATGCCAAGCCCCGGATCGCCACCGTTAACCTTTGGTTACCAGGTGCTCACGAAACTCTCCGCGGGAGCCCAGCGGCCCCGCCCCCACCTACTCGCCCCCGACGGCAAGATCTGCCCAGCGCCAGCGCCGCCACCGCTCAACTCAACAACGCGTGCCGCACCCGCGAGAGTAGCACGTCGGGCGTGAAGGGCTTCGGCAACAGGTCGAGCCCGGTCGCCACGACCTCGGCCGCATAGCCGGAGACGAACAACGCCCGGATCCCCGGCCAGCGTTCCTGCAGCCGACCGTACAGCTCCCGTCCGTTCAATCCGGGCATCACGACATCCGAGACCAGCAGATCGATCGGCGTGTGCTGCGCCTCCGCGAGCCGCAGCGCCTCGTCGCCGCTCGCGGCGACGAGCACCCGATAACCGGCACGGCCCAGCACCTTCGCCACCAGAAACCGGACCTGTTCCTGGTCCTCGGCCACGAGGATCGTGCCGGCCCCGGTTTGCCCTGCCACGACGGGAGGCTCCGGCGCCGCGCCAGCGCACTGGCTCGCGTCGAGCCGCGGGAAATAAAGCGAGAAGGTCGAGCCCTGCCCCGGCTGGCTGTGCACCAGGATCTGCCCGCCGTGCTGTTGCACGATGCCATAGACCGAGGCCAGCCCCAACCCCGTGCCCTTCCCCTGCTCCTTGGTCGTGAAGAAGGGCTCGAAGATCCGCGCCACCGTCGCCGCATCCATGCCGGTCCCGGTATCCTTGACGCACATCCGGACCAGCGGGCCGTCCGGCAGGCCGGGATCGGCGCCGCCGGGCGGCAACGCCGCGGTGGCGAGCACCAGGGTGCCGCCCTGCGGCATGGCATCCTGGGCGTTGACCACCAGATTCATCAGCACCTGCTCGATCTGGCCGACATCGGCCGCGATCGTCGCCGGCTGCGGCGCCAGTTCGAGCCGCAGGGCGATGTCCTCGCGCAGCACGCGCCGCAGCATGCGCTCGAAACCGCGGATGGTCCCGTTGAGGTCGAGCGGGCGCAGTTCGAAGGTCTGGCGCCGCGCAAAGGCGAGCAACTGGCGCACCAGATCGCGGGCCCGCTCCGCCGAGCGCACGATCTCGCCCAAGTCCACGCGGCGCTCGTCGTCGCCCGGCAGATCGTCGCGCAGCATCACGGCGTAGCTCAGGATCGGAGTCAGCATGTTGTTGAAGTCGTGCGCCACGCCGCCGGCGAGCCGGCCGATGGACTCCATCCGGTACAGCTGCGCCAGCTCCGCCTCGAGCCGGCGGCGCTCGGCCTCGGCCTGTTTGCGCTCCGTGATGTCGCGCACGACGGCCACGACGACCTCATGCCCGCCCCAGAAGGAGGGATGCAGGGAGACCTCCACCTCGAACTCCGTGCCATCGAGCGGCCGCCGCGCCCGCAACTCGAACAGCTGGTCCTTGCCCGTGTGGCGCAGCTCCTCCAGCAGCAGCGGCAGCCGCTCGCGCCCCGCCTCCGCGCTCGTGTAGTCGGCCACGGTGAACTGGAGGGCTCGCTCCCGCGGCACGCCGAAAAGCGCCAGCATCGGGTCGTTCACCTCGTCGATCGTGCCGTCGTAGCGGTGGATGAAGATCGCGTCGTGCGTGCTGTTGAAGACGGCGCGCAGCTTCTCCTCGGAGTCCTTCAGCTCGGCGAGCCGCCGTTGCAGCTCCGGATAGTAGCTCTTGCGGGAGGACTGCTCGCCCAGCCCGATGATGCTCTCGCGCCACTGCGTCCACCGGTTCCCCATGCCTGTGTTGTCTTCGGGGTGGTGCATCGCCGTGTCTCAGAGAGCCTCGCCGAGGATCGTTTCGAGATCGCCGACCGAAGGGCGACGAGGGTTCGTGGCATTGCAGGGATCATTGATCGCCTTGCGGGCCAACACCGGGATGTCCGCCCTGTCGAGCCCTCGCTCGCGCAACCCGCCGTCGATGCCGAGCGAGCGTCGCAGCTCCCGCAGATGATCGCACAAGCGCCGCCGGATCTCCGACTCGGCCTGCCCGCGGAAGTCCAGGCCGAGCACCTCGCCGATGCGCCCGTAGCTCCCGGCCGCAGCGGGGAAGTTGTAATCGACCACATGAGACAGCAACAGCGCGTTGCACTCGCCGTGGGGCAGATCGAGGTAGCCGCCGAGGCTGTGCGCCAGTGCATGCACACAGCCGAGACTCGCGTTGGAGAACGCCAGCCCCGCCTCGAGACTCGCGAGCATCACGCCGCCGCGCGCCTCCAGGTCGTCCGCCTGTCGCACCGCCGCGGCCAGGTGCGCGCGCAACAGCCGCAACGCCTCCATGGCATGGACATCCGTGAGCGGGCTGGCGGCATTGGAGACCAGTGCCTCGATGGCGTGGACCATCGCATCGATGCCGGTCGCGGCGGTGATGGAGGCACTGAGGGTGGAGAGCGTCACGGGATCGACCAGCGACACGTCGGGCACGAGGGCCTTGCTGACGATGGCGATCTTCACGCGCTCCTTGGCGTTGTTGATGATCGCGAACTGCGACACATCGGCCGAGGTGCCGCAGGTGGTCGGCACGCACAGCAGGGGCGGCATGGGCACCGGCACGCGGTCGATGCCCTCGTAGTCGAGGATGTGGCCACCGTTGCTCGCAACGATGCCGATCCCCTTGGCTGCATCCATCGCGCTGCCACCGCCCACGGCGACGAGGAAGTCGCTGCCGCTGCGCCGGAACGCCTCCACGCCGGCCATCACCTCGTGATCGCGGGGGTTGGGGGTGATGCCGGAGAACACGGACACCTCGATGTGCTCGTCCCGCAACCCGGCCGCCGCCTCCTCGGCCCAACCGGCGCGCAACACGCCGGGATCGGTGACGAGGAGCGCGCGGGTGGCGCCGAGATTGTGCGCGTAGCGCCCGACCAAGCGCCGGGCATCGCTGCCGAAAACGAACTCGGGGGCGACGAACTTCCGCAATTCCCACGTAGTGGCAGGGGGCATGATCGACGAAAGGTTGGCGGTGAAAGTCGGCGGAAGGCCGGGGCTGTCAATCGGCCGCCCCACCCGCAGTCGCCCGACCCGTTTCACGCGACGGACACCCGGGCGCCGCCTTCCGCTCAGTCCACGTCGACGGCGCGGCCGCCCTCGCGTTTGTCGTAGCTGCGGAAGGCGAACATCGTCTCGCTGTCGATGATGCCGTCGGTCTTCAGGAGTTGGTCGGTGATCACGCACTCGATCTTGTCGAGCTGGGCGCAGCGGATCATCACCAACAAATCGTAGCGGCCGGATACCGAGTAGACTTCCGAGATGTCGGGCATCTCGAGAAGACGCTCGGCGATGCCGGTGACGCGTTGATGATCGGTCTTGAGAAGGACGATGGCCGTAGGCATGGCGGTAAGTATGGGGAATCGGTGGCGCTCGGCGATCCCGGAGCGGCGCGACAGCGCGCAAAAGTTCGGTCCGTGCGGGCAGCAGTCGACTTCCCTGGGGCGGGGTCTCAGGCCTGCCCCGTCGCCGGCTCGCGGCGTGGTGCGTCGGCCGAGGACGTCGCCGCCGCGGTGGCGGCGCCCGCCTCGTCGAGGCGGCAGAGAAAATCGATACGGCCCGGACAAACCGAGAGCAGCAGCCGCTTCTCGCCGTAGGCGGCGACCGCCAGAAACTGCTTGTTGCCCAGCGGGCGAGTCTCCTCGAGCACAAGCCGCTGGTGCACCTCGGATCCGGGGCGGCGTCCTAGTTGGCCGCGGCGGAGCAGATAGAAGCCGGCGCCGCCGAGCACCGCCGCCACGCCCAGCGCGCCCCATATCGGGAACGGTTCGTCGGCCGCGCGCTGCTGCCGCGCCTCGGGCGAGTTGCGCGGGTAGATCACGCCCTCCGAGCCGAGCGAGGCGGGCGTGCTTTCGGCGGCGGAAACCGCCGGCGCCCCCCACGCAAACGCCAGCGCGAGGACGACCAACAGAGAGGAGAAGCGTGGCGACATGGGATGGGTCAGCGGGCGGCACCCACCAGCTCGGTGATCTTGATGCCGAAGTTGTCCTCGACGACGACGACTTCGCCGAACGCGATGAGCTTGTCGTTGACGTAGAGGCCGACCGGGTCGTTGGCCAACTGGTTGAGCTGAATGACGGAGCCGGGTTGCAGCTCCATGACCTCGCGCATCGGCAGCTGGCTGCTACCGAGCTGGACGGTGATCTTCACCTTCACGTCGAGGAGGATGTCGAGATTCCGGTCTTCCATGGGGAAAGGGGGTCAGCGTTTCTTGGCGGTTTCCTGGGCTTCGATCCGTCCGGTCAGTTCGACGGCAACCTTGCCGTCTTCCTGGCCGGCTCGGCCGGTGAACTTCGCCGTGCCGGCGAGCGAGACGCGGGTCTTGTCGATGATGTCGCGGGGCAGTTCGACGACATCGCCCACGCGCAGCTGTGAGATCTCGCGGGCGGTGAGTTCGAAGGCCTCCCACTCGGCACGGACGGGAACGGTGATGCCGTCGTAGGAGGCGAGCCAGGCGGCCTTGCGCTCGATCTGCGAGATTTCGGTCTCCTTCTGGCGGCGGGCCTGCATCTTCTTCACCACCGGCTCGATGGTGTAGTACGGCACGCCGATCTGGATCTGCTCGGAGCAGTCGCCCAGCGAAGCCTCGAGGGCAAGCACGAGCACGATGGCGTTCTTGGGCGAGGTCTGGAGGAAACGGCCGCTGTTTTCGTGGCCGATGATAAGCGGCCGCAGCTCCTGTTCGGCCCGCCACTGGTTGCACCACTCCTCGAGGAGAATCATCAACACGTCCTCGATCAGCGCCACCTCGATTTCGGTGAGGTAACGCTCGACTTTGATGGAGTGGCCGCGGCCGCCGAGCATGCGATCGGCGATGGTCAGGGCGAGGCGCGGGTTGACGTCGATGATGCCCATGCCGAGCAGCGGCTCGGCCTTGAACAGGGAGATGTGGGTCGGGCTCGGAAGGCTTTCGGTGAACTTCTCGTAGGTGACCGTCGTCAAACGCGCCATCTTCAGCGAGAGCTCCATGCGCAGGAACAGCGAGAGGCGCGCGGAGAGATAGCGGATGAAGTCCTCGTGGAGCATGCGCAGCCGGCGCAGCTCGACCTCGGTGAGGAAGACGGGGTTGCGGAAGTCGTACGCATCGATCTTCAGCCCCTCGAGCGTCGTGAACTGCGTACCGTCGTGCCGAAACACCTTGTACTCCGGCGCCTTCAGGGTGTCGGCCAACAACCGGTCGATCTCGGACTGGTCGAGAATCTCGGAGGGTTTCTTGGGATCGTCGGACACGGAAGAATACGCGGACGGTGGAAGTTGGGAGCCGCGCGGGTGCGGCTACTGGACGACGAACTCGGAGAAGTAGATCTGATCCACGGCGCGCACCCCGAGCACCTCGTTGTAGGCGGCGATGAGGCGGGCGCGGATGAGATTGCGGGAACCGACCTCCTCGAGGTCGGCCAAAGTCAGGGAGCCGAGCGTGTTGAGGGTGGCGTCGAGCAGCTGGGGCTGCCGCTCTTCGAACAGTCCGCGGAGATTCTCCCGGCCGGTGACGAGGAACGATGTCTTCAGGTACCGGGTACCCATGGTGCCCGAGAGGTTCACCACGACGTTCTCGAACTTGTAGCCTTCGGCGGTCGCGGCCTCCCCTCCTCCGTGGCCGGCCTTCTTCGTCTCCGGCTTCTTGACTTCGGACTTGGCTTCCGGCTTGGCCGCCTCGCCGTGGGCCGCCGCAGCTTGGGACGAGGCGATGGCATGTTCGCCCGCCGGCGCCGCCGGGATCGCCGCCGCGAGCTGCTGTTTCATGCGGGGCAAGAGCACGAACTCGGCGACAACCCAGGAGATGACCGGCGCAAGCACCAAGGCGATGATCAGGGGGATGAAGCCCGCGATGCCGCCGCCCTTCGGCGTGGCGGCATCGGTCGCCGGGGCAGCCGCGGCGGCGGCCTCGGGTTTCTCGCTTTTTTCGGCGGCCATGGGCGAAGGCGGTTACCGCTTCAGGTTGACGATATCCTGGAGGATCTCGTCGGAGGTGGTGATCAGTTTCGAAGCGGCCTGGAAGGCGCGCTGCGTGGTGATCATGTTGGCGAACTCGTTGGTCAGGTCGACATTCGACATCTCGATCGACCCCGAGATGATGCGGCCGTTGCCGTTCTGGGCGGCCGAAAGCGCCTCGTACTCGGTGGCCGAACCGAACGCGGCCGAGAGCGCACCGGGAGCGCGGGAATCCGGCCAGGGCTCGGTCGGACCGGCGTCGGCGATGCCGCTGAAGAGGTTGTCGCCCTCCTTCACGAGCGCACCGGTGTCCTGGAAACGCTGCAACAGAATCTTGCCGCGGACCATCGAGGTACCGTCGCTGAGGAAGATGTTCACGTTGCCACCCTGGTCGATCTGGAAGGTCTCCAGGCGCGGGGCCGTGGCGGAGGCGTCGCGGTAGTCGATCCGGATGTCGCGCAAGGCCGAGTAGTCGAGCGGTGCGGTGTTGGTGAAAGTGCCGTCGGGCACGCCGTTGGCGTCCGCATCGGTGTTGTCCGCGGCGATGCCGAGGCCCTGTACCCGGAATCCGGAGTTGGTGACGAGATAGCCCTGGTCGTCCACGCGGAAGTCGCCGGCGCGGGTCACGTACTCGAGGCCCTGGAGCGTGTCGCGCACGCGGAAGAAGCCCTCGCCGGAGATGCCCAGGTCGGAGAGTCCGCCCGTGGTTTGCAGGGAGCCCTGCGCGAACCCCGTCTTGATCGTGGCGATCTTGCTGCCCGTGCCGATCTGTTGGGTGATGCTGTTCGAACCGAGACCGGTGTTGCCGGTGCCGCGTTGCAGGGTGTTCGAGAACGTGTCCTGGAAACGCGTCGTGGCCCCCTTGAAGCCGACAGTGTTGATGTTGGAGATGTTGTTGCCGATGACTTCGATGCCTTTGACAAACGAAGACATCGCCTGCACGCCGGAGGTGAGTGAACCGATCATGGGAATTCCTCTCTTGGGGGTTG
>DAOOFR010000112.1:0-11629 GCA_035415285.1 Opitutaceae bacterium
CCGAAACACCGTACGTCGCGCTTATGACGACCTATTTGTGGGACACTACACTAGTTTTTCAGGACGTTGTTTCCCGCTGGGCGGTGTCGGCTCGCTCGAACGGCGCACCTTCCTCGCGCGCTTCCAGCCCTCCGGTTAGCGATCCCGTCCCCGCCGTGCTCGGCGCTCCGCCGCCGGGCGCCTCCGTTGCTCGCACTCTCCCCAACCAAATAAGTCCACGACCGTGGACTTATTTGGCGCTAGCATTACAACTTCCTGCCTTCGCTCCGCTGAAAACGCCGTTCCAGCCTTCCGCCAAATACTCCCACGACCGTGGGAGTATTTGGCGCCGCGGCGCCGCACAGGACCCACGGGGTGAGACCTCAGGGCCCAAACCCGCACCGCACGCGGGACTTCCTCCTGGCGCCACGGCCCTTTGCTCTTGCCGCGCCCCCGCGCGGAGCGTGCCATCGGCCCCGTGTCCGGCGCCCCCTCCGATTTCGTCCATCTCCACCTCCACACCGATCACAGCCTGCTCGACGGCGCCTGCCGCGTCGACCGGTTGATGAAGCGCGCGGTCGAACTCGGCCAGAAGGCCGTGGCCATGACCGACCACGGCAACCTCTTCGGCGCGATCGCCTTCTACAACGCCGCCAAAGCCGCCAACCTCAAGCCCATCATCGGTTGCGAGGTCTACCTCGCCCCCGGCTCCCGCCTCGAACGCACCGGCCGCGACGGCGACGGCAAGGCATACTACCACCACGGCCTCATCGCCCGCGACCTCGACGGCTACCAGAACCTCCTCAAGCTCGTCTCCGACGCCCACCTGCGCGGCGTGTACTACAAGCCCCGCGCCGACATGGAGACGCTGGCCCAGTACTCGAAGGGCCTCATCGCCTTCACCGGCTGCCTCGCCGCCGTCGTGCCCCAGCACCTGCTCGCCGGCGACTACGAGGCCGCGCGCCGGGCCTGCGGCCAGTTCGTCGACATCTACGGCCGCGACAACTACTTCGTCGAACTCCAGGACCACGGCATCCCCGAGCAGCGCAAGATCATCCCCGGCCTGCTCAAGCTCGCCCAGGAGTTCAACCTCCAGGTCATCGCGACCAACGATGTCCACTACATCAACGCCAGCGACGCCAAGCCGCACGACACCCTGCTCTGCATCCAGACCGGCGCCAAGATCGAGGACGCCGACCGTATGCGTTTCGACGGCACGCAGTTCTACCTCAAGTCCCGCGACGAGATGCACGCGGTCTTCGGCGAGGTTCCCGGCGCGCTGACCAACACCGTCGCCATCGCCGACATGTGCAACCTCGCGATCCCCTTCCCGAAGGGCTCCGAGCGTTACCCGAAGTACCCGCTGCCCCCCGAAATCAAGGCGAAGTTCGACGCCTCGCAGTACCTCTTCGACCTCTGCGTCCAGGGTCTCAAGAAACGCTACGACTGCGACTACGCCGCGGTCGCCGCCCGCCCCGTCGTCGCCGCCAAACTCGAGCTGCTCAACAACCGCCCCGAGGGCCAGAAGCCGAAGGCCCCCGACTACTCCGGCCTCGAGCTGCACGAGGAGCTCGTCGTGCGCATGACCTACGAGCTGGCGATCATCAACGTCACCGGCTTCCCCGACTACTTCCTCATCGTCTGGGACTACATCAACTGGGCCAAGCAGCACGACATCCCCGTCGGCCCGGGCCGCGGCTCGGGCGCCGGCAGCCTCGTCGCCTACCTGATGGCGATCACCAACCTCGACCCGATCCGCTTCAAACTCCTCTTCGAGCGCTTCCTCAACCCCGAACGCGTGTCTCCGCCGGACTTCGACATCGACTTCTGCATGCGCCGCCGCGGCGAGGTCATCGACTACGTCCGCGAGAAGTACGGCAAGGGCTGCGTCGCCAACATCATCACCTACGGCACCCTCGGCGCCAAGATGGTCGTGCGCGACGTCGCCCGCGTCCACAACCTGCCCTTCGCCGACTCCGACCGCCTCGCCAAGATGATCCCCGACGAGCTCAACATCTCGCTCGAGGACTCCGTCGCCAAATCCGCCGAGCTCCGCGCCGAGCTCGGGCGCAACCCGGTCGCCAAAAACATCATCGAGCAGGGCCTCGTGCTCGAGGGCCTCGTGCGCAACACCGGCAAACACGCCGCCGGCGTCATCATCACCGACAAGCCCATGGAGGAGTTCGCCCCGCTCACCCTCCAGGAAGGCGACGTCACCGTGCAGTACGACATGGGCGCCGTCACCAAGATCGGCCTGCTCAAGATGGACTTCCTCGGGCTCAAGACGCTCACCGTCATCTCCGACGCGGTCGAGAACGTCCGCCGCACCGCCGACCCGAAGTTCGACATCGAGACCATCTCCCTCGAGGACCCGAAGACCTACGAGCTGCTCAACTCCGCCAAGACCGTCGGCGTCTTCCAGCTCGAATCCGGCGGCATGCAGAACGCCTGCAAGACCGTCGGCATCTCCAACATCGACGACATCAACGCCATCTGCGCCCTCTACCGCCCGGGCCCGATGGCCTTCATCCCCGACTACGCCCGCGGCAAGAAGGACCCCGCCAGCGTCGTCTACCCGCACCCGCTGCTCGAGAAGTCGTTGAAGGAGACCTACGGCATCATCGTCTACCAGGAGCAGGTCATGGAGTGCGCCCAGATCATCGCCGGCTACACCCTCGGCGGCGCCGACATGCTCCGCCGCGCCATGGGCAAGAAGGACGCCGACGCGATGGCCAAGGAGCGCATCAAGTTCGTCGCCGGCGCCAAGGAGAAGCACGACATCGGCGAGAAGCAGGCCAACGAGATCTTCGACCTGCTCAACAAGTTCGCCAGCTACGGCTTCAACAAGTCGCACTCCGCCTGCTACGCCCTGGTCAGCTACCAGACCGCGTACCTCAAGGCCAACTACCCGGTGGAGTTCATGGCCGCCGTGCTCACCGCCGAGCTGGGCAACGCCGAGAAGGTCTCCCACTTCATCGGCGAGGCCGAGAGCATGGGCCTCACCGTCCTCGGCCCCGACATCAACGAGTCCCGCGAGAACTTCACGCCGGTGATCAAGGACCGGAAACCGGAAACCGGAGACCGGAAGGGCGGCTCCGCCGACGCCTGGATCCGCTTCGGCCTGGCCGGCATCAAGGGCGTGGGCGAAGGCGCCTCCCAGAAGATCATCGCCGAACGCGACGCCCACGGCCCCTTCAAGGACTTCGAGGACTTCATCCACCGCGTCGACACCAAGGCCGTCAACAAGCGCGTGCTCGAGTGCCTCGTGAAGACCGGCGCCTTCGACTACGCCGGCCAGCCGCGCGGCGCCCTCTTCGCCGCCGTCGACGCCGCCCTCTCCGCCGCCGCCTCCAGCCAGAAGGACGCCGCCGCCGGCCAGGCCTCCATGTTCGACATGCTCCAGACCGAGGACGCCAACGGCGACAGCCGCTCGGCCGGCAGCATCGTCGACACCGCCGTCGCCGACTTCACCGACGCCGAGAAGCTCCAGTTCGAGAAGGAGCTGCTCGGGTTCTACGTCTCCGGCCACCCGCTCGCCGCCTTCGCCGGGCTGGCCGAGGCCCTCAACAGCCACCGGGAGGAGGAGCTCCTCAATCTGCCCGACAAGACCGAGTTCCGCCTCTGCGGCATCGCCACGAGTATCCAGAAGAAACTCTCGAAGAAGGACAACCGGCCCTGGTCGCCCTTCGTCGTCGCCACCCGCTCGGCCAACGTGCCCGTCAACATGTACGCCGACGCCTACGAACTCTACGCCAAGCACCTCGAGGCCGAGAAGCCCGTGGCCGTGCTCGGCACCATCCTGCGCAGCGAGGACGGCGCGCGGCTCAACGTGAAGGAGTGTTACCCGCTCGAGCCGCACCTGATGAACAACCTCAAGAAGATCACCTGGGTGATCCGGCCCGACGACCCGCGCAACGACGACTTCCTGCGCGCACTGCGCGAGATGCTGCTCAAGACCACCGGCGACATCCGCAACGACGTCGCCGTGCTCTTCGACGACGACACCCTCGCCGTGGCCGAGACCGCCGGCGCGCTCAACTGGAAGCTCGTCTGCCCCGATTTCCAGAAGCTCCGCAAGCACCCCGCGCTCGCCGGCGTGGTGATCGAGACCCGCGCCATCGAGCTCAAGGAAACCAACCGCTGGAAACGCCGCGGGTGAGCGGTTGGCCCTCGGCGCGCCCACGCGGTGGGCGCGCTGGTCCGCGCCACCCGACCGCCCGCCCTTCCACCGGTCCCGCTCGCCATCCGCGCGAACCGTTTGGCCGGCCCGGCGCGACACCCGCCGGCCTTTCTGCGACCATGGTTGTCCGTCGCTTCGACGTGCCTCCATGCGCAATCCTCCCACCGCCTCACTTCCCTCACGGCATCCGGCGCCGCTCCCGCCCTCCGGCGAGGAGACGCTGGCCCTCGCAGATCGGAACCGCTGGCTTCGTGCCTGCGGCTGGGCGGCAAAAGACGAGCGCCTCGTCCCCGGCTGCACCGAGGTGACCGAGCGCTGCGACGGGATCCCCACCACCGGCCTCCTGCACAGCCGGTATGCCTTCCGCACCATCCCCGACCGTCTGGGCCGGCCCAGGGCCCATCGCATCCGTCTGGCAAACGAAGCGCGCGCCCAGCCGACCGACCCGCTCACCCTCGAGGTGCGCAAGCTGCTCGACCGGCTCGATGCCGCCGTCGACGCCGCCGCGCCCTTGCACGCCCACGCAGGCTCCGGCATCCGCCGGCTCGCGCACGCCGACTACCAGGGGCATCGCTGTGTGCTCCTCGGGCTGGAGCGCAGCACCGCCGATCTCGCCTTCGAGTTCCGCCTCTGGATCGACGCGCGCCATGGCTACGCGCGCCATGTCGACTACCGGGCCCGAGGTCTGCCCGCGCCCCCCGCCGGCATCGCCACCGCCGCCGCGAAGGGCAGCCGCACGTACCGGCTCGACGAGTCCGATCGTTGGCTGCTGGTGGAACAGAGCGAACACCTGACCTTCTGGTCCGTCGCCTCAGGGCTGCCCACCCGCGGCTTCGCCGAACGCACCAGCACCCACTCCGACCACTGGCAGAGCGGAACCGCCGGCCGGGCCGGTGGCGCCCCGCGGGGCCACCTGCCCGGCCAGCGGCCCGCTTGCGTCTTGCCCGTACCGGCACGGTCTGGCACGTCGGCACCCGTCGCATGACCCCTTCGGCGATCTTCAGCAGGGTCAGTCTGCCCATCATGCACTGCACCTGGGTGCAGCGCTGGCTCGGCACGCCCGTCTACTGGGCCATCCAGCTGCCCCTCTGGCTTCTGCTCTCCGTCATCTCGGACTACATCGCCTGCCTCGCCAGCCGCCAGGAGTTCGATGGCCGCGCCCTGGTCTCCGCGCTGGGCTTCGCCCTCGAGATGCTCGTCGCCACGCATCTCAGTCGGCTGATCCTGCTCGGCTTGTGGCAGCGCCGCCGCTCCGCCCGTTTCCTGCTCGCCGCGGCGGGCGGCTGCCTCGTGTTGAGCGGAGCGGTCACCGCCCTCATCGGCACCGGCCTTGCGTGGCTGCTTCTCGACGCCCCGCCGTTCTCGCTCGACGCCTTCCACAACGCGCTCTGGCTCTTCTACATCGGGTTCGAGTATTCGATCATCTGGATCGCCTGCTATCTCGGCCTGCTGCTCTTCCGCTCGCTGCATGAGGTCGAGTCGGCCCGGCTCAGCGCCGACGCCGCCGCCAAGGAGGCCGAGCTCATCGCCCTCAAGACCCAGCTCAACCCCCACTTCCTCTTCAACGCCCTCAACACCCTGCGCTCCCTGCTGCCGCGCGAGCAGAACCTCCCGCGCGAGGCGATCACCACGCTCGCCGACCTGCTGCGCGCCGCGCTCGCCGTCCAAGCTCTCCCCACCATCCAACTACGCCGGGAGCTGGCGACCGTCGACGCCTACCTCTCCCTCGAGCAGCTCCGCCTCGAGGAGCGCCTGTCCGTCCGCCGCGACATCGACCCCGGCGTGCTCGACTGCCACGTGCCCCCGTTCTCCGTGCAGGGCCTGGTCGAGAACGCCGTCAAGTTCGGCATCTCCCCGCGGGCGAACGGCGGCCAGATCGTCCTTTCCGCCGCGGTCCGCGAGGGCATGCTCCACCTGCGGGTGAGCAATCCCGGCCGCATCGCCGAGACCTCGGGGTCCACCGGCGTCGGACTCAAGAACACCCGCGCCCGGCTCCGCCATCTCTACGGCGACCGCGCCAGTTGCACCCTTTCCCAGCTCGAGCCCGACCTCGTCGCCGCCGACCTCAACCTGCCCTGCACCCCATGAAAGCCCTCATCATCGATGACGAACGCCCGGCCCGTCGGGAGCTGCGCAACCTCCTGGAAGAGCACCCCGACATCGCGATCTGCGGCGAGGCGGCCAACATCGCCGCCGCCCGCGAGCTGATCGCAGCCCACCAACCCGACCTGCTCTTCCTCGACATCCAGATGCCCGGCGGCACCGGCTTCGACCTGCTCGAGTCGCTTCCCATGCCCCACCCGCTCGTCATCTTCACCACCGCCTACAGCGAGCACGCGGTGCATGCCTTCGAGATCAACACCCTCGACTACCTGCTCAAGCCCATCGGCCCCGCCCGCCTCGCCGAGGCGATGCAGAAGGTCCGCGCCAACCTCGCCGTCTCGGCCCACGCCGAACCGGCCCCCGCCGGGCTGCTCCGGGAGACCGACCACGTCTTCGTCCGCTCCGGCGAGCGCTGCTGGTTCGTGCCCGTCCGTTCGCTACGCCTCGTCGAGGCGGTCGGCAACCAGACCTGCATCTACTTCAACTCCGAGAAGGCCTTCCTGCCCCGCACGCTCGCCGCCCTCGAGGAGCGCCTGCCGCCGCAGCTCTTCATCCGCGCCAACCGCTCGCAGCTCATCAACCTCTCGATGATCGAGACGATCGGCGAGTGGTTCAGCCGCAGCCTGCGCGTCGTGCTCAAGGGTGGCCAGGAGGTCGAGTTCTCGCGCCGCCAGGCGCTCGTGTTCCGCGAGCGCCTCAGCCTCTGATCCGCCCGCCCCCGTGCGGGCCGCCGATCGCGCCCGCGTTCCACCCCGTCACCGCGCGGCGTCGACGGCGACCTCCGCGATCGCCAGCCGCGCCCGGTGGCAGACGGCGAACCACTGCCGGCCGTTGTAGGTCTGCAACGCGGTGTCCACGGCGGCGAAGGCCTTGTCCACCTGGTCGATGCTCTCGAGCAGCTTCTCCTTCGCCTCCGCGGGATCGGTCTTCGCCAGATCCTTGACCGCGAAGTAGATCGCGGCGCCCTTGCCCACCGTGTCGACTGCCAGCTTCAGGTCGAGGCGGGCCAGCTCGCGGTTCAGATGCGCCTCGTTCGCGCGCCGGTAGGTCTCCGCGACCGCGGCGAAGTCGTCGCGCAGCACGACGGCAGCCCGCTCGGGGTCGCCCCAAGTGGCCTCGCCCCGCGCGATGCGGCCGGCGGCGTGCGCGAGCGCGGCGGCAAAGAACTTCGGATACTGGCCGCGGTACGCGTTCTTGAGGAATTTCGTCAGCTCCGCCTTCAGCTTCGCCTCGCCCCAGTTCGCGATGGCATCGCCGGGGGCGAACATCCACTCGGCGTAGTGGTCGTTGGCCTTGTTCACGGCCCACTTTTTCCACGCGACCGCGCCGGCGTCATGGTCGAGCCCGAGCTTCTCGCGCTCCTCCAGTTCGTCGGAGGCCGCCTTGTACGTCTCGCGCAACACGCCGTAGATGGTCGACACGAAGCGCGCCACCGCCTTCTTGCGCAGGCTGTTCCAGGCGGTCTTCGCCTTCTCGCGCGCCTTCGCGAGTTCGGGCGCGTTCTCCAGATACTCGGTCGCGCCCTCCTGCGCCGCCTCCACGCGGCTGCCGAGATCGATCACCGTCGCGAGGTCGTCGACCGCCGTCTCCAGACTCTCGTGGAGCCAGCCCTCCGCCTGCGTGTGCTGGTCGTCGAGCTCGTCGAGGTAGCCGAGCGCCTCGCCCATGAGCCGCACCGCCACCACCAGCCGCGCCGCGTTGCGCGGATTGGTCGGGTTGTCGTCGGCCGCGGCCAGATCGGCGACGAAGCGTGCCGCGAAACCCTCCGCGGCGGCGCTCGCACACCCCTTCGCGCGCAGCGCCGCCGCCTTGGTGCGCACCGTCTCCAGCCAGTGCGCCGTGCCGGGTTCGAGCACGAGCGCGGCCGGTTCGACCGCACAGGCGCTCTCCGGCCCGGCGACGGTCATCTCCAACGTGAAGGGCACCGCGAACGCGCCGTCGTGCCCGCTCACGCCGCTGCCGATCGCCTGCGCTTTGCCCCCAACGTTCGCGTACACCGTCACCGTGGCGCCCGCGAGCGGCACTGGGCCGGGCTCGCCGGTGGCCTGCGCCGTGCCCGCGAGCGTGCCGTGGCTGCGCTCGCTGCGGAAATTTGTCTGCGCGCCCGGGGCGAAGCCGGGCTTCTCGACCACGCACCAGAACGGCAAACCGCTGTGCAACGTGAGCGCCAGCGGCGCCAGCAACTCCGCCGCCGCCCCCGGCGGCTTCGCCGAGAACTGCAACTCCACGCGCCCACCACGCCATCCTTCCGCGGGATCGACCTGCGGCGGCGTGTAGCTCCAGAGTTGCCAGCCGGCGGCCGGCTCGTCGCGCTCCGTATCGCGGACCAGCTCGCCGCGGCCGGGCACCTCGCTCTCGTCGGGCTCGGCCCGGATCTCGGCCTGCGCGACCGGCTTGCCGTCGGGATCGACCAGCCGCGCGGCGACGACGACCGGTGTCGCGCCGTCGGCGAGGTATTGCAGGCCTTCGGTGCGCACCGTCGTTTCCAATCCGCCATGCCGCAGCACGACCTCCGCGGCGAGCTTCTCGGGGCCGGTGACGCCGACCCGGTTCGTCCCGGCGCGCGTGCCGGCGCGGTACTCGACCGTGGCGACGCCGTTCGCGTCGGTGGTGAGCTCGCGCTCGGCGACATCGCCGACGAACGGGCTCTCGACCTCGATCTTGAGCGGCAGTCCCGCCGCCGGCCGGCCGTCGGCGAGTTTCGCCTCGACGCGCAACGTGGTGATGCTCGCACCGTCGGACCAGAGCCGGTCGTTGGTCGCGGTAGCGGTGAACGTGCCCGGGCCGGGCGACACCTCCGGTTTGGTTGGGACCGCGCCGCGGCCGTCCTGCTTCATTCTCGCCACTACCGCGAGCACCAGCCGCACCAGCGGATCGCCGGGCAACGGTTCAAGATTCTCGCGGGTGAGCCCGAGGTCGAAGCGAGTGTGGATCGCGCGCCCGTACACGTTGCCGCACCGGAAGTGAACGATTCGCGTCGTGTAGCTCCGCCGTCCCTCCTGCTCCTGCACCGTCTCGAAGGCCGCGCACTGATCCGCGCCCTCGACCTGCAGCAGGATCGGCCGTTGCTCGGCGTACTTTGCACCCTCCGCCACGGCCTCCGCCAGTTCCGCCGCAGCGTCCTGCATCGGCTGGTCGGCCGTGGGCGCATTGGTCTGGGGATAGAGCATCCGCAGATCGAGGAGGAGCGTCTCCACGCCGTCCTTCGCCGCATTGCTCAGCGAGAGCGAACTCGACCACATGTCGCGCTCGCTCCGGGTCTCCTTCGTGCCCGGGACGGCCTCGGCGCCGGGGAGCAGCGCCCCCGTGTCGAAGTAGAGGCCCTTGAACAGCGGGCCGGGCCCGACCTTCGCGGCACAGTAGCGGTCCCAGTCGCGCACGAAGTTCCGCGCCAACCCGAGCAACTCCTCGCGCAGGAGCTGGTCAACCCGTGGCGCCATGGCCGCGATGTCGAGGTAGCCGCTGCTGCTGTCGGGGGCTGGAGCATACGCGCGCAGATCGCCGGAGAGCGCGCCGCCGCGCACGTTGCGCAGGATCGGATCCTCGGCGAACTCCGCGCCGGTTCGCAGCATCACCGTCGGCTGGATCTCGTAGCGCAGCACCGCGGGCCCGCGCACCACGACGAGATTGGTCCAGCCGTTCCGTCCCTCGCCGTTGGCCACGAACCACGCGTGGTCGCCGAGGCCGGGCACCGGCTCCGGCGTCGTTTTGAAGTTCTTCAGCACGTGCTGCTCCGCGTAGCGCAGGGCCGGCGGGCAGGAGCCGTCCGGCTTGGGCAGGTCGGCCGGTGTCTTGGTTTCTCCGATCGCCAGCGGGTAGATGCTCATGCGCACGGCGAACCAGAGCCGGTACGGGACCACCGCAATCTCCTCCGGCTGCCGCTGCCGGTCACTCTTCCGATCGTACCAGACGCGCGTCTCGCCCTGCCCCACCAGCCGATGCCAGCCGCCGCTGCCCGGATGGTCCTCGTGCCACTTGTTCATGTCGGCGTACTTGAACCAGGTGTAGCCGAGTCTGGTCTCGCCCGGCTGCGGCTTGAACGAACGCACCCACGCCTGGTCCTGCCCTTTGCGTCCGTAGTAGTGCACCGCGGCGCCCTCGTGCGGGAGCGTGAGCTCGAACAACGCCACCGCCCAACCGGTATTCGAATCGAGGGTGCGCCCCGGATCGGGGGCGGCCACCAACGCCAACGGCCACAGCCAGGGGAAACGCAGGAGTTTCATGATGAAGGCACCCCGCCCCGGCCGCGCGATTGCGGCCGGCCATGCGAGACCCCTTCATCGGCTCAACGGCCCCGGGCTTGATCGCCCACCGCGGGCACCCCGCCCGCGGCCACGCTCAGGCCTTGAACAGATCCACCTGACTGAAGACCGGCACGCCGGCGGACTGGAGCGCCCCGAGCGCCTTGTCGGTGTTGTCGAAGCGGAAGACCATCACGGCATCGCTGCCGGGGCGCTCGGCGAACGCGTACATGTACTCCACCGACACGCCCGCCTTCTCCAGCAACACCAGCACCCCGGCCAGGCCGCCGGGACGGTCCGGCACCTGCAGGGCGACGACCTCGGTGGTCGTGGCCGCGTAGCCGGCGGCGGCGATGGTGGCCTTGGCCTTCTCGACATCGGGCGTGAGCAGGCGCAACAGGCCGAACTCGCCGTTGTCGGAGAGCATGAGCGTGCTGAGGTTCACGCCGGCGTCGGCCAGCGTGCGGCACAGCGCCGAGAGGCGGCCGGGGCGGTTCTCGAGAAAGACGGAGAGCTGGGTGATTTTCATCGGGGTACGGACGCGGAAGTTGTGAGGATAGTTTGGAAGGAAGCAAAGGAGGCCGGAGCCGGATGAGGGAACCGCAGATTCACGCAGATGAACACGGATTCGGAGTTCGCTTCTTCATCTGCGTCCATCCGCGTCCATCGGCGGTTCCTCGCTCCGTCAGCCTTCGTTTCGCTTGTCGAAGAGGCGCTTGGCCTTGCCCTCGCTGCGCGGGATCGTGCCGGGCTGCACCAGCGTGACCTCGGCCGTGAGCCCGGTGATCTGCGCGATGCTGTGCCCGAAACGTTTCTGCAGTTCGTCCATCGCGCCGACGGTGTCCTTGAGCATCTCGCCCGAGACCTCCACGCGCACCTCCATGCGGTCGAGACCCGACTTGCGGGTGAGCACGATCTGGTAGTGCGGGAGCGTGGCCTCGGTCTTGAGCAGCGCCGTCTCGATCTGGGAGGGGAAGACGTTCACGCCGCGGATGATGAACATGTCGTCGCTGCGGTGGCTGATCCGGCGGATCCGGCGCACCGTGCGGCCGCAGGCGCAGGGGCGGGTGTCGATCGAGGTCAGGTCGCGCGTGCGGTAGCGGATCGCCGGCATCGCCTGCTTGCT
>DAOOFR010000113.1:0-11221 GCA_035415285.1 Opitutaceae bacterium
CCCCCGCGGCCGGCAGCTACAAGGCCGGCGACACGCTCAATTTCACGCTGACGACCTCCGCGGCGGCGACGGTGGAAACGACCGGCGGCACTCCGCGGCTGGCGCTCACGCTCGGCACGGCGACGTGTTACGCGACCTACGCTTCCGGCACCGGCACGACCAGCCTGGTCTTCACCTACACGGTGCAGGCGGGCGACGCCGACACCGACGGCATCGCCATCGCCAGCACGAGCATCGATCTGAACGGCGGCACGATCAGCAATGCCTCGGGCGTGGCGATCGACGGCACGCTGCCCAGCTTCACGCTGCCGACGATCAAGGTCGACACCACGGCGCCCGACACGACGCTCGACACGACACCCGCCAACCCGAGCGCGAGCGCTTCGGCGACGTTCACCTTCAGCAGCGCAGATGCGTCTGCCTCGTTTGCCGCGAGCCTCGACGGCGCGGCCTATGCCGCTGCGACCAGCCCGGCGACCTTCACCGGCTTGGCCGACGGCTCGCATACCTTCTCTGTTCGCGCGATCGATGCGGCGGGCAACGTGGATGCTTCGCCCGCCAGCCATATCTGGACCGTCGACGCCACCGCGCCGTCCATTCCGACCAACCTCGCCGCCCGCGCGACCTCGCCCAGCGCGATCGCGCTGGAATGGGCGGCGTCGACCGATGCGGGCGGTGTCACCGGATACCGAATCCACCGCAACGGCACGGTCATCGCCACGAGCGCGGCCGCCGCCTACAGCGACACCGGCCTGACCGCCGCCACGGCCTACACCTATACCGTGACCGCCTATGACGCCGCCGGCCACGAGAGCGCCCAGAGCGCGTCGGCGACAGTGGCCACGCAGTCCACCGGAGCGCAGGCCCTCGCGGTCGCCAGCACCGCCGAGCTGGAGGCTGCGCTGGCCACGGCCGCGGTGAACCCGGCGGCCACCTACACGATCACGCTCGCGGCCGGCACGTACACGCCGACCACGGGCCTGACGATCGGCACCTCCGGCCTGATTCTGGAGGGCGGCGGCACCCTCTCCGGCTCCGGCCTAGCCTCCGGGGCGCTGCTGACGATCAGCGGAGGAAACGCCGCCCTCTCCGGTCTGACGTTCGCCGACGGCGACGTCGTGATCGCTGCCGGGGCCGACGACGGCACGATCGCCGACTGCACCTTCACCGGGGCGAGCCTCACCGGCACCGCCTGCTCGGGCTGGACGATCACTGGCAACAGCTTCAGCGATACGCCAGCCGCACTGACCTTCAGCCACGCCGACGCTCTGACGTTCACCGAAAACGTGATTCTCGACTGCGCGCGGGCGCTCGTCCTCGCGGACGTCTCGTCGCCGCTCGTCCGCAACAACTTCATCGCGGACAACACGCCCACGGGCACCACGCCCGCGATCAGCCTCACCGACGTGACCACCGCGCAGATCGACAACAACAGCGTCTACCAGGCCGGCACTGCCGCCAGCGCCATCGAGTACGCCGGCAGCGGCGCACTCGGCGCGATCCGCAACAACCTCGCCAACCGGCCCATCACGGCCACCGGCGCGGCCACGGCGACGCTGGAGACCAACTACACCGCCGCGGCGGCGGGCTGGTTCCGCGATGTGACCGCCGGCGACCTGCACCTGGTCGCGCTCCGGAGCGCGGCGGTCGATGCCGGCACCACGATCGCCGATCTCACCGTCGATATCGACGGCGACACCCGCCCGACCGGCAGCGCCCCCGACATCGGTGCCGACGAGTACCAAGCCGACACCGCGGCGCCCACGGTGCCCACGGGTTTGGCCGCCACGGTGCTCTCGACCAGCCAGATCACGCTCAGTTGGACGGCCTCGACCGACACCGCGCCCAGCGGCGTGCCGGCGAGCGGCGTGGCCGGATATCGGATTTTCCGCAACGGCACGGCCATCGGCACGAGCACGACCGCCAGCTACGCCGACACCGGGTTGAGCGCCGGCACGACCTACACCTACACGGTCACCGCCTACGACGGCGCGGCCAACGAGAGCGCCGCCAGCGGCGCCGTCCGCGCCACGACCACCGCGGCCGGTGCGCCCGGCGGCGACAAAGGCGGCTCCGGCGGCGGTGGCGCCACCGGTCTGTTCCTGCCGGCCGCGCTCGCGCTGCTTGCCCTCGGGCGGCGGCGGTTTGTGCGGCGCTGATCCCGCGCGCTGCCGCAGGGCCGGATCCCATGGCTGGCCCGTGTATTCGTCCGGCCCGCGTTCGCGGGCCGGATGAAGCGCGGTCCGCTGGCGAGCGGCGATTCGACCGCGGGCGCAGTTGCGCCGAACGCGGAAAGAGCGGGTCCGCTCGTGGGGCGGCGCTTCAGCCCGCCCCGGCGGGTGTTGTTCTCGTGCTGGACGCTGGATGCCTCATCCGCCGGCGCGGCCTGAAGGACCGCGCCACGGGGCCGGGGTGTTGACTTGGTTCGCAGGGGCGGACCAGGTGTTCTGGTTTCGTTCAGGAGACCCGCGCGATCCGCAGCCGCACGTCGTCGCGGAGTCGGTCGATCGCCGCCACCGTGAAGGCCGCCAGGTCGGGCGCCGGCTCGGCGAGCAGCGGCGTGAGATCGAGCGCCCAGGTGATGCCGGCGAGCCGGTCGGTGGCGTGCGAGGTGTGGTAGGTCGCGTGCGCGGCGCGGCGGCCGAGCGTGGCGAGATCGTAGCGTTTGCCGCCGGCGATCTGCGAGTCGAAGGCGAGGAGGAGTTGCGCGGCCAGCTCGGGCCGGCGGCCGGCGTCGAGCGCGACCTTGTCGGTGTCGACGAGCCAGTCGAGATCGCGCCAGACCTCGCAGCCGAGCACGCGGCGCGGGCGGCGCGCCGGCGGCAGTGCGCGCAGCGCCTCCAGACAGCGCGCGAGCACGGCGACGTGCGTGTCGTGCTTGTCGGCCGGGTTGTGCAGATAGACGACTTCGGGCGTGCTGCCGGCGAAGATGGCGGCAAGGTCGGCGGCGACACCGGCGTGGCCCGGGCGCTTCACGTCGGCGCTGGAGTGGGCGAGCTGGAGTTGGATCGCGTAGCGGCCGAGCGCGGCGGCGCGGCGCTGCTCCGCACGGCGGGTGGCCTGCATCTGTTCGTCGGCGAAACTCGCGTACGCGCCGGTGCGGGCGGAGCCGGCGCCATTGGTCACGACCACGCCGCCGAAGGCCTTGCCGGGCTGGTCGAGGCAGTCGCAGATCCCGGCGTGCGCCATGATCTCGATGTCGTCCTGGTGCGCGGCCACGCACAGGTGGGTGACGCGCGCCAGAGCGGCGGTGGGCTCGCCACCGGCGGGGACGAAGACATCGGCATCGGCGCGGGAGAAGTTCATGCGTGGGGCGGAATTCGGACGGTGGGCACAGAGAACACGGAGAGGGGAGGAGGACTCGGAGACTCGGAGACCGGAAAGTTAACCGCAGGGAACGCATCGATCGCAAAGAGAGCGGTCTTTGAGCTCTCTGCGTTCTTCGCGGTTCAAAGGATTGTCAGTTGCCGGGTCGAAGAAGGGCTGGGGTGTGACTGTAGTGTGTGGAACGGAATATTAACCACGGATCACACGGATATTCACGGATAGAAAGTCCGGATATCCGTGCCCATCCGTGAAATCCGTGGTTCAATGATCCGCGGAGGTGTGATTGGGGATGCGCCCAGAATGGCAGGTAGAAACGGCACCCCGGATCCGGGCCTACAACGGCGACTCGGTCGCCGGGAAGAGCGGCAGCGGATACTCGCCGCGCGTGGCGAGGTCGAGCAGGGCGGCCTGGACGCGCGGCTTGTCCTCGCGGAAGGTCACGCCGAACCACTCGGCGGAGGTCGGCCGCACCTCGACGGTCGCGGCGCCGGCGGCGATCTGCTGCGACACGGCCTCGGGCAGGTAGAACTCCGACTTCAGCTCGCCGCCGCGGGCGGTGATGAACTCGCGCCACTGGCGGTCGAGCGCGGGGAAGAACTCGGGCGTGAACGCCCAGCAGTTCATCGACACGATCTCCTCGCCGGTGAATTTGCGGCCGGGGCCGACGTCCTCGCGGCGGATACCGGTGTTCTCGACGACGGTTTGCAGGCGGCCGTCGCGGCCGACGGTGCACACGCCGCGTGCGACGGCGCCGTTCTCCGAGAGCGTGTTGGCGAGGCGGTAGCCGACCATGGCGAACGACGCAGGAACGTCGTTCGCCATGGTCGGGTTTCGGGTTTCGGGTTTCGAGTTTCGGGATGCGTTTGCGGCCGATGTGGAGTTCAGGAAGGCGGCGAGCTGCACGAAGGCGTCGCGGCCGAAGAAGTCGTCGGCGCCGATCACCGCGAAGGGCTCCCGGATCGCGTCGCGGGCGCACCACACGGCGTGGCCGGTGCCCCACGGCTTTTCGCGACCCGAGGGGAGGACGGCGCCGGGCGGCAGGGCGTCGAGTGCTTGGAAAACGGTGTCGACCTGGATTCGGCCGGCGTACTTGGAAGCGACCTGGGAGTTGAAGGCGTCGGCGAAGTCGCGGCGGATGACGAAGACCACGCGGCCGAAGCCGGCGCGGATGGCGTCGAACACGGCATAGTCGAGGATGGTCTCGCCGCCCGGGCCGACGGGATCGAGTTGCTTGAGCCCGCCGTAGCGGGACCCCATGCCGGCGGCGAGGACGAGGAGGGTGGGAGCGGCCATCGGGCCAAGCGAAGGGGATGCGGGCGAGGTTGGCAATTCCGGCGCGGTCCGTCGGCGAGCCGCGACTCTGCCGCAGGCGTGGGTGGGACCTGTCGGGCCGGACTCCATGTCCGGCGGCGATGCCGCAGGTCTGTGGCGTGGCGCCAGCGGCGTGGCAGGTCGGGCACCGACGACTGGCTACTTCGTCACGACTTCGTAGTGCAGGGTGTTGTCCTTCGGCGAGACGGTGAAGGTGAGGCGACCGGAGGTGTAGGTTGCCTGCACCTCGGCGGCACGGGTGCCGTCGGGCTTGAGGGCGAAAACGCGGCGCGAACCCTCGGTGGCGAGCTCGATGGTGGCGGGGACTCGCTCGGCGATGGTCGGACCGTGGCCCCACTCGGCGCCGGTGGTGGTGCGGGCTTCGTTCCACTTCATGCCCTGGTTCTCGGCGCGGGCGACGATGGTGACGAGCACGCGGTCCGACTCGGGCAGAGTCAGGTCGTCGAGCGCGATGGCGGCGACGGTGGCGAAGTCGCGGCCGAAGCGCGGGCAGGTGACGGTGAGCGGGCCGGCCTGGGTGCTGGCGCCGCCGAGAAACCCGGTGGCGACCGCGGCGCGCTCGACGGTGGCGACGAACACCTGGCCCTGCGGGTTCTTCAGCACCCGGGCGGGGGCGGCGTCCGGTTTACCATGACGGACAAGCGTGGCCGGGCCGGCCGCGGGCCGGTCGCTGACCTGCAGGCGGTTGTCGAGGAAGTCGAAGGGATGGGTGGGGTGGAGCTTCGCCCAGAGCATGTCGAAGTGCATGGCCTCGCCCCAGACGGGGGTGCCGGGGCGGAGCTCGGCGACGGCGGTGGCGACGGGCACGAGGCCGCCGCGGAAGACGCGGGTGGCGAAGGGCGCGAGCGACCATTTCGCGGGGTGGTTGAGCTGGTCGAAGAAACCGGTGATGCGGCCGTCGGGGTTGCGGGAGCCGTAGGCGCCGAAGTCGAAGAGGTAGAGCGCGTCCCAGTTCTGGCGCGACGCGAAGACCGCCCACTCGGGGTACATCTCGCAGGCGTAGTCGCTCGGGGCGGAGTGGTCGAATTCGCTCACGGCAAAGGGTTTTCCGGCGACGCGCAGGTAGGCGAGGTTGCCGAGTTCGCCGAAGCGGCGCGGGCCGAAAACGGAGACCATGGGGGAGTTGTCGATCGTCCAGTTGGCGCGATCCCAGCCGGTCCCCGGGAAATGCGGATGCTGCCAGTAGGTGTGGGTGTCGGCGAACTCCATGTTCCGCTCGCGATCGAGGGCGGGCAGGCCGCTGAAGTTGATCTGTGAGCACACCAGCGGGGCCTTCACCCCGAGCTCGTCGCGCAGGAAGGCGCGCATCTCCTCGGCGAAGCCGCGGTCGATGCCGGCGAGGAAGGCGATCCAGTCGGCCCACTGGCGCGTGGTGGCGGCGCCGGGCAGCGGGATGGCGCGCGCCTCGAGCGTCTGGTCCGGGGCGAGAGGGCGGTCGGCGCCGGCGGTGAGGCGGAGGCCGCGGAGCTCGATGAGGTTGGGCCGGGCGCCGGCGTTGAGGCTGAGCGTGGCGCGCCCGCCGGCGACGGAGTGCGCGGGGAACGTGAGCCGGTGCTGCCGCCACTCGGTGCCGAGCTCGACGGAGCGGAGGAGCCCGAGGCTGCGCCATTCCTCGCCCGGGCGGTGAAGTGTGTCGTTGGAGACGCCGACCCCGAGCTTGCCGGCGGTGCGGGCGCGGGCCTCGAAGGCGACGGTGTAGACGGTGTTGTCGGCGAGTTCGAGGCCGTGGACCGACACCTGGGCGTGCCAATCGGAGCCGGGGGCCTTCTCGACCTCGATCGTGAGGGCGGAGGCGTCGGGCCCGGGTTTGATGGTGGCGACGGTGCCGGGGCGCGCCTTGAGCAGCCACTGGGCCGTGGCGGGATCGAGGACGGGCTGCGGCGTGGCGGTGCCCGCCGGCTCGGTCCACGCCGCGACGAGGGTCGCGGTGTCGGCGTAGCGGGCGGCGAGCCAGGTGTTCCACCGCGCCTGCAAGTCGGTGCGGAACGGCTCGGGGAAACGGTCGGTGCCGTGGCCGAGGTCGCGGGTGAAGTAGCCGAGGACGGAGTTCTCGTTGTTGATCTCGACGATGGCCACCGCGGGGTCGTCGACCGGGGCGAGGCCGGTGTAGGGATTCTTGGTGGTGAGCAGGCGGCGGGCGAAGTCCTTCTGGAGCTCGACCATCCGGCGGTCGAAGAAATCGACGCGCTTCTGGAAGTCGGGAAACTCGGAGACGGCGGGCGGGAAGCCGTCGGCGGCGCTGAGGGTCTTCGAGACCTTGAGGTTGATGTTCGCGTAGATGCCGTGGCGGGCGAGGATGGCGATGAGGCGGTGGACCTTGTCGAGTTGGGCCGGGTCGAGGTCGAGGCGCTCGGGGCGGTCCTTGGGCCAGAGGCTGCCGCCGGTGCCGACGCCCCACGAGTTATCCATGTGGTGGAGACGAACGATGTTGACGCCGGCCTTGGCGAGGCGGCGGGCGAGCAGCTCGGCGTCGGCGGCGGTGGGGAAGGCGTCGTCGGAGGCGAGGTTGACGCCGAAGAAGCGCAGCGGGCGGCCGTCGGCGGTGACGAAGGCGCCGTCCTTGACCGCGATGCGGCCGGCGGCGCCGGCGGGCGCGGGGTTGAGGGCGGAGGTGTCGAGGGCGGAGCCGGCGGCGGGCTCGACCATGGGCCAGACAAACCAGCCCTCGGGCACGGCGGACCGGGCGCAGGAGGAGAGCGGCAACAACGCGGCAAGGAACGCGGCGGCGAGGGCGCGGCGGAGCGGGGTGGACAGGGAGAGTCGGTGCGGGCGGGCGTTGGAGGAGATCATCGGGGGACGGCGGATGTTGAGCGATCGGGCTGGCGGGGCAACCCCGGCCGCACGATCGTGCGTGTGCCACCGCGCGCCAATGCATCGCGCCACTGCGGGAGGCGGTCAGGCGAGTAGGTCCGGCCTCCGACGGGACCCGGTGCGTTCGCGCCGAAGCCGCCGGGATTGTTCAGGGAAGGGGCCTTGCGTGGCGCGGCTCTTCAGACCGCGCCGTTGGGCGTGAGCTGGCATGCGGGGGACACGCGGAATGGGCCGGGGCGGGCTGAGGCGCCCTGTGCCACGCCGGGACCGGGGGGCGATGTGGCCCGGTGCTTTGGCCCAGGCTGGCGGATACGGAGTGGCGCCCCGGTGCCGACGGAGCCGGAGGCGGTGATGTGGCGCTCTCGGCGGGCAGTGTCGAGGGGCAGGGGCTGAAGCACCCTGCCACGCGCAGGCGTGCGGGCTCGCGGTGAAAGGAGTCTCAAAGTCGTTCGGCGCGCCGCCCCTGTGTTGCTCCCGCCCCGCGGTCCGGAAACCTAGGGCGCACTTCCCCGCCATGCGTTCCGCACGTCTTTGCCTCGGCGCGGCTGTCGCGCTTCTCCTCGGCTCGGCGCCGCTTGTCGCGATCATCGATCGCGATGGCGACGGAGTCTCCGATGTCTGGACGGCGCAGCATCCGCAGGTGGGCGAAGCCGGGGCGGACGACGACGGCGACGGTTTCTCCAACCGCGCCGAGGCGGCCGCGGGCACCGGCGCGCTCGATCCGAACCGCGCCCCTGCAGCGGTGCTGGGACCGAACGTCGGCGGCGGGTTACGCCTGCGATGGGACGGGGTCGTGCACCGCCGGTACCGGATCGAAACCAGCACGGACCTGGGCGCGTGGGAGCCGGCCAACGATCTGGAGTTCGCCGGGCAGGGTGCGGAGATCAGCCATCTCGTCTGGGCCGGGGGCGAGCCCGACCCGCGGCGCGCCTGGCGGGTGGCGATCACGCTGTCCGATCTGGATGGAGACGGTTTCACGGACTGGGAGGAGCGGGCGCTGGGCACGGACCCGCTCGTACCGGCCGTTGCGCCGCCGCTCCCGGCGCCGGTGGCGGTGCCCGCGTCTTTCGCGGCCAACCTCGAGACCGTCGCCGCTCCGTTGCTCGCCAACCGGAAGTGGACGCCGCTCAAGATCCCCGGCCTGCGCGAGCAGTTGCTCGATGCGCACGTCAACGGGCGCAACCGCGTGTGGCGGAACATCGCGCCGGGCTTCGCCAACGTGACCTACGACGCGAAGGTCGATGCCGGCGTCGTCACGCTGCTCCTCGATCTCGGCGGGCTGGTGCAGTCGCCCGATGGGGGCGAGACCTGGCGCACGGTGTCCCACCAGTATCCGGGGAACGGACTGCACTCGCAGTTCTACTCCTTCGACCGCTCGCCCGCCGACGCGAACCTGATCCTGGTCGGCGGCTCCTATCTCGCCCGCTCGGCCGACGGCGGGCGCACCTGGTGCGAGGTGCGCGACCCGGCGCTCCCGCCGATCCTGCTCTCGCCGGACCACGGCATGGGGGTGCGCGGGTACCGCACGTCCTTCGGCAAGGTGCGGTTCAATCGGGACGGTTCGCGCGTCTTCGCCGCGCTCGGCGCCTTCGGCCACGACCGCAAGCAGCGCGACGGGCGCGAGGACGAGATGGCGGCGATGTTCGCCCAGAAACAGCTCCTGGTCGGCGACGCCACCGGGCAGAGCTTCCAGGCGGTCGCGCTCGGGGCGTTCGCCGGTATCCGCTGCATCGTGCCGCACCCGGAGGACCGGGAGACCGTCTACGCGTCGTTCGGGGACGGCACGCTCTTCGTCACGCGCAACGCCACGGCGGCGGCCCCGACCTTCCAGGAGCTGAACGTGCCGGCCGGCTTCCAGGTGATCGATCTCGACGTGTCGCCGTGGACCGCCGGCGACCTGCTGGTGACGTTGATGGGCGTGGACACCACGGCCGCGGGCAAGGTGGCGGTCGCGCACGACGCCGGCGGCACGCAGCTCACCTACACCGACGTGCCCCTGAAGACGGCGCAGAACCAGCCGATCGTGTCGGCGGCCGGGTTCACCACGGCGCGGTGGAATCCGCGGAAGCGCGGGCAGGCGATCATCGGCCTGGAGGGCATTCCGTATCGCTTGGTATCGGACGACGGGCTCGCGAGCTTCGACTACCAGCTTTTTCCGGAGCTGCTCAAACACGGCGAGGGGGAGTTCTACCAGAACGCCCACTGGTTCGCCTTCGACCGGAAGACCGACCTGGCGGTGACCTGGTCGGCCATCGGCGCGTGGGCGAGTCGCGACGGCTTCGCAACCTGGGAGGACCTGCTGATGGCCTACGACGAGGAGGCGAAGCTCTACGGCAACAACGGCCTGGGCTACGCCGAGTGCGCCGTGAGTCTGGCGATCGGGCCGCGCCACGCGTACATGGCAACCAACGACCACGGGCTGTTCCGCAGCAACGGCGCGGATCGCACCCGGTGGCGGAAGATCTCGGCGAATCCGGGGCCGGCCGGCGCCGTGCTCCATTTCCCCATGGGCGTCGCTCCCGACGAGAGCGTGATCTACGCCATCGCCCGCGGCCCGACCGAGTACTACTCGACCAAGACCATGCGCCTGATCCGTTCGCTCGACCAGGGCGAGAGCTGGACCGACGTCACGTCATTGCTCGCTTCGGACACCTATCTGCCGAGCATGCTGGACCCGAAGCTTTTCCTCTTCAGCCCCGACGCCCGTCGCCAGTGGCTGCTGTTCGGATCGACCCTCTACGGCTCGCGGGATGGCGGCGGCAGCTTCGCGGCCGCCGCGTTGCCGTTCGGCGCGGGCGCAGGGCTCAACGGACTCGCCTACGATGCCGGCCACGGGCTGCTCTACGTCTCCTCCAACCGCGGCCTCGCCCGCAGTGCCGACGGCGGCGTCAGTTGGACGCTGCTGACCGGCGACTACGTGCCCGCCGTGGGCGTGACCGGTTCCGGCGATCTGGTGTTCGGGATCGGAAACTACCTGTCGGTCGTGCCGTACGCACGGATCGACGAGTTCGCCGGGCAGGATCGGCTGCATCCGTACGACCTGGGCGTGGCCGGCTGCAATCGCGCCACGCTCGGCGACTCGGTCGAAGAGGTCACGTCGTCGCTCAATGCGTTCAACCTGATCGCGTGCGCGGGCGACACGATCGTGGTCGGGGCTCGTGCCGGCGCCTATCTCGGCAACCGCATCTGCAGTGTCGGCCCGCTGCTCTCGCGCGACGGCGGCAAGACCTTCCGCTGGGCCGCCTACAACCTGCCGGTGATGACGATCTTCTCCGCGGCGATTGGCCCCGACGAGATCCTGCTCGGCTGCGGCGGAGGGGCGTACCGCTGGGATCTGAAGGCGATGCCGGTCGACCCCGCCCCGGCGCCGGATTGAACCGTTTCGACTCTGTCGACCGGAACGGCGTCGTGGTCGTGATGGGGCCGGACTGCGAGGCGGACCCGACGGCGGAGTTTCTCGGTTACGCGCCGGTCGGCACCGCTGTGCTCGTTCGCAAAGGCCCCGGGGGCTCGGCGCCTGGTCCGCGTGAGCAGTGTAACCTAATAGCAAGTAGGTCCGGTCTCCGACCGGACCCGGTGGGCGTGAGCTGGGATCCTGGACTGCCTCTGGCATGCAGCGGAGCCGCAGGGGACCGGTCGAAGACCGGTCCTACGGGTTGGCGTGCCCTCTCGTGTTTGTGGAATGGTCACGGGCGAGTAGGTCCGGTCTCCGACCGGACCCGGTGCGTTCGCGCCGAAGCCGCCGGGATTG
>DAOOFR010000114.1:0-11156 GCA_035415285.1 Opitutaceae bacterium
CCTTCATCAGCGAACGCACCGGGCACCGCGAGGTCTACACCTCCGACTTGTTCTTCGGCGAGGCGACGCAGATCACCCACGACCGGGCCCACGCCCTCATGCCGCGCTGGTCGCCCGACGGCTCGCGCATCATCTACACCTCCTTCTTCAATTCGGGCTCGGCGCAGATCTTTGTCATGACGCCGGCCACCGCGCAACGGGTGCCGTTCGCCACCTTCAAGGGCACGAACTCCGGTGGCCGTTTCAGCCCCGATGGGGGCCGGGTCGCCGCCGTGCTTTCCGCCGCCGGCAACCAGGAGATCTTCGTCGGCTCGCCGCAGGGCAAGCCGTTCCGCCGCCTGACCAGCTCCCCCGGTGTCGAGGCCAGCCCGTGCTGGTCGCCCGACGGCTCGCGCCTGATCTTCACCTCCGATCGCGGCGGCCGGCCGGCGCTCTACACCATGTCCGCCGCCGGCGGCGCGATGACGCCGGTCCCGACCAACATCAGCGGCTACTGCGCCGAGCCGGACTGGAGCCGGGCGAAGCCGAACATGATCGCCTTCACCTGCGGCGTGGGCGGCGGGTTCCAGGTCGCGGTCTACGACCTGAGCACGCGCCAGAGCCGGATCGTGACCAGGGGCGGCGGCGATGCGATCGAGCCGTGCTGGCTGGCCGACGGGCGCCACCTGGTGTACACCGTGCGCACCGGCAGCTCGCGTCAGATCAAGATCCTCGATACGGAGACCGGCAAGGCCACCGCGATCAGCCCCTCGTCGATCGGCCAGGTCTCGCAGGTGAACTACCTGAAGCGCTGAAGCGCCGGCAGGGCCGGTCTGCGACCGGCCGCGGTGGACGGGAGCGGTGGCATGCCGGCGCGAATCCGAAGGGTCCGTGCGGAGACCGGACCTGCCGGGTATGCCTCGCAGCGCGGCACCGTTCCGCGCCGCGGAGCCACACCGCCCTCGGGAAAACAAAAAGCCGCGCGAACGAATCGCGCGGCTTTGTTGTATGGCCGTGGGAAGTCGAGGGCGGCACGCGGGAGGCGCGCCGCCGGCAAGGCTCACCGGAGTGCGGCGAGGTAGTTGGCCTCGGCGGCGTCCCAGTTCACCACGTTCCAGAAGGCGGCGACGTAGTCGGGCCGGCGGTTCTGGTAGTTGAGATAGTAGGCGTGCTCCCAGACATCGAGGCCGAGCACGGGTTTGCCCTCGAAACCGGCGATCGCCTTGCCCATCAGCGGGCTGTCCTGGTTGGCGGTGGAGCCGATCGCCAGCTTCTTGTCCGCGGTGACGACGAGCCAGGCCCAGCCGGAACCGAAGCGGGTGGTGGCGGCCTTGGCGAACTCCTCCTTGAGCTTGTCGATCCCGCCGAAGGTGGCGTCGATCGCCGCGGCGAGTTGGCCTTTCGGCGCGCCGCCGGCGGCCGGGCCGAGGATCTGCCAGAAGAACGAGTGGTTGGCGTGGCCGCCGGCGTTGTTGCGGATCGCGCCGCGGATGGACTCGGGCACCTTGGAGAGATCGGCGATGAGCGTGAGGACGTCGAGCGCGGCGAGGGCGGGCTGGTCCTTGAGGGCGTTGTTGGCGTTGGTGATGTACGCCTGGTGGTGCTTGCTCCAGTGGATCTCCATCGTCCGAGCGTCGATGTGCGGCTCGAGGGCGTTGAAGGCGTAGGGCAGCTTGGGCAGTTCGAAGGGCATGGTTGTGTTCTGATTCGAGGTTTTTGGACGGCGCGGAATGTGTCGCCGGCGGGCGGCGACGTCAAACGGTTGGCGAAGTTGGCTGGGCGGCTTATGGGACCGCGCAACAGGATTAGCGTTCAGGGCTCCGGCGCCGGCGCGGCGCCGCTCGGGCCGGGCTCGCCGCCGCCGGTGGGCGTGGCGCGTTTCAGGCGGAAATACGCCTGGAGCAGTTCGCGGCATTCGGTTTCGAGGATCCCGTTTTCGCGTACCGGGCGGTGGTTGACGCGGGGCAGGGCGGCGAGGTCGGTCGCGCCGCCGAGGCAGCCCATCTTCGGGTCGGGCACGGCGAAGACCACGCGTTTGAGGCGCGACATGATCGTGGCCCCCGAGCACATCGGGCACGGTTCTTTGGTGACGTAGAGCGTCGCTCCCTCGAGCCGCCAGTCGCCGATTGCGCGCGCGGCCTGGGTGATGGCGAGGATCTCGGCGTGGGCGGTGGGGTCGTCGCTGTGCTCGACCTGGTTGTGCGCGGCGCCGATCACCTCGCCGCCGCATTCGATGATCGCCCCGATGGGCACCTCGTCTTCGCGCCATGCGTCGACGGCGTGGTTGTAGGCGAGGCTCATGAAGAAACGATCGTCCCGATACAGCTGCGAGAGATGCAGTTTGGGAAACGGGCAGTCGAGACGCGGGGCGGGCGGTTGGCTCATCGGAGGTGGCGGCGAATGGAGCCTTGACTTACCGGGGCGCGGGCGGGCATTCAATGGCTTTCCCGCAAGTACCTGCGCACGATTCGCATGCATTCACTTCCACTGTTCTCCGCCGTATCCTCCACCCATGTCTGAAGGCAACGTTATCGAGGTTGAGGGAAAGATCGTAGCCGTTCTTCCCGGCACCATGTTCCGGGTCGAGCTGACCAACGGGCACACGGTGCTCGCCCATATCTCCGGCAAGCTGCGGAAGCATTTCATCAAGATCATGGCGGGCGACATGGTGCGCATGGAGATGAGCCCGTACGATCTGGAGAAGGCGCGGATCACCTATCGCGTGCGCACCCAGGCGCCGGCCGGCGCACGGCCCCCGTTTCGCCGCCGCTGAGTCCCGGCCGGGCGGTATCGACGATGCCCGGCTCCGCCCAACGTGCCGGCTCTTCGCCGGGGACTCCCCTGCCGGGCGCCTTGCGTGAGCAGGTCGACGGGTTCCTCGCGTATCTCGAACTCGAACGCGGTTTGTCGCGCAACACCCTCGCGGCCTACCAGACCGACCTGCTTCAGTTCGCCGAAACCCTTTTTCGGGGGGGGATTACAAACTGGAGTGGGGTGGTGGGCGCGAATGTGTCGGACTGGCTCTACTGCCTGTCTGAGGGTGGCGTGGCGGTCTCCAGTTTGGCGCGGAAACTCTCGGCGGTCCGGATGCTGGCCCGCTATCTGGTGAAGGAACGTGTTTGCCGGAAAGACTTTACGGAGCTTGTCGAGGGGCCGAGAGTGATGCGCAAATTGCCGGTGACCCTCAGTATCGCCGACATGCAGAAGCTGCTCGCCGCGCCGACCGCGGGTACCGCGCATGGCCTGCGCGACCGAGCCATCCTTGAGCTCTTCTATTCGAGCGGCCTGCGGGTCTCCGAACTGGCGGGCCTTACCCTGCAACAAATCGACCTCCAGCAGGGATTTGTGCGGATCTTCGGCAAGGGCGCGAAGGAGCGTGTGGTGCCGGTCGGCCGGAGCGCCGCCGAGGCCGTCGCCACCTACCTCGCCGCCGGTCGCCCGGGATTGGTCAAACCGCGGACAGGCAGCGCCGTTTTCCTGTCCGCGCGCGGGTGCGCGATTTCGCGCAAGACGATCTGGGTGTTGATCAAGGGGTATGCGCAGAAGGCCGGTTTACCGCAGGCCGTTAAGCCCCATCTACTTAGGCATTCTTTTGCGACTCATCTCCTCTCCGGCGGGGCGGATTTGCGGGCGATCCAGGAGATGCTCGGGCATGCCGACATCGGCACCACCCAGATCTACACCGCCGTCGAGACAACGCGGCTCACCGAGCAACATTCCCGGTTCCATCCCCGGGGCCGGTAGGGAATCGCGGCTTGTCGGAGCCGCTCGCTCGGGTACTTGTGCGCGCCCCTGCTGTAAAAAGCAGGTCAAGTCCAGTGCCCGTGGCCACACCAGCCAGTGGCCATGAAACACCGAACAGAAAGACATGCTATGATCCGACAAACAATCCGACTCCTTGTGGCTGTGGTGCTCGTCTGCAGCGCGAGCAGCCTCTGGGCTGCTGAGCAATGGGAGACGCTTCAGGCCATCCACCTGATCGAGAACCCACACAACACCTCGCGGCCGGGGGCGCATGGCGAGCTGGGTGCCTACCAATTCCGCCAGAGCACCTGGCGGATGCACACGCGCAAGCCGTTCCGCCACGCCTTGGTTCGCGCCCATGCCGACCAGGTCGCCGTCGCCCATTACGACTGGCTCAGCCGCCAACTCCGCCGCAACGGTGTGCCGGCGACCACCTACAACATTGCCATGGCGTGGAACGCCGGCATCGGGGCGGTCGTCTCCGGTCGGGTTCCGCGGTCCAGCCGCCAGTATGCCCAACGCGTGGTCAACATCGCCCGCGAACTCGAACGTTCCACGATCGCCGCGTCGATCTCCTACCGTGCCCCGATGGCGCGCATCATCCTGACTCCGTAACCCGGGACGCCGGAGTCGGAGCGGTTCGCCGGCTCCGGCGCTGTGGAAACCCGACGCACACGGTCCACCGCTCGCTGGCTACCGCCCACCGTTTCCCGGCTCTTCCGTCAGCAATTCACCCTGCACCGCCTTGGGCGCTGCAGGGTTTTTCTTTTCCGGCTTCACATTGAGGTGTCGCGGCGGACGCGAGACCTTGCGCGAGATGTCGCTCTCCCGGTCCCCGGCGATCCGCGCGCACATGGCCTGGACATGCATCTTCAGCCAACGTGCGGTTGGACTTGTTGCCGTGTAGTCGGCCGGGCCGTAGTGGTCGATGCGGTCGACCTGCCTCAGGCGGTCGTTCTGTTCGAACTCGGCTGCGTTGTCCGGGTTGTAGACGGCGTAGGCTTTCCCTCCGTTCTTCTTCACCACGGAGAAGCTGGGGACATCGCTTGGGCCATCGGCGATGTAGATCATGTTCTGGAACGGGATCCGCCGGTCCTCCGGCGCGATGTTCGCGTTCACGTCGATCTCGGCGTTCTTGTTCGTGCCCTTGTTGATCTCGAACAACGCGCGCGTCTTCGTCGTGTTGTCGATGACCGCGCCGATCTGGGCGATCTCCGCCTCGGCCTCGATCTCGAATTCCTTCTGGCCCACGAAGCCGGGCGGCAGCGGGTTCTCGATGAACTCGCAGCCCCAGATGCCGTCGACAAACGGCGCGATCGCGCTGCCGCGCACCATCTCCGCCAGACCGGTGCTCACGATGTAGTGCTCAAGCTTGATCTCGTGCTTGGTGAACTCCGGCTTCTCGCGCACCCACTCGCGGGCGGTCGCGAAGAACTCCGGCAGCCCGGGGTAGAAGCGGATCTCGCGCCCGCACTCGCGCAGGATCTTGTTGTTCAACCCGCGCAGCCGTCCGTGCTTCACGTAGGTGAGCAGGTGGTTGAGGTAGCCGTTCTCGCCGGAGACGTGGTAACCGCGCCGCCGGTACTCCTCGATCATCGCGTTGGTCTCCTGCCAGAAGTCCTGCTCCACGATTCCGTACCGGCGGAACAGCGGGGTCTGCATGTACTCCGGGATGAGCGTCTTGTCGAAGTCCCAGATGCAGGCGATGATGTTTTGCGTGATCAGCGAGGTGGCCATGGCCGTGGGTTGGGCGCCGCATCGCCGGGTAACGGCCGCGGCCTTGCGTCCCCCGCAGAAAAGCCCCATGCCCACGCCTCCGCAACGCACATTTTCCACCCGGCCCGCCGACATGCCCGCACTGCCCGACATCGCGCCCTTCCGCCGCCGCAAAGAGGAACTCGACGCCCAGATGGCCGACCCGGGCTTCTACGCCAACCCGCGCCTCGCCGCCGAGGTCACCCGCGAGAACCAGCGCCTCGCCTCGCTCCTCGAGCAACACGCCGAGTGGCAGCGCCTCGGCCGCGACCTGGTGGAGAACACCGCGCTCGCCAAGGACCAGTCCGCCGACCCCGATCTGCGCGAGCTCGCCGCCGCCGAACTGCCGACCCTCGCCGCCCGCCGCGAGGCGCTCGAACGCGAGGTGCTCGTTGCGATGATCCCGCCGGAGCCCACCGACTCCCGCAACACCGTCTTCGAGATCCGCGCCGGCACCGGCGGCGAGGAGGCGGCGCTCTTCGCCGGCGAACTCGCCCGCATGTATCAGAAGTATGCGGAAGGCCGCGGCTGGACGGTCGAGCCGCTCTCCACCAGCCCGAGCGAGCGCGGCGGCTGCCGCGAGGCCATCTTCCTCGTCACCGGCACCGAGGTCTACAAGCAGCTCAAGTTCGAGAGCGGCGTCCACCGCGTGCAACGCGTCCCCGTCACCGAGGGCAGCGGTCGTATCCACACCTCCACCGTCACGGTGGCCGTGCTGCCCGAGGCCGAGGAGGTCGACGTGAAGATCGACCCGCAGGACCTCGAGATCACCGTGCAGCGCGCCAGCGGCCCGGGCGGGCAGGGCGTCAACACCACCGACTCGGCCGTGCGCATCATCCACAAGCCCACCGGCCTGATGGTCTACTGCGCCGACGGCCGCTCCCAGCTCAAGAACAAGGCCAGCGCGATGTCCGTCCTGCGCTCCCGCCTTCTCCAGGCCGAGCAGGAGAAGGAACGCGCCAAGTACGCCGCACAACGGCGCAGCCAGATCGGCACCGGCGACCGCTCCGAGCGTATCCGTACCTACAACTTTCCGCAGAGCCGCTGCACCGACCACCGCATCGGCTTCACGCTCCACAGCCTCCCGCAGATCATGGAGGGGGCGATCGACCCGCTCATCGCCGAGCTCCAGCGCGTCGACTTCGAGGAGCGCTTCGCCGCCCTCACCGGCCAGCCCGTCGCCCCGCGCCGCCGTGCCGAGGACGAGGACTGATCCGTCCGCACAATTCCGGCGCGCTCTCCGTCAGCGCAGGCAGAGGTCCAGCAACTTGTCGTGCACGGCGGTTGCGGCGAGCGGGGTATCTGACGCTCCGGCACCGAGCAGCACCGGCCAGTCGCGCTCGTCGCGCGGGCAGACGCCGTGCGAACCCTTCACGAGCGAGGGATCGAGCGGGATGACGTCCATCAACATGCGGAAGCCGAGCGCCTTCTTCAGCAGTTTCGTGGCGACGCGCAGTTTCGGGAACGTGAGCTGCGGGTCGACGAAGAGTTCGACCGGGTCGTAACCGTACTTGCGGTGGATATCGACGCAGCGCGCGAAGTCCGGGGCCTTCGCGTCGTCTTCCCAGTAGTAGTAGGTGAACCAGCTGTCCTCCTCGGCGAGGGCGACGAGATCGCCGCTGCGCGCGTGATCGAGGCCGAGCTCGCGCTGCGCGGCGCGGTCGAGCACTTGCGCCACGCCGGGTGTGGCCGCGAGGGCGGCGCGCACCGCGGGCATGAGGGCCGGATCGCGCACGTAGATGTGCGCGACTTGGTGGTCAGCGATCGCAAAGGCGGCGCTGGTGCCGCAGTCGAGCGTTTCGCGGCCGAGCTCGTCCTTCACCGTGAGCCAGCTGCGGGCGCGGAGCACGCGGTTGAGCGCCACGGCGCGGCGCACCGGCACGATGCCGTACTCGGAGAGCACCACCGGCCGCACGCCGCGTTGCGCGTAGAAGTCGAGCAGTTCGCCCACGAGCGTGTCGATCGCGCGGCAATCCTCGGCGCAGCGCGGATCGTCGGGGCCGAGACGCTGGAGGTTGTAGTCGAGGTGCGGCAGGTAGACCAACGACAGGTCGGGCTGGTGCTGCTCCTCGATCCAGCGCGCGCTGGCGGCGATCCATTGCGACGACGGCAGTCCGGCCATCGGTCCCCAGAAGGTGGGGAACGGGAAGGCCCCGAGCTCGCGCTTGAGCGCCGGCCGCAGGTCGGCCGGGTGCGTGTGGATGTCGAAGACCTTCCGTCCGTCGGCCGGATACAGCGGGCGCGGCGTGACCGACCAGTCGGCGCTGGAGTACATGTTGTACCACCAGAAGAGCTTTGCGCAGGTGAAGCCTGGGCGCGCGGCGCGGCACGTCTCCCAGAGCTTCGGGCCCTGCACGAGGGCGTTCGACTGCTTCCAGAAGTGGTGCTCGGCGAGCGCGCGGTCGTACCATCCGTTGGCGACGCAGCCGTGCTGCGCGGGCGGCAGGCCGGTGAGGTAGGTGCTTTGCGCGGTGCAGGTGACGGCGGGCAAAGCCGGTCGGATGCTCTGCCGGCCGTGCTGCGCGGCGAACGCGGTCAGCCGCGGCATGGCTGGCCCAAGCAGGCGCGGGGTGAGGCCGACGACGTCGAGGATGACGGTGCGCTCAGCCATGGCGGTCGCGGAGTTCGTCGGCCGCAGCCTCAAGTGCGGCCAGGTCGATGGTGTGCAGATCCACCCGCACGCCGGGCGCACGGATCATCGGGATGCTGAGGCGGCCGCCGAGGTGCTCGCGGAACTCCTCCAAGCCGTCGAGCACGGCGCGGTGGCCGTCGGCGCGGCGTTGTTCGAGTTCAGGTGCGTGCAGGGCGAAACCGAAGCGGTGCAGCAACGCGAGGGCCTGTTTGTAGGTCGCGGCATCGAGCAGGCCGGTGCGGCGCGCGTAGGTGAGATCGAGCGCGAGACCGATGGCGACGGCGTCGCCGTGGCCGAGGCGGAAGCCGGAGAGCTGCTCGAGCTTGTGCGCGGCCCAATGGCCGAAATCGAGCGGACGCGCCGAGCCGCGCTCGAACGGATCGTCGCCGCCAGCGATGTGCTCGAAGTGCAGCCGCGCGCTGGTCGCGATGGTCTCCTCGAAGGCGGTGTGGTCGTCGGAGGCAAGGGCGTCGGCGTGGGCGCAGATCGTCGCGAAGAAGGCGGCGTCGCGGATCAGCGCGACCTTCACGGCCTCGGCGAGGCCGGCGCGGCGCTCGCGCGGCGGCAGCGTGCGGAGGAACGCGAAGTCGTTGATCACCGCGTGCGGCGCGGCGAACGCCCCGAGCCAGTTCTTCTTCCCGAAGAGGTTCACGCCGCATTTCACGCCCACGCCGCTGTCGCCTTGGCTCAGGCTCGTGGTGGGGATTCGGATCAGCGGGATGCCGCGGTGCGCCGTGGCCGCGGCGAAGCCGACGAGGTCGAGCAACGCGCCGCCGCCAACCGCGACGATGTACGAGTGGCGGCAGAGATGCACGGCGGCGATGGCGGCCCAGAGCTGCTCCAGCGGAGCGAAGGTGTTCTTCACGTTCTCGCCGCCGGGCAAGGCGAGTGGCGGCGCGGCCAACTCGGCGGCCGCGGAGTGAGCGGAGAACCAGGCGACGATCTGTTCGGCGAGCGACGGCCACGCGGCGCGCAGGCCCTCGTCGCAGACCACGAACATCCGCACGCGTTCGCCGGCTCCGCGCGGCGTGAGCACCTGTGCGAGCGTGGCGTTCTCCGGCGCGAAGACGTCGCGTGTGAAGAGCAACCGGTGTTCGAAGGGTACGGTCAGCGTCTGCGCGAGGTTGGCGGGGAGATCGGGCATGGCGTCAGTCGGCGGCGAGCAGCCGCTGGGCGGCGCGGCCGAGGGGAATCATCGTGGCACAGGCGAGCGCCCATGGCCAGACGCCGAAAGCGAGCAACGCGATAGCATCGACCAACGGGATGCAGGCGAGGAGCCAGCGCACCGCGCCAGCGAGGCTCGCCGCGGGGGCGCCGGGCGCGTACTCGCGCCGCGCAAGCACGCTGAGTACGACGATGTAGAGCCAGAGCGCGGCGACCCAGCCGAGCACGGCGGGCGTGAGCGTGTGCCCCGGAAGTGTGGCGACGGTGAGCGCGAGCGCGGCGCGGCAACCGGCGATCAGGCCGACGCTGCCGGCCCAGCGTTTGTGCAGCCAGTCGTAGAAGACGACGAGGAGCACGAGCGCGGCGGCGCCGATCCAGGAGGCACCACAGGCGACAAGGACGGCGGCGCCGGCGAGCAGTTGGGCGGTGCCGACGAAACCGGCGGTGTTGCGCGCGATCGTGCCGCGCGGGATGGCGCGCTCGGGGCGCTTCACCGCGTCGAAGCCGGAATCGGCCACGTCGTTGATGGTCGCCCCGCCGGCGTAGACGAGCGCGCCGGCCGCGAGGGCGGTGGCGAGTTGGCCACCGTGCAGCGGTGCGGCGGCGGACAACACGAAGGCGGCCATGACGTTGCTTGCCACCGACGGAAAATTTCCGGCGCGCGCCAAGTCGAGCCAGGCGAGGGCGAGCGGGCGTTGTGGAGCGGCGGTCATCCTAAGTGAAGCAGTTGGACACAGAGGTCACAGAGATAGCGCAGGAGAACACAGAGACATGGGAGAGAGTACAGTCAGCAAAGACGCGCCCCATCTCGCGAATAGGCCAGACCGGGCCACGGCTTCGACAAGTTTCTCTCTGTGATCTCCTCCGTCTCTCCTCTGCCTCTGTGACCTGTCTGAGTTACCGTTACTTGGGCCATTGAAACCGCCCATGGTGGGGCCGGACTACGCGGTGGCGAGTCCGCGTTGCGCGCAGGCGGCGAGCGTCCACGCGTACTCGCGTACGATCTGCTCCTCGACCGGCAGCTGGAACTCTGGCGGCAGCACGGCCCAAGTGTAGGTTTCCATCTCGAGGTGGCGGCAGGCGGCGGGGTGTGCGGCGAGCCAGTCGAGCGTGCCGAGCAGGTGGTCGCGGGTGTCGCCGAGCGGCGCGGCGGGCGCGGCGTGCAGCGGCACATGGAAATGGATGCGCCACTCGGTGTCGGCGCCGGGCGGCTGCGCCTCGGCGGCGGCCAACGCCTCGGGCAGATCGGCGAAACGCTGGCGCACGATCCCGCGCTCGGTGGCGACGACCTGGTGCAGGTAGGTGGGCTCGACGAAGGCGGCGAGCGCGGCGCGGCCGGCGGCATCGGGCCGCACCCGCAGCGCGGAGCTGAGGTGGAGTTTGCTCAGGCGGATGCCGGCGGCGGCGAGGCGGTCGAGCGCGGCGGCGGGTTCCTCGAACTCGACCGCGAGGTGGCAGCAGTCGTAGTTCACGCCGAGGTGGGGTGCGAGCGCGGCGGCGTCGGGTGTGCGGGCACACCACTCGGCGAAGAACGAGACGGTCTCCTCGGTCGTCTCGAGCTGGCAGAGCGGCTCGGGTTCGAGGCCGAGGTGGAGGTCGAGCCCGGTGCGGGCGGCGAGCGCGGCGACGTGGCGCGCGCAGGCGGCGAGGTTGGCGAAGATGGCTTCGCGGCGTGCCGGATCGGTGGCGACGAAGGCCTTGAATGAGCCCGGTACGGTGCTGACGCTGCCGCCGGCCTCGGGCCGCGCGAGCACGGCGAGCAGATCGAAGAGGTGGCAGGTGTACGCGAGGCGCTCGGGTGTGGACCAGTCGGGCGCGTAGACCTGTTCCTTCACGCGGGTGCCGTGGAACGCGCCGTAGGGAAAGCCGTTGATCGTGAAGA
>DAOOFR010000115.1:0-2424 GCA_035415285.1 Opitutaceae bacterium
GGCGCCCACCGCAGGCGAGACACCCTCCGCACCCGCGCTCGAGCCCGAGCCGGCCGCCGTGGCCCCGGCCGCTCCGGCGGATGTTGCCGCTCCCGCCGCGCCGCCGGCCGGCCGCGAGGTTGATACCGCCGCGGTCGCCCCGCAGGCGGAGCCCGCCCCCGCCGGCGCTGCCGACTCGGTCTTCGCGCGTATCCGCCCGCATTTCACGAAGAACAAGCGCAGCGCGTCGTTCAGCGCGGCACCGGGCGCGGTCGCCGCGGCGCTCGGCGTGGCGCAGGCCGACCTTGTCGAGGCGCTGGTGAAAGCCGGCCTGAGCGTGCCCGAGAGCGAGGACGCCAAGCCGGTCTTCGCCGAGCACGCCGGCGAGATCTTCTGGTTCAACCGCAACGCGAAGGACGAGCTCTGGCTCAACGCGAAGGCGAAGCCGGCGCGCAAGGCCGGCGCCGCCCGCGCGGGCGGCGGCCGGTCTTCGGGTGGGCGCTCGCGCAAGAGCGCGGGGTGACCCTTGTCCCCCCTCCCGGGCCCGGCTTCACCGCCGGGCCTTTTTCTTTCCTCCGGCCGGCCGACCCGCGACTCCGCGGCGGCCCGGCCAGGCGGTTGACGTGGCCCCCTCGTTACGGCGAGACTGCGCGCATGCACGCAGCCTTCGCCTTCCTGTTCTTTGTCGCCCTGTCCGTGCTGCTGCTCGGCGGCGGTTTGCTGCTCGGGCGCCGGCAGGCGCGGCGGGCGCGGGAGAATCTCGCGGCGCTGGCGCAGGAGCTGGGGCTGCAGATCGAGGACCGGCCGCCGGTGCTCGGGTTCATTCCGCACGTGCCGAAGCTGCGCGGCGAGCATGCCGGGCGCGCGTTGCGCGTCTTCACGTTCACCACCGGCTCCGGGAAGAACCGGCAGACCTGGCAGGCGCTGGGCCTGGCGTGTGCGAACCCGCAGGCGCTCACGCTCCAGCTCGGTGCCCAGAATGTCCTGACGTCGCTCGGCGTGATGTTCGGGATGCAGGATGTGCAGGTCGGCGACCGGACGTTCGACGAGCGCTTCGTGGTGAAGACCAATGCCCCGGCGTACCTGCGCGCGGCGCTGCTGCCCGAGATGCGCACGGCGCTGCTGCAGCGCTGGCCGCAGCGCGGGATGGGCGCGAACGTGAAGCTGGCCGGCGGCGAGATCGTCTACGCCGAACTCGGCTCGTTCGCCGAGACGGGGAAGGCTGAGCGGATGAAGGCGATGCTCGAACCGTTGTCCGCGCTGGCGGCGCTGCCCGAGGTGTACCGGGGCGAGGGGTGAGGGCCGCCGTGCACTGTCCCGGGGGCGGCGCTACTCGAGCATGAAGTGTTTCCGCTTCGGCGTGGCCGAGGTGCCCGGGCGGCGGGTCTTCGCCGGTTTCTTCGCGGAGGCGCCGGGCACCACGCCGAGGCGCGGGTCGAGCCGGCGGATGCGGGCGACGAGCCGCGCGGCGTCGGCCTCGAAGGTGGGTGAGGCCTCGGGCAGGTAGAGCCACTTCGGCAGGATGGGATGGGGCGCGAGCGCGGGAAACTCGGCGATGAGCGCGGGTTGGTGTTCCCGCTCCGTGGGGACGAGCACGCCGCGCCACGGCTCCTCCTTCCACGACAGGTAGAGCACGAAGCGACCGCCGTAGTGCACCGCGCGCCCGCCGAACATCGCCTTGTCGAGGTAGGACGGATCGTCCTGCAGCGGTTCGGCGAGCCAGAGGAGCGGATGCGGCGGCTTGGGCGGCATGGGATGGGGAAACGGCCGGACGGGAGAATGTGGAAATCAGGGAATCAGGAACGGAAGTGGAGGCACGCTCGGCGCGAGGGTCATGGCCTTGCGGAGATGCAATACTGGATCGCGCTCGGGTTGGGGATTGACCACGGATCACACGGATTGGCACGGATGGTCGCCGGATGATCCGTGTTCATCTGTGAAATCCGTGGTCTCAGGGTCAGGAATAAGGCGGATAGCAGAGCTCCCTCGGTCGTCCGTTCCTGATTTCCTGAGTTCCAGATGAGATCGTTTGATCGCTCGAGATGCGTGCTCCCGCCTACTTCCCGCGGACCTGGTCGATCAGGTCCTGCGCGGCGGAGCCGAGTTCCTTGCCGAAGTCGACCGCCTTGTCGCGGAACGCCCGGTCGCCGAGCGTCGCGACCGCGGTCTGCGTCACCATCTCCAGAACCTGCGGCAGGATCTCGGCGGCGATTTCGGCCGGCGTCGCGCCGCCCTTCGCGGCGCCGACGTTGTGCAGTTCGAGGCGCGCGAGCGGCACGGTGAGCGAGGTGTTGCCCACGGCGACGGTGACCTTCGCCCCCTCGAGCACGAAATGGCGGATGATGAGCTTCTTTGTCGGGCCCTCGGCCGCCGGCGCGGGCTGGTCCGGGGCGCCGGTCCCGGTGCTCCGTTCGAGATTCGCGAGGATCGTGCCGAGGTTGGAGG
>DAOOFR010000115.1:2434-4488 GCA_035415285.1 Opitutaceae bacterium
GAGGAGAGCAGCTTCGTCTCGTAGATGAACTCCGGATTCGCGACGGCGACCTCCTCGACCTCGACGACCTCGCCGAGCAGCGAGAGCGGTTTCACCTTGAGGGCGACGCGGTCGACCGAGAACGCTTTGGCGGTCTTGAAACCGGCCGGGTTGCCGACGAAGAGCCCCTTCATCCAGCCCCCGCCCGTGAACGGCGAGAGATGCGCCGCGCCGAGCGTCACCTGCGTGCCGGTCAGTGGCGGGCCGTACTTGTTGACGGCGGCGACGGTGCCGCGGCCGATGAGATCGCCGGAGAACAGGTAGCCGCCGACGGCGGCCGCGAGGAGGACGAAGAGGAGGACAACTTTGGAGGTTTTCATCACGCAGGCGGGATTGGACGAGGGTACGACGCGAAGGTTCCGCGGCAAGGGCGGGTGCAAGCTCCCTGCGCCGGTGCGTGGGCCTGCTGCGGGGTGGACGCCGGCGTGATCGGGTCATCTCCGCCCGGTGTCCGGAATCCCGGGGCAGAGCCGGATCGAGCCCTGAAGGTGCGGTGCTGTCGTCACCGTTTCCGCGAGTGCAAAGTTTGATCCTCTATTCAGGCCCCATTTTCTTGGCACGCTGTTTTGAGCCGCAGTGCGCGCATCACCCATAACCTCCTCCGCTCCCACTCCTCCCTTGCTTGCATCGGAGCGGTTGTTACGCTTCCCGGCCGTGAACCCCGCCATCCCGGTTTCCGTGGCCGACGCTCAGGCACAATCCGCCTTTACCTTGGCCGCATTCGAACCCCCTCTCTGCCAAAAGTCGCGACGTGCCCCCTTCAATCTCCCCCCTCCTAACCCCGCTCGGATCAGTGGTCTTGGCGCAAATGCGATGCGGGATAGTGCAGGCGTTCCTGTTTTCAAAATATGAACGTGAAACGAGTATGAGGAAAATGAAGCATACTGAGGCAGTATTGATTATCTTGTTGGGGGTTGGGTGTGTCTTGAGTGCGTTGTTTGGGCGCGGGGGTGGGTCAGTTCGAGGAGTGATGCTGGAGGGATGGCAGCTAAATATTGGCGGCATACTTTGTATTGCTGTGGATGGCTTCACTGTCTTGTTGAGATCCTTCCGGAAGTAGGGGATCAACGAAGGCGTTGGGATGCTGGGAGGATGCGGGCCAGGTTTAGCCTTTCCCTTGGTGGTTTATAGGACTCCCGCAGGCGGTAGGCCCGGTCGAGACGGGGTCTTCTGCGGCCTTGCTCCCGCCGGAGCCGGACTGCATCACGGACCCTTTTTCATGAACCAACCCTCCTGTCCCGCCTGTTCGCTTGAAGACGTGCTCGGCCATGCCGACCACTGGGAATGCGCCACCTGTGGTCACGAGTGGCCCAAGGAGGCCGCGCCCGAGGCGGCGCGGATCGTGAAGGATGCCCATGGCACCACGTTGGCCGACGGCGACACCGTCGTGCTCATCAAGGACCTCAAGCTGCGCGGCGGTTCGGGCGTGCTGAAGGGCGGAGCCAAGGCGAAGGGCATCCGCCTCGTCGACGGCGACCACGAGATCGACTGCAAGATCGACGGCGTCGCGATGGCGCTGAAGGCCTGCTTTGTGAAGAAGGCATGAACGGCCCGCGTCTGCGGCGCTGATCGGGCGGGTGAGTGGCGAAGCGGCGGATGGTGGGCATCCGAGCCGGGCGCCAACCGGGCAATTGGACGAAGATCATCCCCGCGCGGCCCGACCGTTTACCTTCACGGTCGTGAAGGTAAACGGTCGGGCCGCCGGGACGCGGGCGGGGGGGATGGGCAACCGTGGCCGCTTAGCGCGCGCAGGCTCGACCCGCGCGGGCGCCGGCGTTTCACTGCGCGCACCATGCCGTCTCCCTCCCGCCGCTCCGCTTCGCGCGCCACGGCCCTGTTCAAGGGCACCGAGTCGTTCGTCACGCTCGGCGACTGGCTGCGGTTCGCGGTGTCGCTCTTCAACCGCGAGGGGTTGGAGTTCGCCCAGGGCACGCCGCACGCGGGCGACGAGGCGCTGGCGCTGCTCCAATGGGCGCTGCATCTCGACGAGGACGTGCAGCCCTTCCTCGCCGCGC
>DAOOFR010000115.1:4588-8763 GCA_035415285.1 Opitutaceae bacterium
GGCAGCGGCTGCCTCGCGCTCCTGCTCGCGCAGCGTTATCCGGAGGCCCGCGTCTCCGCCACCGACCTTTCGAACGACGCGCTCGACGTCGCCGAGCACAATATCCTGCTGCACGGTCTCGCCGACCGCGTGGAACTGCGGCAGGGCGATCTCTTCGGCGCGCTCGGCGACGAACGTTTCGACCTCATCGTCGCCAACCCGCCCTACGAGCCCTCCGAACTCTGCGAGAACCTCTCGCCCGAGCTTCAGCACGAGCCGCGCCTCGCGCTGGACGGCGGAGCCGACGGCATGGATCTGGTGCGCCGGATCGTGCGCGAGGCCCGCGCCCACCTCACCGCGCAGGGCGTGCTCGCGATCGAGCTCGGTGGCCTGCGCGAGGCGGTCACCGCCGAGTTCCCCGGCGTGCCCTTCGACTGGCCGGTGCACGCCGACGGCACGACGGCCGTGTGCGTGGTGCGGGCGAAGGGTCTGCCGCTGTGAGCGGGCCGGACATCGGAGCGGATACGGAGGCGGTCGAGCGTCGGCGGCTGCGGTTGCGCCGCCTCTCGCTGGTGCTGGTGCTCGCCGCCCTGGCCGTGGCGGCGGTGCTGGCTGCGCGCAGTGGCGGCCCCAAGGCGCTCTGGATCGCGCTCGAAGGCACGTTGCGCGAGGCGGGTCCGTTTGTCTTCTTCGCCGCGATGGCCGTCCTGCCGGCTGTCGGGTTCCCGCTGATGCCGTTCACGTTGATCGCCGGGCCGGTTTTCGGGCCGCAGCTGGGCGTGGGGCCGACGATTTTGTGCGCGGTCGCCGCGGTCGCGACCAACGTGGCGCTCTCGTACTGGCTCGCCGCCGGTGTGCTGAGAACGTGGGTGCTGCGCCTGGCCGCCTGGCTCGGCTACCGTCTCCCCGCGATGCCGGCCGGCACCGCGTGGCAGCTCGTGACGGTGGTGCGGCTGGCGCCCGGCCTTCCGTTCTGGATGCAGAGCTACCTGCTTGGCGTGATCCGTGCGCCGTTCGTGGCCTACCTCACGCTCTCGACGCTGATCCCCGCCCTGTACATCGCGATGACGATCGCCGGCGGCGACGCCCTCATGCGCGGGCGCGGGCGGACGGCACTGCTGGCCTTCGCCGGGCTGGGGTTCGTGGCGGCGGTTGTGCATCTGCTGCGCAATAGGCGTGCCGCCGTCCGCGCGACGGATCCGGGCACGGTAGTGCCGCCACAACGCTCTTGCCCGGACAACCGACGCGCCTAGCCTGCGCCCTCTCTCCATGAAGAAGCTCACCAAGACTCTCGCCTGCGCCCTGTGCGCGCTGGGTTTCCTTGCGGCGCTCGGTTCTGCGCCTGTCGCCAAGGCTGCCGACGACAACATCGGCTCCAACGTCGCATCGATCCCCGTCTCGTCCAAACTGACGGCGGTCGATGTCGAATCGGCCATCACCCAGTCGTTGATCGCCCGCAAATGGGTCGTCCGCGACAAGAGCGACGGCCAAATCGTCGCGCACTATCAGCGCGGCAAGAACGTCGCCACGCTCACGATTCGCTACGACGACACGAAGATCGACATCTACGCGGTCGGCGACTCGCGCGGCGGCGGGCTGCCGATGCGCTGGATCGAGAACCTGCGGAAGGACATCGACGTCTATCTCGGCCGCGTCCTGTTGACCAAGTAAGTGACTGCCGCCGCCCACCACCACGCGCCTGCAACGACGCGGTTCGGCGTCGGGCTGAATCCTGCGGAAGAGATCGTACCGACCGGCCTGCCCGTGCTCCAAGGGCGGCCGGTCGAGGCGTTTTTTGACGGTGTGGCGGCGGTCGACCGGGCCGGCTTGTTCCGGCTCAGTCGCGGGACCGAATGGTTGTTCGGTGCGGCGCGTGTGGTGCCGGCCGCCGGTACCAGCATCGAAGCGACGGCGCGGCTGATCTACGAAGCATTGTTCGCTGCGGCGCGCGGATGGCGGCTGGCCCGGATCTGGAACTATGTGCCCGCGATCAACGAACCGGACGTAGGCGGGCTCGAGCGTTACCGCGCCTTCAGCCGCGGGCGTTCGTTGGCCTTCGAGCGCGAGTTCGGCCCGAGCTTTCGGACAGCGATTCCGGCCGCCTCGGCAGTCGGGACGGATGCGGCGGAGCTGACGGTTGTGTTTGCGGCGACGACGCGCGCACCCCGCCATGTCGAGAATCCGCGGCAGGTCCCGGCTTATGAATACCCGCCGGAACACGGGCCGCGTCCGCCGAGCTTCGCGCGGGCGACGGTGGTGCCGGCGGCGGCCGGCCGGGCCGATGTCTTTGTTTCCGGTACAGCGGCGATCCGCGGCCACACGACGGTGGCGCCGGGTGAAACGCTGCCGCAGTTGGCCTGCACGTTGGAGAACCTGCGCGAGATCTCGTCCGCCTGCGGGATCGGCCCGGATCTGGCACGCGGTCGGGCCGGCGTGCGACATTTCAAGATCTACCTCCGGCATGCGGCCGATCTGCCCGCTGTGCGCGCTCTGCTCGAGCGCGAGTGGCTCGAGCCGGCGGACCGGGCGAGCTACCTGCGTTCCGATATCTGTCGCCGGGAGTTGAACGTCGAGATCGAGGCCACGCTGCTCGGCGCGGCGGTGGAGTAGGGAGGCCGGTTCCTCCGATACCGCCGTGGACGAAATCCGCGGTGAGCGCGCGCCGCGGCGTTGGAGGTGAGCGACGGGTAGGGACGGTTCGGAGAAACGTCCCTACCCTGACCCAGGAGCCAGGAGCTTCTCCACTGCCCGGCGATCGGTCTTGCCGCGCTCGGTCACGGGCAGGTCGGGCCGCGAGAGGATGTGAGCGGGGATCTTCCACGGCGCCAGGCGGGCCTGCAGTTGGGCACGCAGTTCGGCGCCGGATCGGTCGCTGGCGACGGCGGCGGCCAAGGCGTCGGTGCGCTGCGGATGCGACAGCACACAGGCGGCGCGCACGCCGGGGATCGCGAGCAGTGCGTGCTCGACCTCGGCGAGGTCCAGCCGGCGGCCGGCGATCTTCACGGTGCGGCCGGCGCGGCCGAGGAGGACCAGTTCGCCGGCGGCGTCGAGCATCCCGCGATCGGCCGGCGAAAAGCGGCCGGTGCCGCCCACGGCGGCGCTTTCGATGGTGAAGCGATGGCCCGCGCGGAACCGCAGGCGCACGCCCTCCATCGGCGCGCCCACGCTGCGGCCTGTGAGCGTGGCCTCGCCGGTGCGGTCGTAGCAGATGCCGCCTGTCTCGCTCGCGCCGTAGAAGTTGTGGATGCGGCGGTCGAACTTGGCCACGAACTCCGCGGCCAACTCGGCGGGCAGTGCCGCACCGGCCGAGATGACAAGCCGTAGGCTGGCGAACTGCGCGGGTGCGATTTCGCTACGGACCAGCGCACGCAGCAGCGTGGGCACGGCGGGGAAGACGGTCGGGCGCCAGCGGGCGATGTCGGCCGCGAGCGCCTGTGGCAAAGGACTGGCGACGCAGACCAGCGGAGTGCCCTGCTCAAGCAGTGGCACGACGAGATTGCCGAGGCCGTACGAGTGGCCGAGTGGGATGACGGCGAGGTTGAGATCTCCGGATGCGATGCCCATCGACGCGCAGACCTGGCGGCCGTCGGCGAGCATCTGGGTGTGGGTGAACGGCAGCGCTTTCGGCACGCCGGTACTGCCGCTGGTGAGCTTGAAGAGGCAGAGGTTGTGGCGGCGGTGTCGCGTGGCGCCGGAGAATGGATGCAGCGCGCCGGCGTGCCACAGCGCGGCGGCACGGAGCCCGCGGGCCTGCTCGGCCAGCGCGCCGGCGGGCTCGGTGGAATCGGCCGGGATCGGGATCGCGCCGAGCCGGAGCAAGCCGAGGAAAACGTGGAACCACCGCGCGCCGTTGGGCTCGGCGACGAGCACGCGGCGGCCGGCGAGGTTGTGGCCGGCGGCGACGCTGCGGCTCCACTCATCGGAGACAGCGGCGAGCTCGGCGCGCGACCAGCGGCGGCCGGTGGAGCCGTCGATCACGGCGAGGGCCGCGGGCTCGCGTTGCACGAGCGTGCCCCAGCAGGTGAGCAGCGTCGCGGTCATGGCTGCGGCGTGGCGGGCTTCATCGCCGCCGCGGCGTCGGCGCGCAGCTCGGGGCTGAGGGCGGGCGCGAGGTTTCGCGGCTGGCGCGGGTGGAGCGGAAACTCGCGCTTGGCCGCCTCGAGCTGCGCCTTGTTCGCGCTGAAGTAGCGCGCGGC
>DAOOFR010000115.1:8863-10908 GCA_035415285.1 Opitutaceae bacterium
TCCTCCCAGATCGGCGCGCCGTAGAGCGGGCTGAACTTGGTGAGGTTCATGTCGTCGAGGTCGAGCGAGAGGATGAAGTCGCTGGTGGTGCGCACGGTCTCGGGCGTCTCGCCGGGAAGGCCGAAGATGAACAGGCCCTTCGCGCGCAGGCCGGCGGCGTGGATCTTCTCCACGGTGTCGCGCACGGCGTCGAGGGTGACGCCGGCCTTGTGGCGGCGCATCATCGCCGGATCGGCGGACTCGATACCGAGGGAGACCATGAAGGCGCCGGCGCGTTTGAGGTCGCGCAGCATCTCGGCGGAGGTGTGGCCGGTGCGGATGGCGCAGTTGAAACTCACTCCGAGAGGGCGGTCGACGAGCAGGCGGCAGAGCTCGTCGATGCGCTGTTTGTGCGCGGTGAAGAGGTCGTCGTAGATGTTGAGGTGGTGCACGCCGAAGCGGTCGCGCAGGTGCCGCATGTGCTCGTGGATGTAGGCGGCGGAATTGAACTTGTGGGTACGCTCGAAGACGGTGCGGTCGCAGAACGAGCAGGTGTAGGGGCAGCCGCGCGAGGTGATCATCGTCGCGCCCCAGCGTTTCTCGAAGGAGAAGAGCGGCAGGTGGTAGCCGCGGGGGAAGCCGGCGAGCTTCTCGTAGGCGGGGAAGGGGAGCGAATCGAGATCGAGGATGCGGGCGCGGCGCGGGTTGGTGCGGATCGTGTCGCCGTCGCGGTAGACGAGATTCGGGATGTCCTTCCACGGACGGCCCTCGGCGAGGTCGAGCATCGCTCCCTCGCCTTCGCCGATGCAGAGCGCGTCGATCTCGGGGAAATGCTGGAGCAGCGGTGCGCCGATGGCGGTGGCGTGGACGTTGCCGACGACGAGCTTGATCGCCGGTTCGCGGCGGCGGATCTCGGCGGCGAGGTCGACGGCGTCCATGAAGCCGGCGGTTGTCGCCGAAAAGCCGATCAGGTCGGGCTTGGTGGCGAGGATGGCGTCGGCGTTGGCGGCGACGCCGCGCGGTGCGACCGGCCCGAGGCAGTCGTGCACGGCGGTGGGGTGGCCGTGCTGCTCCAGCCAGGCGGCGAGCTGGAGGATGCCGATGGGCGCCATCCGGTTTGCCAGCACGGAAAAGTCGGGCTGGCCGGGCACGAAATTGAAGCCGGCGGGATGGACGAGGGTGACGCGCATGCGCGGTGGGGGCGGACGCAGGAGAGAATCGGGGGGACGAGCGAAGCGGGCGGCGGCGGGCGGATCAAGCGCGGGGAGCGGCAAGACGGTAGCTTTCGCGCGGGCGGTGGCGCTCGTCGGTCGCGGCGCGGCGCGAAGAAACAAAAAGCCCGCGCCGACAGACCGGCGCGGGCAGGCAGGGGCAAAACGCGAGGGTAGGTTCCGGGACTAGAGGCCCGCGTTGGTGAGTGTCCGATCGAATTGGACCAGGAAGTCGTCGAAGGCCGCCTGATAGGCCTTCTGCCAGTTGGGATTGGTGGCGGCCTGTCCCTTGTTGATCGCGTAGCCGCGGACGGTGAACGTCTTCGAATTGCCGTCCTTCGTGAGGGTGAGCTTGCAGGTGACATTGGCCTCGAAGGAGATGCTCCACATGCCCGGGGTGACCCAGGCCCAGAACTCGTCGATGACCACCGCGGCCGCCGTGGCATTGGCCGGATCGGTGCCGATCGCGTAGCCCTTGCGACGGAATCCCTCCTCGATCAGCAGGCGGGTGCGGCTCATCACCGTGTCGTTGTCGGGCAGGCCGATGTCGCCGAGGGCGCCGCCATAGGCGTTGCGCTGCCGGCCGATGACCCTGGCCAGTTGTTCCTTGGTGGCACTGGTCACGTCGCCATCGATCGAAGGCGTGGAGGGCAACTGGGGTTTGTTCTCGAAGTGCCGCCCGTCGGCGACCTCGCCGATGAAGACGGTGCCCTTCGTGGTGCCGAGGCCGGGAGACTGGGGCACGGTGAGCGGGAGGGTGCGCCGCCCGACGGCGCATCCAGAGGTGAACAGGAGGCAGCCGAGCAGGGCTGCGGAAACGAAGACGAGTCTGCGCATGATGGGTGTTGGGGTTGG
>DAOOFR010000116.1:0-10821 GCA_035415285.1 Opitutaceae bacterium
CACCACCACCGGCAACTGCGATGTGCTCACCCTCGAGCACCTGCAGGCGATGAAGGACAACGCGATCGTCTGCAACATCGGCCACTTCGACAACGAGATCCAGATCGCCCGCCTGAATACGGCCCCGGGCGTGACGCGCGACACGATCAAGCCGCAGCTCGACCGCTACACCTTCCCGCACGGCCGCTCGATCCTCGTGCTCGCCGAGGGCCGCCTGGTGAACCTCGGCTGCGCCAAGGGTCACCCGTCCTTCGTGATGTCGAACAGCTTCACCAACCAGACGCTCGCCCAGATCGACCTCTGGAAGAACAAGGACACCTACAAGGTGGGCGTGTACCGCCTCTCCAAGGCGCTCGACGAGGAGGTCGCCCGCCTGCACCTCGAGCAGATCGGCGTGAAACTCACCCGCCTCACCGAGAAACAGGCCAAGTATCTCGGCATCTCGGTCGACGGCCCCTACAAGGCCGAACATTACCGTTACTGAGCCGGAGCGGCGGATCGGTTCCTCCGCGCCGGATTCGGGTGCAGCCGCGTTCCCGTCATGGGCGCGCGGCTGTGCTGTTTCCGGGGTGGGCAAACGTGAGGTTTCTGTGAACCCCCGCGGAATCGAATTTCTCCTCGTCGTCGCTGTGCGGATTTGCACGCTGAGCGCTTCCCCCCTTCCCCCAATGCTGTTCCTCATCCCACGATGTCATCTCGAAAGCTGCTTGGTTTGGCGGTCGGTGTAGTCGGGCTCGGTCTGCGGTTGGCTGCGGCTGAGGTGCCGCCGGTGCCCCAGGCGCCGGACGATCCGCGGATCCTCGCCGTGGCGCAGTCGAGCACCGGGTTCGCGGCGGACTTGTATTCCCGCCTGCGGACCCGCCCGGGCAACTTCACCATCGCCCCGCTGGGGCTTGCGCAGGCCTTGCTGCCGATCGCGGCGGGCAGCAGGGGGCCCGCCGGGGAGGAACTCTCGGCGGTGCTGCATCTCTCCGTGTCCCCGGCCGAGGCGGCCGATGGCTGCACGATCCTCACCCAACGGCTGGAACGTGCGGCGGGCGGCGAGGACGGGCTCGCGTTCGCGCGGGCGCTCTGGGTGCGCCCGCAGAACGCGATCAACACCGACTTTGTGGAGCTGCTCCGCCAGCGCTGCGCCTGCGAGTTGCGGGTGATCGACTTCGGCCAGGGCGACCATGCCATCCACTGGATGAACCGCTGGATCTCCGCCCGCACCGACGATCGCATCCTGGCCATCGCCGATGCGACAACCCTGGAGCCGGACGCGAACCTGGTGGTCGGCGCCGCAGTTTATTTTGATGGGGAGTGGCAGGATGCCTTCGACCCGACCCTGACGGTCATGGCGCCGTTTCACCTGCCCGAGCCGACTCCGGTGGCCGGCGACAAGCCGGCCGCGCCGGCGATGCAGGCGGACCCGGTGCCGGCGGCGGATGCGACTGCGGCGACCGATCCGGTCGCGCCGGCCGCGGCGGCCGCGGCGGCCGCGCCGGATGCGAACGCGACTGCGGGGGGCGAGCCGCTCCCGCCGGCGGCCGCCACCGCTGCGGCCGAACCTCCGGCTCCCGTGGCGCCGGAGGTGGCCGAGGTGCCGACCATGCGGCGGCTGGCGTGGTTGCGCGCGGTGCGTCAGCCCGGATACCGCCTCGTCCAGCTGCCCTATCGGGGCGAGCGTTTCGCGATGGTCGTGCTGCTGCCGGAGGCCGACGCCACCCTCGCGCAAGTCGAGGCGGACCTCTCCGCCGCTCGCATCGCCGAATGCCTGCAGCTCGTCGGCCGCGCGGAGCCGACCCAGGTCGATCTCCGCCTGCCGCGCTTCCAGGCCGCCCGACCGGTCCCCGAACTCTCCACCGCGTTGCAGGAACTGGGGGCGAAGACCGTTTTCGACCGCAACGGCCACGCCGATTTCTCCACGCTGGGGATCGCCCGCGACGACGGATCGATCCACCTCTCGGCCGTGAACCATCTCGTGCGGTTCGCCGTGGCCGAGCAGGGCACGCAGGCCGCCACGGCGGTCGGCGCGCCGTCGGCAGTGGCCGACTACGATGTGGCGGTCGACGGCCCGCTGAAGTTCCACGTGAACCGCCCGTTCCTGTTCTGGGTCTGCGATCCGCGCACCGGCAGCCTCCTGTTCATGGGGCGTGTGGTCGATCCGCGGGTGGGCTGAGCGCGGACGAAGCCGTTGGACACAGAGAGCACAGAGATAAGGCAAGAGTACACAGAGAGCACGGAGACAGACTGGAGGCCAGAGGTACCAACCCTTTGGGCCATTGGGGTGAGCCGGGCGGACCAAACTTCGCCACACCCAAGTCCGTCTCTGTGATCTCCTTCCGTCTCTCCTCAGCCTCTGTGGCCTGTCCGAACTGCCGTATCCCGTCTCACCAGCCGGCGATCGCTTCGAGGCGGCGGCGGTAACGGGCGCCGATCACGGCCGGGGCGAAACGTTCCTTGATCGTCGCGCGGGCGCGGGCGCCGAGTTGCGCGCGCAGCACGGGGTCGTCGACGATCCGCCGCATCCACCAGCTGGCGTGTTCGATGTCCGGATCCGCCCAGGTCTGGCCCTTGGCGTAGGGCCCGATGTTGCGCTCGAGCGTGATGAGCTTTGCGCGCACCGGGCAGCCGTTGCTCTCGTCGACGAACTCCGCCGAGGCGGACCAGTCGGTCGAGATCACCGGCTTGCCGAGGTACATGCTCTCGGCGACCGCGAGGCCGAAGCCCTCGGAGCGGTGCAGCGAGACGAAGCAGTCGCAGGCCGCCTGCAACGCGTAGATGTCGGCCCGCGGCAGCGTTTCCGCGATGAGGACGGCGCCGGGCAGGCCGGCGACCTCGGCTTGGAGGCGGGTCCACGCTTCGGGGTTGTTGGCGCGGTTGTGGACCTTGATGACCACGCCCACGTCCTGCGCGGCGGGGAAGGCCTGTCGGTACGCCTCGAGCACGGCGCGCGGGTTCTTGCGTTCGCTGTAGGAGTTCAGGTCGTAGAGGAACAGGAAGAGGAACCGGTCGGCGGGCAGGCCGAACCGCTGACGGAGCGCGGCGCCGGTCTCGGTGGGGCGCGCGAAGCCGATGGCGTGCGGCATCGTGTGCACGGCGTGCGGGAGCTTGGCGGCGATGGCCTCGCGCACGAAGTCGCTCGGGCACCAGATCTCGTCGTAGTACTGCGCGTGCTCCAGCCAGGCGTCGGGAAACTCGGGCAGCTCCCAGGCCCAGTAGGCGATGTTGTACCGGTTGGCGCGGAAGGCGGGGCCGTGGTGGTGGTCGATGTCGCGCGACTGCGGGGCGTCGACATGGATGACGTTCACCCCGTGCGGATTGGAATCCTGGAGACGGGCGGCGAGCGAGTCGTCGCCCTGCGGGTTGAGGCAGTTGAGCTTGAGCGGGACGACGGCGACGGCCAGCCCGGCGGCGTCGGCGGCGCGGACCATGCAGCGGGCCGACTCGCCCACGCCGAGCTCGGCCTGGTGGAAGCCGACGACATTCATCCCGAGCCGCAGATGCTGGCGGGAGAAGGTGTGGTTGAAGGGCGCGTGCCGGTTGGCGAAATCGAAGATCGGTTCGCCGGCGTCGGCGACCAGCGAGCGGATGCGCAGCTGGCGGTTCTTGTTCTGCCGACGGTACCACTGGAGGCGCCGATGGAGGGGGCCGAGGAAGGAGAGCGACTGGGTCACGCGGCCGAGCCAGGCGAGGTTGTCGGTCCAGGCGGTGCCGTGCAGGCGCAGCCCGATCGTGTGCGTCGTGCCTTCGCGCGGCTCGGGCAGGTCGATCGGCACCGCGAAGGGACCGGGCGCGCCGGGTGCGACGAGGGCGACACGGGCGCCGTTGAGCGACACCTCCAGCGACGGCGGCCGGCCGGCGTTTTCGGCTGCGGGCCAGGGCTTGAACTCGCCGTGCAACACCACCCGGCGCACGTCCGCGAATGCAGGTAGCACGATGCTGGCGACCCCGCGCAGCCAGAACGACCCGAGGTCGAACTCGTCGTGGAAGAGTCCCGCGAAATGGAACCAGCGGCTGGCGGGGGAGGTGAGGCGCGGATGCACGACCATGGCGACGCCGCGAGTTAACGACGGCCGGCGCGCGCGTGTCCAACGGGAATCCCGCGGGCGCGGGCGGCGGCGCGTTGCGGCTGCTCGCGCCGGGGATGCGGGCGCGGAGGCTCCGGGCGGCCAACGAAATGGGCCGCTGCGAGGAGTCTGTGAAAATCGCCCGCGGGACGCGCCGTCCTTGCCCCTTCGCCCCCCGCCGCCCGTATATCCGGGCTGTCATGCCCCAACTCCGTCTCTTTGCGCTCGGTGCCGTTGCTTCGCTGTGCGCGGCGCTCTCCGCCGCCGACTCCCGCAGCCCCGACCACCCCTCCACCGGCGGCGCCTACCAGTGGGGGCGCGAGGACGAGGTCTGGATCCAGCCCTGGGGCAACGCCGGCACCTGGTGGGCGGACAAGCTCTTCTGGCAGGACTCCGACGACCTCAAGCACTGGGAGTCCCAGATCGAGGCCGACAAGACCGAAGCGTCCGGCCGCTACGCCTCGATCGGAGCGGGGGCCTGGCTCGACACCTACATCGCCGGGTTGCCGGCCAGCCCCGACGGCGAGGGCGGTTATGCCCGCGTGCGTGCGGCCTCGCGCGCCTACTCCGACTGGCACCGGCTGCGCGACGATCTCATGGGCCGCGACGTCAACGGCGGCTTCAATTTCTACCTGCTTGGCTGGATCTCGCCCGCCACGCCGCTCGATCCGGCCGACTGCGGCCCCGCCGGTGCGAACACCCCGCACGGCACCTACGGCGACCTTATCGCCGAACGCATGGCGACGCTCAGCGCGCTGGACCACTACAGCGGCTACTACGCGGCCGACCTGCTGGTCAACATGCCCAACCTCTACATCAGCGGCGCGGATTTCCATCCCCGAAATCTGGATGCGTTCGAGCGCCGGCTCGGTTATCCGCTGCCGGGCACGACCGCGCCCGAGAAGGCCCGGCACATCCGCGCGCACCTCATGCCCGAGTGGGCCGACTACTGGTGCGACGCCTACGGCCACTACTTCGCCGAGATCGCCAAACGCATCGAGGCGCTCCGTGGCCGGCCCGCGCTGGTGGGTGGGCAGATCTACGGCGATGTCACCCTCACGCGCTGGCTCGGCGGCGACATGCGCCGCTACCTCAAGCTGCTGCCGCCGGAGCGCTGGTATTTCGACCTCGAGATGCAGGGCGATTGGATCCGCTCGGTGAACACGGCCGGCTTCTACACCGCCACGGTCGGCACCGCCTGCGCGTGGGAGCCCTCGATGTGGCTCGGCTCGAAGATGGATGTCTTCGACGACGTGCTCACCAGCAGCCTCGAGTTCTCCGGCCTGCCGCGTGCCGCGGGCGACGCCGTGCAGCACACCCACTGGTTCCAGATCGTGTTCACCCACGTCGCCACGCGCGAGGGCACGGTGCGGCGCGGTGTCACGGCGCTCGAGTACGGTTACGGCATGAGCGCGCACGACAACGTCGATCCGCGCATCCGCGCCGCGATGTACAACCACATCCCGCGCAAACCCTTCGGCCCCGGGTTCTACTACTCGGAGGCGATGGTGCGCTCCTTCGAGCGGGAGGGGGTGTGCTGGAGGGTCAACGACGAGGCGACCCGCGCGTTCGATGCCGTCGGCTGCGGCTACTTCGCCACCGATGCCGCGCTCGCGAATCTCGGGCCCTCCACCGCGCCCACGTGCTGGATCGTGCTGCGGCAGGACCGCCTGCCCGCCGCCGAGCGCGCGAAGCTTGAGGCCGTCGCCCCCGTCGTCACCCCCGAGCAGGCCGCGGCGCTCACCCCCGTGCGCACCTCGGCCGGGGCCAACGCCTGGGGCTTCATCGACCAGGAGGGGCGGCTCGTGGTGGTCGTCGCCAACCTCGCCCGCGGCGACAGCGCCGTGCAGGTCGACCTCGCCGGCCTGGTCGACGGCGCCTACGCCCCGACCGATGCGCTCACGGGTGCCGTGGCGCTGAATACGACCGCCTCCGATGGGCGAGCCCGCTTCACCCTCAAACTGGCGGACTACGACACGCGTGTCCTGGTCTTCCCCGCCTCCGCTGTGGCGAACAACTGAACCGGAGAACGACGCCATGAAACACCTTCTCTCCCTCGTTCTCAGGATGCGCCCCGTAGGTCCAGTCTCCGACTGGACCCCTTGTGCGCGAGCCGGCGTGCGGGCTCGGGGCTATTGCGACCGGTCGGAGACCGGTCCTACGGGCCGGCATGCCGGCCAGGTGGCGGAACGGCTTCCGTTCCGTCCGGAGGCGAGAGGCTTTCGCTACGCCGCCCACTTGCTTCGCTCGCAGGTCGCGGGCCTCGGCGTGGGTCTGGCGTTGCTTGCCGGATCCGGCGTCCCCGCTTCTGCCCAGACGACGCAGGCGCGCGCCGACCTCTCGGTCTTTGCCGGCACAGTCAGCGCCGGCGCCGTCGACGGTACCGGCTCCGCCGCGCGCTTCTTCAATCCCGCCGGTGTGGCGCGCGACCAGAACGGCAACCTCTACGTCGCCGACACCGGCAACGGCACCATCCGCAAGATCACGACGGCGGGCGTCGTCACCACGCTCGCCGGTGCGCCGGGCGCGTGGGGCGCGACCGATGCCACCGGGGCCGCCGCGCGCTTCGCCGCGCCGCTGCACCTCGCGGTCGACGCGGAGGGCAACGTCTACGTGGCCGACTCCGCCAACAGTGCGATCCGCAAGATCACTGCGGCGGGCGTCGTCACGACCTTCGATCTCTCCGCGGCCGACCCGGTCGTGAATGCCCCGAGCGGCATCGCCGTCACGTCCGACGGCCAGACCGTCTACTTCTCCGATCGGGGGAACAACGTCGTGCGCCGCATCGTCGGCTCCGGCCCGGTCACGGTCTTCGCCGGCGATCCGCTCCGCTCCGGTACGGCGGACGGGCAGGGGAGCGCCGCGCGTTTCTACGAGCCGGCCGGTCTGGCCATCGATGCCGCGGGCAATCTCTACGTTGCCGACTCGCGCAACCACACCATCCGCAAGATCACCTCAGCCGGAGCGGTCACCACCCTGGCCGGCACCGCCGGCGTCCCCGGCACCACCGATGCCGCGGGGCTGGCGGCGAAGTTCTATCTGCCGCGTGCCGTCGCCGTGGATGCGGCGGGCAACGTGTTCGTGGCGGACGCCGGCAACCACACCGTGCGCCGGATCGCGGCGAGCGGGGCGGCCGTCACCACGCTGGCCGGTACCGCCGAGCGCGCGGGCAGCGCCACCGGCACGGGCGCGGCCGCGCAGTTCGATCTTCCGGCCGGCCTCGCCGCGCTGGCCGATGGCACGGTCTACGTGGCCGACTCGCGCAACCACGCGATCCGCCGCATCACGACGGCGGGCGTCGTCACCACCTTTGCCGGCGTTGCCCCGGCCTCGACCAACGGCACCGGCACCGCGGCGCGTTTCCGCCAACCGCGCGCGCTCGCCTGCGACGGCGCGGGCAACCTCTACGTGGCCGACACCCTCAACTCCACGGTTCGCAAGCTCACGCCCGCCGACGTCGCCACGACCCTCGCGGGTACCGCCGGCGCCACCGGCTCGGCCGACGGCACGGGCGCGGCGGCGCGTTTCCACCAGCCCGAGGGCATTCTCGCGGCCGCCGACGGCACGGTCTATGTGGCCGACACACTCAACCACACGATCCGGAAGATCACGACAGCGGGCGTCGTCACCACGCTGGCTGGCACCGCGGGCGAGTCGGGCGTGGCCGATGGCACCGGGGCCGACGCGCGCTTCCGGCACCCGCAGGGCCTCGCGTTCGACAACGACGGCAACCTCATCGTGGCCGACACGTTCAACAACCTGATCCGCCGCGTCACCCCGGCGGGCGCCGTGACGACGGTCGCCGGCAACTCCTCGGCCTACGGCTTCGGCACGCGCGACGGCACCGGCACCCAAGTACAGTTCTGTTACCCGACGGCGGTGGCGGTGAATGCCGCCGGCGAGATCTTCGTGGCCGACTCCAACAACGCCGCCATCCGCAAGATCGTCGGCGGCACCGTTTCCACGGCGTATGGCGTGGCCGAATCCTTCGGCACTAGCGATGGCGATAGCGGCGATATGCGGTTCCGCCGGCCGATGGCGCTCGCCTTCGATGACGCCGGCAACCTGCTCGTCGCCGATCCCGATGCGGAGACCGTGCGCCTCATCGCGACCGACGGCACGTCGCACACCATCGCCGGGTTCGGCGATGTCGCGGGTGCGGCCGACGGGGCCGGTCCGGTCGCCCGGCTCTCGGCGCCCCACGGGGTGGCCGTCGCGCCGGACGGCACGATCTACATCGCGGATACCGGTAACCACGTGATCCGGCGCGGCACGGTCGAGTGGGCGACGCCCCCCGCGATCACGCAGCAGCCGAAGAAGTCCGCCGGCGTGACCCCGTACACGGTCACGATCCGGGCGACCTCCGCCAACGACGTGCTCCACTATCGTTGGCAGTTCCTGCCGAAGTGGGGTTCCTGGACGGACTGCGCGACGGACGCGCGCTTCACCGGCGCCGACACTGACACGCTGGTGATCCCCGGCATGAGCATGGCGTTAGTCGAGACGGAGGTCCGCTGCCTCGTCGACAACGGCTTCTCCACCACGGTCGCCACCGACGCTTCGACGCTTTGGATCGCCGGCGACAACGAGGTCCGCATCACCGGCGATGTCTCCGACGTCGAGTTGATCGTGGACGTCACCCGTCTGGCTGGTGCGGACAAACCCAACACCAACTGGGGCAGCAGCTGGGGCATCGTCGACGGCGTGGGCGCCGCGGCGAAGTTCTCCGGCCCGCGCGGAATTGTGATCGATGCGGCCGGCGTCGCCTACGTGGCCGACGCCGCCGGCGGCACGATCCGCAAGGTCCTGCCCGACGGCACCGTCACGACGCTCGCCGGCAAGGCCGGCACAGGGGAGGGCGAAGGCTGGGGCAACGTCGACGGCACCGGAGCGGCCGCGCGCCTCGCCGGGCCGCAGGCCCTCGCGTTCGCACCGGACGGCAACATCGTCGTCGCCGATACCGACAACGGCACGCTGCGCCGGGTGACGCCCGCCGGCGTGGTGACCACGATCGCCGACGGTGCGGGGCAGCCGTACCGGTTCCACCGCCCGCAGGGCGTGGCCGTGGACACCCTCGGCACAATCTACGTTTCCGATACGGATGACCAGACGGTGCGCAAGATCGACACCGACGGCGTGGTCCGGCTCGTCGCCGGGCGCTCGTTGCTGAGCGGGGCGCAGGACGGCGCGCTCGGCGTGGCCACCTTCGGGAGCCCGACCGCGCTCGCGGTTGATGCCGCCGGGACTCTTTACGTCGCCGACCGCGCGAACCACACGATCCGGCGGATCGCCGCCGACGGCACCGTGACGACCATCGCGGGCATGAACTGCGAGTCCGGCACGGACGACGGCGTCGGTGCGGCGGCGCGCTTCAACGGCCCCGCTGGCCTCGCGGTCGATTCGCGCGGCGTGCTGTACGTGGCCGACACCGGCAACCACGCCGTGCGGCAGATCGATCCCGACGGACGCGTGCGCACGATCGCCGGCCGGAAGCCCAGCGGGCAGGATCGCGGGTACGGCGACACGGATGGCGCGGGCGCTTCCGCGCGTTTCTGGAACCCGTGGGGCGTGGCCTGCGACAACCGCGGCAACCTCCTCGTGACCGACGCGGGCAACAGCAAGGTGCGCCGGCTCGTGGTCCATGTGCCCTCCATCGGCGAAACGATCGATTTCGGGATCAACACCAATGGCAATCCCGGCGGCTTCCAGTGGCAGGCGCAGTCGCCCGGTAGCACGGCGTGGACGGACATCGCCACCGGCGGACCGTACACGACGAGCGGCTACGGCGATGGCGGCAACCTCTCGGTCGTGCTCGCGGCGTTGCACGACGGCTACAAGTTCCGCTGCCACGTGAGCCGCGCCTACGACAACTCGCACCTCGACGGAAGCACGGCCGTGGTCGCCGTCGGCATTGCACCGGCGATCACGGTGCACCCGGCGGCGCGGTCCGCGGCGGCGGGGCAAAGCGTGACGTTCACCGTCACGGCAAAGGGCACGCCCGCGGCCTTCGCGTATCGTTGGCAGCGCAAGCCGAGCGGCTCGTCGACGTGGGGTGACCTGGCCGATGGCGCCACCTACCGGGGCACCGGCACGGCGACGCTCACGCTCACCGGGATCGACGGTGGAATGAATGGCGACCAGTTCCGCTGCGTGGTCGACAACTATGTTGCACCCGCGGCGACTTCGGGGCCGGCCACGCTCACAGCCACGGGCGAGGCCTATATCGATTTCGAGTCGTGGCGCGTCGGCAATTCGGTGGCCGGTGGCGTTGGCGACGATCCGAGCGGCTCGGGAATCACGAATTTCGCCCGCTACGCCTTCGGCCTCGCGCCCAGCGGCCCGGTGACGCAGCCGGTGACGGTCACGCCTGTGAGCGGCGGGGGCGGGCAGTATCTGCAAGTCGCCTTCAAGCGGAAGTCCGCCGCCACGGACATCCGTTACGTGATCGAGCACAGCGCCGATCTGGTGACGTGGGCGACGCTCAAGACGATCGCGCCCGGGGTGCCGCTCGATGTCCTCGAGCAGGATACCGTCGCGATCGGCAGCGTGCCGCGGCGTTTCCTGCGCGTGCGAGTCGAACGGCTGGCCAAGTAGGACCGGTCTGCGACCGGTCGCAGTGGGCGTGAGCCGCAGAGGACGGCTCGCGACTGGGCCGCAGCGCACGCGAGAGATCGTGCCAGAGCATGGACGCAGCAGGAGCCGCGTGAGTCCAGAGGGTCCAGTCGAAGACTGGACCTGCTATGAAGGCGTCGCAGGCAAGGATGAAAAT
>DAOOFR010000117.1:0-10664 GCA_035415285.1 Opitutaceae bacterium
CGCACTCCAAGCTTGCCTCGCCCGCCCACGCCCTAGCCTCTTTCCGGTTTCCGGTTTCCGGTTTCCGGTTTCCGCGTTCTGCCTTCCGCATTCTTCCTTCTGCCTTTTCCGTCCATGGCCGCTTCCGCCTACAACGAGTCCAGCATCAAGACCCTCTCCTCCACCGAGCACATCCGGCTGCGCCCGGGCATGTACATCGGCCGGCTCGGCAACGGCGCCCACGCCGAGGACGGCATCTACGTGCTCCTCAAGGAGACCATCGACAACTCCATCGACGAATTCACGATGGGCTTCGGCAAGAAGATCGAGATCGAGCTCACCGAACGCACCGTGCGCGTACGCGACTACGGCCGCGGCATCCCGCTGGGCAAACTCCTCGAGTGCGTCTCCGTCATCAACACCGGCGCCAAGTACGACTCCGCCGCGTTCCAGAAATCCGTCGGCCTCAACGGCGTCGGCCAGAAGGCCGTCAACGCCCTCGCCCTCACCTACCGCGCCCAGGCCGTGCGCGACGGCCAGACGAAGATCGTCGAGTTCGAACAGGGCAAACTCCGGAAGGACCACAAGCCGGCCAAGACCGACGAGCGCAACGGCACCATCATCGAGTTCACGCCCGACCCCGCGCTCTTCGGCGCCGACTATCAGTTCCGCCCCGAGTTCATCGAGGACCTGCTCTGGAAGTACGCCTTCCTCAACCGCGGCCTCACCCTCGTCTTCAACGGCAAGCCCTTCAAATCCGAGAACGGCCTCGAGGACCTCCTCAAGAAGAACCTCAGCGGCGAGACCCTGTACCCGATCGCCCACTTCGACGGCGACGACATCGAGATCGCGATGACCCACGGCGCCCACTACGGCGAGGAGTACTTCTCCTTCGTCAACGGCCAGCACACCACCATGGGGGGCACCCACCTCGCCGCCTTCCGCGAGGCCGTCGTCGAGACCGTGCGCATGTTCTTCAAGAAGGACTTCGACGCCGCCGACATCCGCCAGTCCATCTTCGCCGCCATCGCCGTGCGCGTCGTCGAGCCCGTCTTCGAGTCGCAGACCAAGACCAAGCTCGGCTCCACCGACGTCGGCCCCGACGGCCCCTCGATCAAGCAGTTCATCGGGCAGTTCGTGCAGCACCAGCTCGATGCCTGGCTGCACAAAAACTCCGAGGCCGCCGCCGCCATCCTCGCCAAGATCCAGGCCAGCGAACGCGAGCGCAAGGAGCTCGCCGGCATCCGCTCCCTCGCCCGCGAGCGCGCCAAGAAGGCCTCGCTCCACAACAAGAAGCTGCGCGACTGCCGCTTCCACCTCGGCGACCGCGAAAAACGCTCCGAGGACAGCACGCTCTTCATCGTCGAGGGCGACAGCGCCGCCGGCTCCCTCACCGCCACGCGCGACGTCGCCACGCAGGCCGTCTTCGCCCTCAAGGGCAAGCCGCTCAACACCTACGGCTTGTCCAAGAAAGTCATCTACGAGAACGAGGAGTTCCACCTCCTCCAGTCCGCCCTCAACCTCGAGGACGGCATGGACGGCCTGCGCTACGGCAAGGTCGTCATCGCCACCGACGCCGACGTCGACGGCATGCACATCCGCCTGCTCCTGATCACCTTCTTCCTGCAGTTCTTCCCCGACCTCATCCGCAACGGCCATCTCTACATCCTGGAGACGCCGCTCTTCCGCGTGCGCAACAAGAAGGTGACGCACTACTGCTACTCCGAGGAGGAGAAGCAGTCCGCGATGCGGAAGCTCGGCGCCAGCCCGGAGGTCACGCGGTTCAAGGGTCTCGGCGAGATCTCGCCGGAGGAGTTCAAGGACTTCATCGGCGAAGGCATCCGCCTCGAGCCGGTCTCGCTGGCCAACCTGCACAACAGCGACAACCTCCTGAGCTTCTACATGGGCAAGAACACGCCCGATCGCCAGGGGTTCATCATCGAGAACCTCCGCGTCGAGAAGGACCTCGTCGAGGCGGAAGCCTGACGCTTGCCGCCGGCGGGGGCCGTCGGCAACCTGTCGCACCGCCCATGACCCCCGGCGTCTACCAGATCAACTTCCGCGGCCTCACCCTTCGCGAGGCATGGCGCTTCGGCGGCAGCCCGTTCCGCTTCGCCCTCGCGCTGGTCCTCAAGGCGAACGCCCACCGGGCCGGCAAGCTCTGGTTGCCGGCCCACGAGGCCGAAGCCCCCTGCCCCGAGGCGGACCTCAGCCCCGAGGCGCGCCTCCACCTGCTGCCCGTCGTCACCGCGGCACGGGACCTCGGATACACCGAGGGCCGCTTCGGCCGCCTGATCCGGATCCTCGATCCCGCCATGAAGCAGGGCTTCAGCTACCTCGCGCTCCATCGCGACCGGCAGCGCGGCCTGTCCGTCGGTTTCGTCGTCAACCACGCCGCCGGTGTCACCCGGAACGTCGTCGTGCTGACCGGCGCGCTCGTCGGGGCCGACGGCACCAACCACGAGTTCCTCAACCACCGCCAGCATTTCGACAACGGCGGGCTCACGCGGAAACACCAGCTGCGCAGCGGGACCGTCGCCGAGTTCGACACCGCGCTCCAGGCGTTCATGGCCGCCGCCCGCGACACGTTTCGCAGCTTCGATAACGTCGCCGAGCTGAAGGCCTACCTGCAGTCCGTCGAGGAGCAGTCGTTTGAACGAAACGTCGCGCGCGGGCTTTTCCGCTACGTCGGCCACGCGACTCCGCCACCCCTCCCCGGCGAGGGACGATCCTGAATACAGCGGAACATAGCGGGGAGCTTCAGCCCCCGCCGAGCGGCGCAGCCGGTCGCGCCCGCCGCGTGGCGGCCCCGGTCCCGTGGCGGGCGACTCCGCCCGGGCCGGGGAGCAAAAGAGAAGAGCCGGCCCGCAGGCCGGCTCCCGTCCGTGCAATGGAGGCGGCCGCCACTGCGCGGCACCGCCCGGCAATCACTTCAGCGTCTTGCGCAGCCAATCGCGCAGCATCGTGAGGTCGTGGTAGAGCGGGTCGTTGCGCCCCACGATCCCGATGTTCTGCAGGTAGTTCACGTCGGAGAGGTTCTCCGTGCCCTCCTTCACGACCGCACCGGCCTCGTCGGTGATCGCGTAGGTGAACTTCATGCGCGGCATGTAGATGTCCTTCATCACGCGGATGTCCTGGTTGGCGGCCATCGAGGGCAGGTAGTCGCCGGCCAGGTCGATGTCGGTGAAGGTGATCGCCAGCTTCTGCCCCGCCGGCAACAGCGCCTTGGCCTGCTCCTCCACCGCCATGCGAATCAGTTTCAGATAGTGGTCGCGCCCCTTGTCGGTGCCCGAGATCGAATCCTTCACATCGGTGAACCTCTCGGGGTTCTCAAAGGTGACGGTGGCTTTGCTCGGAGCGGCGTCCTGTGCACGAGCCGTCTGCCCGAAGACGAACAACGTGGCAGCGGCGAAAAGAAAGCGGAGGGTGATCGGAGTATTCATGGCTCAATTTCTGTCTGGTCGTTGCAGTGTTGGCAGTTTGACCGCCAGCGGCCGCGAACGGAGCGGTCCCGCCCGGCGGCCATCGGTAGCCTGTTAGTCCGGCCTCGGGCCGGCTTGTTCCCGCGGCCGCACCCCGGATCGCCGGACGGCCGCGATTGCCGTCCGCAGGCGGAAACACCACGCTCGCCCCGTGCCGCGCCGCCCCCACCCGCTCCGCCTGCTTCTCGCGCTCGCCGCGCTCCTGCTGGGCGGTTGCGCGACGATCCCTCCCCCCGCGGCGGCCCTCAATTATCTCTCCCCGGCCGCCCCCGGCGCGCCCGCCAAACGCGCCGTCTTCAACGCCCGCGTCTACGACCAGGCCGCCGACTGGATCGCCCGCCGCTACTACGACCCCGCCTGCAACGGCGCCGACTGGCCCGCCGCCCGCGCCCGCCACCGCCCGGCCGCGCTCAACGCCACCTCCGACGCCGAGCTCTATGCCGCGCTCAATGCGCTCCTCGGCGAACTCCGCGACGAGCACACCCGCGCCCTCTCGCCGCAGGAGGTGGCGCAGTTCCGCCGTCGCCAAAGCAACCTGCTCGGTTTCCGCACCGGCCCCGTCGCCGACCGCCCCGGCGCCCGCCGCATCCTCGCCGTCTTCCCCGGCAGCCCGGCCGCGTTGGCCGGCGTCCAGCCGGGCTGGATCCTGGTCACCGCCGACGACCGCCCGCCCGGCGACGTTCTCGGCCTCGGCAAACTCGCCGACGGCCAGCTCGTCCGCTGCGATTTCCTCGACGCCCTCGGCCGCCCGCTGCGCCTCGAACTCCGCGCCCGCCGCCTCGTGTACCCGCCAGTTCGCGACGCCCGCCGCCTCGCGGGCGACGTGCTCCTGCTCTCGTTCGACTCCTTCGACCTCCCCGCCGCGCGTTGGCTGCGGGCCGAGCTCAAACGCCACCCGCCCACCGGCGGACTCATCCTCGATCTGCGCGACAACGTCGGTGGCGAAGCCCGCGCCCTCGCCGCCATCCTCGCCGAGATCTTCCCCTCGCGGGCCGCCATTGGCCGCGTCCGCGCCCGCGGCGAGACCCGCACCGCACCGCGGCGCTCGCCCCGGCATCCCGCCGCCGCACACTACGCCGGCCCGCTCGCCGTGCTCGTTTCCGACTACTCCGCCAGCGCCGCCGAGATCCTCGCCGCCGTCGTGCAGCACGAGCGCCGCGGCACCATCGTCGGCGCGTCCACCCCGGGCAACGTCCTGGTCTGTGTGCGTTGGCCGCTCCCCGGCGGTGGCGAACTCCAACTCAGCGTCTACGACTACATCGGCCCCGACGGCCGCCGCCTCGAAGGCCGCGGCGTCACCCCCGACCTCGCCGTACCTCCCGCCCCCGGCGCCATCCCCGACCCGCAGCTCGAAGCCGCGCTGGCCACCGTGCGCCACCTGCCAGCCACCTCACCCCCGTCCGCCGCTTCCCCACTCGGAACCAAATAGGTTCACGACCGTGAACTTATTTGGCAGAAACTTTCTTCCCAGAGGAAACGTCTTTTGTTGTTTATAAAGAACGACATCCGAAACCACAAGCGATCCCAGACGAACCGCTTTGGCCGAGGCTCACCAAATAGGTTCACGGTCGTGGAGTTATTTGGCTGGGCGCAGGGGTGGAGTGCATCTGCGGTTCGCCAACGGCATCGGGCTGGGCCAGAGTGTTCCAATCATGAACGCCTCCCCTGAGCCCGACCTCCCCTTCCTCCGCGAGGCCATCGGGTTGGCCCACGCCGGGGCCGCCGAGGGCATGGGCGGACCGTTCGGCGCCGTGATCGTCTGCGCCGGGCGCATCGTCGGCCGCGGGCAGAACCGGGTGACGAGCACCAACGACCCCACCGCACACGCCGAGGTCGTCGCCCTGCGCGACGCCTGCGCCGCACTCGGCCGCTTCCACCTCACCGGCGCCACGCTCTACACCAGCTGCGAGCCCTGCCCGATGTGCCTCGCCGCCGCGTATTGGGCACACATCGAGCGCATCGTCTTCGCCTGCACCCGCGACGATGCCGCCGCGATCGGCTTCGACGACGCCTTCCTGTACCGCGAACTCGTCGCCCCGCCCGCCGAGCGGCGTGTCCCCGAGATCCCACTTCTGCGCGACGAAGGCCTCGTCGTCTTCCGCGAGTGGACTGCGAACCCCCGGCGCACTCCCTACTGAGCCCGGCGCGGAGCTCGACGGCGGCAGCACCGGCCGGGCCTGTAGTCATGGGAGCGATGCGAGCCTCCCGCAGCTTCTGCCGCACCGCAGAACGAAACGTTCCGTCGGCGGCGCAGCCCACCGCACCGGAGGCGCGGCCATCAGGGCGGTCCACCCGAGGTCATCCTCGCAGCGGATGCGTTTGCCCCGACCGATTGGTCGGGCTGAAGCACCGCCCTGCGCCCGACGGCGTCTCCGCCCGGCATTTTGCGAAATCTGCTAAGAAACCCGGGGCTCGCGTGTCTTCATCGGGTGGAGTCTCGACGGCTCCGCTTCATGCAGTTCCAGCAGCCCACAGAAGAAAACGAAGATAACGAAGCGGCCCACCCGACGGCACGCCCCACCATGGCTCCTCCGGCCTTTGTTCCCTTCGTTGCCTTCTGTCGGTCCTGACTGCGCTTTGCCATCTCCCGCCGCCATGGACGCCCCGGTCTCCTCCGAAGTTTGCTCGCCACCCCCCGGTATTTCCGGTCTGGTGGCGGAGCACACCCCGCGCATGGATCCGGATACGCCCAGTCTGGCCGCGTTGTTCGAGGAGGAGGAATCCGGCCTTCTGCGCTACGCGCTCGGGCTCACGGGCCGGCGGTCCGTCGCCGAGGAGCTGGTGCAGGAGGCGTTTCTCCGCCTCCACCAGTCGTGGGGCGAAGTCGAGAACCCGCGCGCCTGGCTCTACCGCACCGTCCGCAACCTCGCGCTCAACCACCTCCGCGACCACCCCGCCGAGGCCGAGCTCGATCCCGACACCGCCACCGGCGACGCGCGCTCCGCCGCCGAGCGCCTCGGCCGCGACGAGGCCGTCGGCACCGTCCGGCTGCTCCTCGCCGAGCTGCCGGCCGCCGACCGCCGCCTCATCCACCTCAAGTACCACGAGGAGCTCCAGTATCAGGAGATCGGACGCCGCACCGGCCTGAGCGCCGGCAACGTCGGTTTCCGCCTGCACCATCTCCTCAAGTCGCTCGCCGACGCGCTCCGCCGCGCCGGCATCGAAGGAAGCGAGGGCTGAACATGAATTCCGCCAACCAACCGCCCGCCCCGCACCGCCCGACCGACGACCAGCTCGAGGAGCGCATCGTCGCCTGGGTGCTCGGCGAGGCCTCCGATTTCGAGATCGCCGCGCTCCAGGCCGCCGTCGCCGCCCGCCCCGAGCTTGCCGCTTTCAAACGCCGCATCGAAGCCGTCCACGGACTCGTCGGCGAGGCCGCGCGCCCCGATACCAAACCGCTCCGTCTCTCCCCCGATCGGCGTGCCAAACTCCTCGCCGTGATCGGCTCCGCCTCCGCTGTAGCCGTGGGCGCCGTCCCCGGAAAAGCAGCCACGCAACCTAGGCGCAGCGTTTCTGCCAATACCAAGGTTCTCCCGATGTCCGGCCTCACGAAGGCCAAGAAGAAGGATCGCCAGTGGCTTTTCGCCATCGCTGCGTGCTTCGTTGTCGTCGGGATGCTCGCTACACTTGCGATCCCGAGTTTCCAGAAAGTGCGCATGGCTGCTCCGGAAGCTCTGGCCCGGAAGGAGGAGCGGATGGCCGCGACCGAACGTCATGCGCAGGAGATGTCCGAACTGGATCGCGACACCCAACGCGCCAAAGCCGAAGCGGAGGTCGCACAACTGCGGACCCAGGCAGAGACGAGCGCAGTGCGCCGCAAAGACAGCGTCCGTTATGGCGACGCCTCGCCGCCGGTACCAGCGACGCTCAACTACGACAACCGCACCACCGACGAAGGCACGACGGGCATGATGGAGCCGTTCGAGGTGAATGAAGAGATGAGTGTCGGCTACACCGCCTCCAACACGCTCACCGGCACACGTATCCGCACTCAGCTCCACGATATTGGCTCCGCCATCTCGGTCGTCTCGAGCGACTTCCTGAAAGATGTCGGCGCCACCGACAGCCGCACGATGCTCGAATATGGCGCGAAGAAGGAAGTGGGTGGTGTCCACGGAAACTTCCGTTCCAAACGCAAACGCGGCCTCCCGGTACCCAGCAGCCCCGTCGCCCTCGGCGGCGAGCAACCCGCTATCGCCGAGGAGGAAATCGTCGTCCTCTCGCCGTTCGAGGTCACGCAGGACAAGAGCTTCCTGCGCGACAACCGACCGACGAAGAAGCCCAAGCGCCGCGGTCCTTCGGCGACCTCCGCTGGCATGGCCGTGGGCGGCCTCGATCAGAACCAAGTGCTCCTGCCGGCGGCGTCCACCGCGTCCACTCCGTCCACCCAGTCCACCGCCAATTCCGACGGCCCCCTCCCACGCCCCGCCCAGAAGCCCCTCCCTCCGCCCACCGCCGACGAGACCAGCGCCGCGCAGGAGCCCGTCTCCACTTTCTCGCTCCACGTGAGCGACGCCTCCTTCAAGCTCGCGCTGGCCGCGCTCGCCGCCGGCCGCGTGCCCGATGCCGCTTCGATCCGGCCCGAGGAGTTCTACAACGCCTTCGACTACGGCGACCCGGCGCCCGGCGCTGGCGAGAAGGTCTCCTGCCGTGTCGAGCAGGCGGCGCACCCGTTCGCGCAGCAGCGCAACCTCGTGCGCATCGCCGTGCGCGTGCCGGCCACCGGCCGCGGCAGCGGCACTCCCCTCAATCTCATCGTGCTGCTCGACACTTCCGGCTCGATGGAGCGCCCTGATCGCCGCGCTGCGGTGCGCGCCGCGTTGTCGACGCTCGTCGGCCTGCTCGGCCCGAACGACCATGTCACGCTCGTCGGCTTCGCGCGTCAGCCGCGCCTGCTCGCCGAGGCGCTCGACAGCGCCCACGCCAACCAGTTGCTCGATCTGCTCGACCGCACGCCCGCCGAGGGGGGCACCAACCTCGAGGAGGCGCTCAAGCTCGGCGGCGAACTCGCGCGTCGCCATTTCTCAGCGACCGCTCAGAACCGCATCGTCCTCCTCACCGACGGCGCCGCCAACCTCGGCAACGCCGGGCCCGAGCGCCTCGCCGCCGCCATCGAGACGCTGCGCAGTCAGCGCATCGCGTTCGACGCCTGCGGCGTGGGCCTCGAGGGAGTCGAGGACGAGATGCTCGAGGCGCTCACCCGCAAGGGCGACGGTCGTTACTACGTGCTCGATTCGCCCGAGGCGGCCGACGCCGGTTTCGCGCGCCAGCTCGCAGGCGCATTCCGCCCCGCCGCCGAGAACGTGAAGCTCCAGGTACGTTTCAACCCGGCGCGCGTCGGCCGTTACCGCCTCGTCGGCTTCGAGAAGCACCGCCTGCGCGAGGAGGATTTCCGCAACGACGCCGTCGACGCCGCCGAGATCTCCTCCGAGGAGGCCGCCGTGGCCGTGTACGAGATCGAAGCGCTCCCGCAGGGCGAGGGCGAGCTCGGCGAGGTGTTCGTCCGCTTCCGCGACGCCGCGGCGAGGACGATGGTCGAGCACTCGTGGACGTTGCCCTACGAAGCCCGCGCCGCCGCCTTCGACCGCGCCTCGCCCGGTCTCCAGCTCGCCGGCACGGCCGCGTCGCTCGCCGAGAAACTCCGCGGCGGCCCCGCCGGCGACCGCGTCGACCTCGACACCCTCGCGCCGATCGTCAACGCCCAGCGCGCCCGCCGTCCCAACGACAAGCGCATCCAGGACCTCGCCACGATGTTCGAGCAGATGCGGAGGACGAAGCGATGAATTGAGGTAGGGCGGGACCGCCGGGCCCGCCGCAACCACCGCCATGAAATCCATCTGCTGCCTTCTCCTCTCACTTTCTGCCCTTGGGTTCGCCGTACCGAACGACCCGATTGCCCCCACGCCTGAAGCCCTGATCCGTTGGCACGTCTACGATCTTCAAGATGTGCTGAGGACCACTTCGTTCCCGGTGCGGGCTGGAGACCTTTTGATGAAACTCGGGGGCAAAGATGTGCTCGTGTGGTCGTCGACGACCTCAAGCAACAAGGGGCCGAGCACGGTCACCTTTGCCGTCTCGAAAGCCGCGGCAAAGGGATGGCCGTGCTTTGTCGAACTTGAGGTTGAGCAGATCGAAACAGATCTCGAAGGAATGAAGGTGCTCCGAGCCCGCATCTGCCACCTCTCGCCGTTCGGGACACCGTTTTACCTTGATGAGTCGGCTGCTGGTTTGCCCGGCGGGCCCAGCGGTCCCGCCCTACCGCCTACGCCTGACATTTCCCTGACAAACCCCTGACCCGCCCCTGACGACTTCGCGCGCCGCTCGTGCGAGAATCACGCCAACGCTCCAGCTCCGTCCGCTTCTCCCGCTTCGCTTCACGTCACCCGGACCGCCTTCACCGCGGCCGGCTACAGCTTTCAACACAAAGGAACTCCATGCCCGCCATCACCTCATTCGGCTCCACCGCCTATCGGCGCTATCGCCTCCCGTTCGCCGCCGCCTTGTTCGCCCTCGCGGGCGCGCTCGCCGCCGCCCCGAAACCGGCCGACACCGCGAAAACCTCCGCCACGCTCACGCCCGAGGGCGGCCGCATCGTGGTCGACGTGCAGGGCGTGCCACCGGCGGTGCCGCTATTCTTCTCCGCTGTCGCCGACCATTCCGTACGCCTCGGCACCGGGGAGATCGGCGGCGAACTGCGGCTGAGACTTCACGTGGTGCAGGGCAGGCCCGAGGTGCTCTCGCTCGGGCTCAGCGGCGACGGCGAGATTGCCGAGGTCGCAGGCGCCGGCCTCGCCTCCTGGGCCGTGCGGCAGGTGCCCGGCGGGAAACGCTTTCTCGATCTGCGTCCGGCGCTCAGCAACGGCGCGCCCGCGCCGACGGATCTCGAGCTCCTCGTGCGCACTCGTCTCCGCAAGCCGGCGATTCCCGGCACCGCCTCCGTGCTCATCGCCGCTCCCGGCGATGCCGTGGGCTTCGCCTCCACAATCACACTCCAGCCCGACCCAGGGGTTGATCTCCGCGTCGCCACCGCTTCCGGCCTCGTCGCACTCGGTGAGCCGCGCAGCCCGCGCGACCCAGTGCGCTTCCAGACCACCACCGACGCCTCACTCACCGTGAAGCTCACTCCCCGCGGCGCGGCTCCGGCCGACGCCGAGCTCCTCGGCGCGCAGCTCTCCGGCAAGATCAACGAGACCGCGAAGAGCG
>DAOOFR010000118.1:0-10656 GCA_035415285.1 Opitutaceae bacterium
CGACGCCGCCCTCGACGAGGCCCTCTGGGCCCTCAACAACCAGGACTGGACCCGCCGCGCCTGGGTCGAGAGCGGCGGCTCCCGCATCCTCACCGGCAGTTTCAACTCCCCGGATACGACCGACGCCACCGGCGTGCGCGCCTTCTTCAACGTCATCGTCCAGAACGCCGCCGCCACCGCCCCGACCATCGTCGCCGAGGGCGTCGTGCGGCCCACCCACGGCGCGCTCATCCGCAAGCAGATCCGCGTCAGCGCCCGCTCCACCAACCTCTTCATGCCGCCCTTCACCGCCATCACCGCCCTCAACCTCAACGGCGGCGAGATCGACAGCTACCGCATGGCCGACGGCAACTATGCCACCGCCCCCCGCCGCTACGAGACCACCGTCGCCAGCCCCACCGTCACCATCGGCGACATCAGCATCGGCAGCCCGGCCGACATCTACGGCTACGTCACGGTGGGCGTCGGCGGCGCCAATTCCAGCAGCTTCCTCTCCACGATCAAAGGCAGCGTCACCAGCGCCACCACCGCCGCCGGCCAGGACGGCGTCGTCACCGCCGGCAGCAACCTCATCGACACCAACCGCATCGCCTTCGACTTCTACCAGGACTTCCCGATGCCCACCGAGCCCACCGGCACCTTCACCGACACCTTCCCGGCCGCCGACGCCAACGGCATGATCGTCCTCGGCGACGCCACCGGCGCGACCACCAAACGTTATCAGCTCACCAACTACACCGTGCCGAACAAGACGACCCTGCTCGTCGTCGGCCCGGTCGAGTTCAAGGTGCTCGGCTCCTTCACCGCCGGTGGTCAGGCCGCCGTCACCGTCCTCAACGGCACCTGCACGATCACCCCGAGCAAAGCCGCCCCCATCACCTACACCACCGCGCCCGACACCGCGACCACCGACCCCGCCTCGCTCACGATCTACGCCTACGGCGACCTCGCGATCTCCGGCAACGGCGCGCTCGTCGGCGGCAAGATCCCCGGCGCCAGCATCGGCGCCGATCCCACCAAGCTCCAGATCTACGGCCTCGCCCCGACCAGCCAGAGCTTCGACATCGGCGGCAACGGCAACCTCGCGGCCGCCATCTACGCCCCCCGCGCCGACATCAAGTTCAACGGCGGCGGCTCCAGCGGCTACTTCGCCGGCGCCACCATCGCCAACAACATCACCGTCAACGGCAACGGCTACCGCGTCCGCTTCCCCGAGGAGATGGCCGACATGAACAACGCCGCCACCTACCAGATCTCGCGCTGGCTCGAGCTCACCGACCGCGCCGCCTGGCACGACTTCGCCGCCAACTGACGACGCCTCCCGCGATCCCCGGAAGCAGGCAGAGCGAACCCCGGCGTGCTGCTGGACGGCAGCACGCCGGGGTTCATCGTGTTCCGCCGCGGCGGAGAAAGAGTGGTTTCGGAGCCTGTAAGCCAGATTCTGTCCGGCGCCTCGCGGCGTCGGCGCATTCATTTTTCTCGCACCCCTGACGGGGCACGCCCGCGGCTGCGACCGGCGACCGGAGCCGCCTGGCGCGCCGCGGATGCGACCTACCCGGGACGTATTCGGCGGGCCGCCGCGTCCCCTATTTGGCCTTGCACCGGGTTGGGTTTCTCGTGCCGCCGGCGTTGCCGCACGGCGCGGTGGGCTCTTACCCCACCTTTTCACCATCACTCCCCGACCGGACGAACGTGAGATCCGCCTTGGGCCGGGGGGCTGTCTGTTTTCTGTGATACTGTCCGTCGCGCCGCCTTGAAACGACGCGCCCCCGCTTGCGTGGGGAACCCTGCCCTGTGGTGTCTGGACTTTCCTCTCGGTTCAAAGAACGGAGCGAATGCGCGGCTCCGAAACCGCGCGCACCCTACGGTCCACCCCGCCCCCCGCAACCACCGAATCCGCCGGCGCGCGAGCAAGCGCGTCCTGCACGACCACACAACGCCGCTCCGGCGCCCCGCCGGCGATTCCTCAACCCGGAGGGCGCGACCTCGGTCGCGCCGCTTCCGTGCGGGGGCCCCGGAAAGTGAAACCGCAGATGGACGCAGATGAACGCAGATCGGCCGTTCCGTCGTAGCGAAGCCCGTGAGCCTAAACGAAGCAGTTGGACACAGAGGGCACGGAGATAAGGCAAGAGATCACAGAGAGTTCGGAGGGGAGCGGGCCTTCAGAGACACTCACCCGCTGGGTGAGCACCCCGTATTTGGGCTCCTCAACACCAAGCGCTTCTCTGTGCCCTCCTTCCGTCTCTCCTCTGCCTCTGTGACTTGCCCGAACTGCCGTTTCTAGGGAGAGGGCTTCGTCGCTTCGTCCACTCGCAGGGAAACAAGCCCCCGTATCGTTCTCCCTCCGTCGGGTCGACCTTGGTGACCTTCGTTACCTCCTGCGAAACTGGATTCATCGGAAGGGACCACGGATTCCACAGATGGGCACAGATGACCGGAAGCCTATCCGTGATGATCCGTGCAATCCGTGGGCTATGCCCTCCTCGGATGAGGGAGAGGCCGGTGGCGCTCGCTCTTGCCGAGCGGTGCGAGCGAGCTCGCACCCTACGCCGACTGCATGACCACGCTTCAGGCCTTGGCCGCGCGGCGCTGTCGCCAGCGCCGCACGCCGACAAACCCCAGCGTCGCCGCGCCGAGCAGCGCCGCATAGGTCGCCGGTTCCGGTACGCTCTCGTAGGTCAGCGTCAGGCTGTCCCCACCCGCGATCCCGACGAAAAAGTTGCCGTGTGTCGGGTCGAACGCGTTGGCGAAATTTGTGGTGTCGACGCGGAAATAGTCGGCATCGAAGCCCGTGATCCCGTCCGAGGCCGTCAGCAGCGTCCAGGTGTAGGACTTGTACTGGGTCGGGCTCCAGGTCCCGTCGAAGTTCGCGATCGTGCCGGCCAGGGTGCCAGCCAGTCCGAGCACCTCGAGCGTGAAGCCCTTCTCGCTCAGGTTGGACAAATTCAGGCTGCCATCGATCACCAGCGTGTCGTACGCGGTCCCGGCGGCACCGAGGGTGTTGTTCACCTGCCACGCGTAGGACGCACCATCGTACCAGGTCTGGCTTCCCGTCGTCAGCGTGCCGATGCTCGCCGTGCCATTCAGGTCGAACCCGCCGGGCGCCAACTCGCCGTACACCGCCACCGTGCCGTTCACCGTACCCGTGCCCGCCAGCGTGCCCGCGGCGCCGACCGTGGTTGCCTGCAACGGGGGCGTGACGCCGCTATAGAGCGCGCCGTTCACCGCCAGCGTGCCGCCCGTGATCGTCGTCGCGCCCGTGTAGGAGTTGAGACCGGAAAGAATGACCGTGCCCGTGGTGGATTTGGTAAGCGCGACCCCGGTGCCACCGCCGAGCCGCGCACTCACGGTGCCGCTCTGCAGATCATAGGTGGAACCAGTGAGCCGGCCCGTCGGCCCGCCCGTGATGCTGCCGCTGGTCAGCTTCACCACACCCACCGTTTCGGTGTAGTTCCCGATGGCGAGTGTGCCGCCACTGACCGTCACCGCGCTAGTGTCGGCCAAGCGCTCGTTGGCGCCTAACGCCAAAGTGCCACCGCCGATATTGATGGCGGTCGAGGCCAGCGTGCCATTCACATTCAGGGTGCCGGCAGTAACAGTGGTCGCGCCGAGGTAGGTGTTGTTTCCGCTAAGTGTGAGCGTACCTGCCCCTGCTTTCGTCAGGCCTGCGGCACTAGTGGAGCCCTCAAGGACGGAACTGATCGTCGCTCGAGGTGCATCGACCGTAATGGTCGAAACATTTCCGGACCCGCTCAGGACGAGCGAGGTGCCCGACAGGGTGTAGTCAGCTGACGAGAACCTCAGATTTCCGACGTTGATCGGCCCGAACAGGAAATTCCAACCAGCAGCGGTCACCACGTACTGGCCTGCCCCTCCGGAGAAGACCGCCGTGTCGCCGGAGTGCGTGCCAAAGCCCCAGGTGCTCAACGCCGACCCTGCTCCGCTGGATACCCACCAGCTTTCCGAAAGTCTGTTCCACGACCCCGATCCACCATAGGTGCCGTTCCCATCCGCATCCCAAAAGTAGTCCACCGCCCCGGCGGTCGAAGCGGCGAGAAGGCTGGCGAGCACGGCAGACCGCAGGACGAGCGGCAGCGGCGAGAGCGGAAGGCGAGGAGAAGTCGAGTGCATGGGCCGGAGTGACAACGCCCCGCATAGCCGTGACCGGACGGGCACCGCATTCTGCGCTGCTCGACTAAACTGTCACCGTGTGGGGCGATGACCCCGCCAGAAACATAGGGTTTTCTCCTAGTGGCAAGCCGGGAGCGGCCAGACACCTCTGCCACCGAAGGCGGGCTTAGGGTAAAAACCCCATTCCAAGACGGAGTATCACCGTAGATCGAGCCTCGCCCATACCCGATCAACGTGGCCGCCCGTCCGCGCGCAACCTTGCGCTGTTCTGTGATCTGCCCGGACGTCCGTTTCTAGGCATTCCATCCGTTGGTTCGAATCAGCGTCCATCTGTAGAGCAATCTCCGAAAACGCTGCATCTTGAGCACGGTCCACCTCGATCGCAGAACCGAGCGGGATCGCCCCAAAGAGGCACGAGAAGCCACGAAAACAATCCGGTCTTTTTTCATTTTTGTGCCTCTTCGTGGCGACAATCCGGTTTGTTTGCAGCTCCGCTGCGCGGTTTTCATCGGTGGCAAAACCGTCTGCCTGCCCGTTCGGTGGCGCCTCTGCCGCGCTGGCCACGGCCGAACTGCCGGTTCGGGCGCGGTCGAGATCCTTGCCCGGATTTCTTCCGCAAGCGTCGCGCGCTCCTCCGGCCCCCGGCTCTCACCGCGCGCCCGTCGACTCGCGCCGGTTTCGCCGCGCCTCAGCCTTCCCAGTACACGATCCGGCCGCAGTTGTCGCAGCACACGATCTTTGCGCCGGTGCGCGCATCGGTCTGCACGCCGTTGGAGACCTTGAGATGGCACCCGCAGCACTTCTGGTCGCGCAGCGGCACGCACACCGGCAACGGCGTGCGCTTGGCGATCCGCACGTAGGCCTCCAGCGCCGGTGCCGGGACCTCCCCGCGCGCCTGCTCCAGCTCCGCCTGGGTTTCCGCGAGCTGCCCGCGCATCGTCGCCACCTTCTCCTCGAGCAGATGGATACGCCCCTCGTGCGCGACGACCGCGGCGGCCACCGCGGCCTCCGCCTCCTGCAGGCGCTTCTTCGCCTCGTCGATGGCGTACATCGCCTCGAGTTCCGTCTCCTCGAGCGTGCCGATCCGGGCCTGCGCGGTGTCGATCTGGTGGCCGAGCGCCTGGTATTCGTCGTTCTTGCGCACCTCGAGCTGCTGCGTCTTGAAGCGCGCCACGGCCTGCTCGGCGGCGCCGATCTCGGTCTCCAGCGCCTTGCGCTTCGCCTCGGCCTCGCGCAACGCCAGCTTGGCGGACTCCAGTCCCGCCTTCTCCTCCTCGATCTTGCGCCGCACCGCCGCGATCTCCTCGGGCACGTGCTTGATCTGCGTCTCCAGCGACAACCGCCGCTGGTCACGATCCTGGAACACGAGCAGTTTCTCGAGCGCGGGTGAAAGCATGGCCGCGGTGATGCCCGACGCCGAAAACCCGGTCAATCCCGCAGCCGCGCAATCGCCGCCGACCACACGTGCCCGTGCCCCCTCCGCCGCCGGTCGGGGCAACGCTTGCTCCGCCCGCCCCGCAGCGACCGCCCCCGCCCCCACCGGCACCGACCCATCGGCCCCACGATCCCTCCGCTCGGCGCTCTCCGCGCCTCCGCGTGAGACCCATCCGCAGCCAGATCCACCTCACGCGGAGCCGCGGAGTGCGCCAAGTCGAATGCGACCATCGCCGCGCTCCGGTCCCGTGCAACCATCGCCCGCCCCAGCCTTGCCCCTGCACCGCCCGGCCGCATCATCCCGCCCATGTACCGAATCATCGGCGGCGACGGCCGCGAATACGGCCCGGTGTCGGCCGCCCAGGTCACCCAGTGGATCGCCCAGAACCGCGCCAACGGCGAAACGCGGATCAAGCCCGAGGGCGCCGCCGACTGGACCACGCTGGCCGCCCTGCCCGAGTTCGCCGCCGCCCTCGCCGGCCCGGCCGCGCCCCCGCCCCTGCCCGGCGAAGGCGCCGTGCCGCCCCAGGCCGCCACCGCGCCGGCGGAACCCACAGCGTCACCGTTCGTTGGTTTCACCGCGACCGCCGCCGCGGACCCGGTGGAGGCCGCACGGGCCTGCCTCGACCGCCCCTTCCGCTTGAGCGTGATGGACACGCTGAGCCGCGGCTGGGACATCCTCGCGAGCCGTTTCTGGCTGGTCGCGGGCGCCACCGCGGTGGCGCTCCTCACCAGCATGGTCGCCGGCATGCTGCCGCTCGTCGGCATCGCCGCCTCCATCCTGCTCACCCAGGTTTTCTATGCCGGCATCTACTGGCTGATGCTGCGGGTTTCCCGCGGCGAGCCCGCCGAGTTCGCCGACGTCTTCGGCGGCTTCTCGCGCTCGTTCGCGCAACTGATGCTCCTGTCGCTGACGATCTTCTGTTCCACCCTCCTGCTCGTCATGCTCGCGATGGGCCCTCTGCTCTGGGCGCTGTACCGCGCCGGCGTGTTCGCCGGCGCCGAACCCGATCCCTCGCAGATGCTCGTGCCGCTGCTCGTCCTGCCGGTGCTCATGATCCCGATGCTCTACCTCTCGATCAGTTGGCTGTTCGCGCCCCTGTTGGTGGTCGACCGCGGCATGGGCTTCTGGGAGGCGATGGAGACCAGCCGCCGCATGATCGGCAAACGCTGGTTCCGGATGTTCTTCCTCTATCTGGCGTTCATCCCGCTGATGATCGCCGGGCTGCTCTGCTTCATCGTCGGGATGTTCGTCGTGCTCGCGCTCATGTACGCGGCGATCGCCGCCGCCTACGAGACCGCCTTCCGCCCCGAGACGGGCAACGACGGCGCACGCCCCATCAGCTCGACCGATCCCCGCGCCTGACCACCTGCGGGCCGCCGCCGCCCGCGGCTCTGCCCGCCTCCCGGCCATGTGCACCCGCTATCTCCTGCTCCGGCCCGCCGCCAAGCTCGGCGCCGCCCTCGGGATACCGGACTTCCCGTCATCATCACCTCGCTACAACGCCGCGCCGCGACAGGCCCTGCCGGTCGTGCGGCGCGAAACAGGTTCGCGCCGGCGCGAGGCCGCCCTCCTGCGCTGGGGACTCGTGCCGGCGTGGGCGCCGACACCGGCCACCGCCGCGCCCCTGATCAACGCCCGCGCCGAGTCCGCGGCCGGGAAGCCGGCCTTTCGCGACGCCTTCCGCCACCGCCGCTGCGCCATGCCTGCCGACGGCTTCTACGAATGGCAACGCACCGCCGCCGGGCCGATGCCGTGGCTCTTCGAGCACGCCTCCGGCGACCTGCTCCTGCTCGCCGGGCTCTGGGAGCCCCACGTCGACCCCGCGGCGGATCCGGCCGGCTCGTTCGCCGTGCTCACCACCGCGCCCAACGCCCTCGTGGCCCCGGTCCACGACCGCATGCCCGCCCTGCTCCCCGTCGCCGCCCTCGACGAGTGGCTCGATGCCGCCACGCCGCCCGCGCGCCTGGCGCAACTGCTCGCCCCCTGCCCCGCCGACCGGTTGCGCGCCCGCCCAGTGCATCCGCGACTCAACCACGTCGCCAACGACGACGCCTCCTGCCTCGAGCCCCCGCCGCCCGCACGGCAGCTTGACCTGGGGATCGGGTGACCGGCGGCCGCGCGGCTTGTGGTCTACGCCCGCTCGTCCGCCCTTGCGCTTCGCTCCCCTTCGCCTCGATCAGGCTGGGACAAGGACTCTCACCTCGCGGATCGTTGCACAGGCTCGGCACAAAAAAACGCCGGGCCCCCTTGGCCCGGCGTCAGTACTGCACCCGATAGATTAGTCTAGAACTTGAACGTGTTGGTGAGCGTCCACGACTGCGACGGAGCGATGCGCCAGGCGGCGGGCGTGCCGTCCGGCTGAGTCGTCAGCGGGATCAGGCGGTTTCCGTCGCCGACGTTGCGGACGTTGAGCTGGACGTGCCAATCGATCTTGCTGGTGAGCTTGCGGCTGTAGCCGACCCAGAGGTCGATCGCGTCTTCGCGCGGTCCCATGTACGGGTTCGCGAGATCGTAGGTGATCACGTTGGGGTTGTCCGTGGCCAGCGGGCGGTAGCCGATGGCCACCTTGTCCTGCCAGCGATAGCCGGCGCCGACGGTGAGCCCCTTCAGCTTGCCAACCGTGAAGTCGTAGCTGGTGACGAGGTTGAAGCGCCACTTGCGCAGCTCGGGCGACGCAGTGCCTTCCAGCAGGCGCATCAGCGCATACTGGGAGTAGAATCTTTCGTTCCACTCCTTGCGCACCCAGGCGTTCGTAGAACCGCCCCAGATGCGCAGATCGCCGGCGTCGCCGGCGATCGCGTCGTTCATCAGCGTCACGAACTCCTGCAAGGCGGCACCACCGACATTGCTGCGCGCGGCGGTGATCTTCGCGGCATTGGCGCTGATGCGCCAGTTCGGGGTGACGTTGGCGGTGAACTCGAACTCGTAACCCTTGGATACCTGGTCCTCGGTCGCGGTGAACCCGGCCGGGGCCACGTAGGAATGCGGCTGGACCGTGCCGAAGTCGGAGATCGACCAAGCCGAGAGGTAGGCCGCCGGCAGGCTCCGCTGCAAGGCCCGCCAAGCGGCCACGTCTTCGTTCATGCGCGCCGTCGCAGCCTCCTGGGTCTCGCCGGGATCCGGGGTGTACGTGTAGTGCCAGCTGCGATCGTTGTTCGCGGTGGACATATCGCCCACACTCCCGAGGTGGTGCGTGAAGACATCGGCATAGTTGCTACCCCAGGTGACGACGCCGCCCAGGAACCAGGTGTTCAGCCCGGAGGTGCTGGAGGCGTCCTTCACCGTGCTCTCGAATTTGTTCACCTTGAGGGAGAACCGGCCGTCCTTGGTCGCCAGCATGACACCCTTGTCCGTCGTGCGACCGCTGGGCAAGGGGAGGGCCGCGCCGTAGATATCCACGCGCGTACCGGCCACCTGGAAGTTCTGGGACTCGTTGTAGAAGAGGTTCACCTCCAGCGGCAGGCGGGAACCGAGCAGCCGGTCCAGCTTCACGACGACGCTCCAGCTCGGCGAGTTCTGCTCGAAGACCGTGGGGGCGCCATCGATCCGATAGTTGCTGGTGGCCCAGTTCACACGGCCCAGGTCCACGGACTGGTCGGTGTGGGTCACGGGGTCGTTCACCATCCACCACGTGGAGGCGTTCTTCCCCCAAGTCTTCACGATGTCGTTGCGAATACCGTACATGCCGACGATCGCGTCATCCCAGAGATGAGCCTGCCAGACCGCGGAGCGGGAGTTGGACTTCGTCCGCTGCAACGAGGCCCCGGTCGTCAGCGCGTCGGCATCGCCGTTCTCGTACTGCAGGATGTTCACCGAGCTGGTCCGCCACCCGACGTAGTTGGCCGGATTCTCGGACTCCGTGATGATCTGCCCGTTCATCGGGTTGGTCCAGGCCGCGGCCGGGTCCACGCCCGTGGCCGTCCAGCTCGAGTCGAAGTACCGCATATTCGCGACGCCCGGCATGACGATGGCGTCACCCGCCCGCGGGATGTTGGCACCCGCGGCCGAGGTGCGGCCGGCCAGCGAGCCCTCGGTCAGATAGATCACCGGGTTGATCTGGTTCAGGTTACTGGTCATGGGCAGCGCCTGCGGGTTGGTGGCGACCAGCTCCGCGTAGTCCCGATCCGGGGCCCAGCGCATGAAACTGCGCTGGTCCCGCTGGTAGCTGTCCTGGCTGTAGATGCCGCTGAGCGTGTGGCGGCCGAGCAGCTTCAGCGCCCAGTTGCCCTTACGCTTGGCGTCGAAGTCGTGGTCGAAGAACACGCTGAGGTGGGCTGCCTCGCGCACCACATCGGTCGAGTTGTTGCCGAACTGGGCGCTGTCGGAGATGAACGCCTTGCCCACGTTCGGGTTGGGCGCGCCGTCCAGCCCGTTCGCGTTCATGTCGACATAGATGCCGGCCCGCTGGTCGGTCATCAGCGAGAGCTGGCCGTTGTCGTAGTTCTGCTTGTCGTAGGCGATCTCGAAGCCGAGCTTCTGCTTGAGGAACGTCTGCGTGAGGGAGGCACTGAAGTTGTTGAAGTTCTGCCACTCCTTCTTGTTCCCACCATCCAGCAGGTTGTTGTAGAAATCGAAGATGGAGGAGTCGGTCAGCGTGTTGTTGCGGTACAGGCCGAAGGCACTGTACGGCGCGTTCGTCTGGCTCATGACCGCCGAATAGGAGTCGACGGTGACACGCCGCGAATAGGGCAGGCCACCGATGCCATGATCGATCGCGCCGTCGGAGCCGATGCCGTTGATGTTGGAAAACTCGGCGAGCTCCAGCGACTGCAACACGGGGTTGCCGGCGTTGTAGTTGGCCAATGGGCCGCCGAAATTCTGGGCAAAGGCCCCGAGCCACGGCTGGAAATACGGGTTGGGCGTGCCGTCTCCGGCATGGGTCGGGAGCACCTCACCGTAATTGTCGGGATAATAGGTCGACTGGTCCGGGTTGAAGTGGGCGTTGTTGTCCTGCACCGTGCGCGGGTCGTAGGTCGCCCGGTTCAGGTTGGTGTACCACGGGGTGATGTAGTCGAGCGGAGTGATGGCGCGCGGGTTGTTGCTGCGCACGCGGCCGGTCTCGTAGTTCAGCTTGATGGTGGTCTTGT
>DAOOFR010000119.1:0-10592 GCA_035415285.1 Opitutaceae bacterium
ACGACTACTACATCGACTTCAAGTTCGAGACCGCCGGCGGCGGCGCGCTGCTCATGCCTCCCGTCTTCCAGGACACGATGCGCGATCTCGTCGCCAACGCCCGCAAGTACACCACCCCGGGCGGCAGCATCACCGCCGCGCTCTACGAGGACGACCGCGAGCTGCGCTTTGTTGTCGCCGACACCGGCCGCGGCATCCCCGAGGCGGAGCTGGCGACGGTGGTCGAGTTCGGGCGGCGCGCCTCCAACGTCGGCAACGTGCGCACGATGGGCGGAGGCTTCGGTCTCACGAAGGCGTTCATGGTGACCAAACGTTTCGGCGGCCGCTTCTGGATCGCTTCGGAGATCGGCCGAGGCACGCGGATACGCATCGCCATCCCGCGACCGCAAGCCAGCCCGCGCAGCGCCTGACCGCGCGCCGGCTCTGGCCGCCACAACCGGGTGCAGGGGCGGGCCAATTCTCCCCTGCGGGATTATACTTGGGGTGGCGCCAACGGCGCATCCCGCGACGGCCTCCGCCGTCGCCCGCCCACGGGAGCCACAACGATCTCGCCGGAGGGAACGTGATGAAAACGATACCCACCGCCCAACCGCCGGTCCCGGGCCCCGCCCCAAAGCCGCGCGTGATTCCGCTTGTCGCCACCTTGCTGCTGCTCGCGCTGCCCCCCGGCACCCAGGCGGAGCCCGCACCCGCAGCGCCCCCAGCCGTGGCAACAACACCGGCCGCCGACAGCTACCACCTGCCCGCGGACGCAGGTGAACTGCTCCGTCTCGACAACGAGATGCGGGCATTCTTCGCCGCACGCGTGGGGCGGGACACCCCCGGTGAGGAGCGCCTCACCGCAATCCTCGCCGCCATCGTCGGGGCGGACGGCCTGAATTTCCGTTATGAGGAATTCGGGCTGTATGACGTGCGCGAGGCGTTCCGCCGGCGGCGAGGCAACTGTCTCACGATCTCGGCCCTGATCGTCGCCGTCGCCCGCGAGTTCCGGATGCCGGCGCGGTTCAACAATGTCCCGGTCCGGCCGAGCTGGAGCCGGGTCGGCCGGATCGTGCTGGAGGAGAACCACGTCAACGTCCGCATCGAGACGGCCGGCGTCCTCTACGAGATCGACTTCGGTCCGCGCCTCAACCGGGCCGCCCCGCGCGGAGGGGGGCGGCTCATCGGCGACCGGCGCGCGTGCGCCACCCTCTACAGCAACGCCGGCGTGTATCGCCTGATCTCCGACGACCTCGCCGGGGCGCTCCGGTTCATGCAGCTGGCCACGCAGACCGACCCCACATACGCGGCCGGATGGACCAACCTCGCCGGCGCGCACCAAATCGCCCACGATCCAGCCGGCGCCCGCCGCTGCTACGAACGGGCACTCGCCACAGACCCCGCGCACCTCGCGGCGATCGACGGGCTCGCCCGCCTCAGCCGGGAGGCCGGCGACACCACCCGCGCCGAGAAGCTGGAGAGGAAGGTCGCCCGCTATCGGGAGCGCAATCCCTACCACCTGCTGCAACTCGCCCGCGGTGAACTGGCCGAAGGCGACGTACAAGGGGCCCACCGACATCTGTCGCGGGCGGTCCGCCTCAAGGACGACGACCCCGAGATCCTCGCCGCGCTGGTCGAGGCTTCCCGCCGCCTGGGCCGCAACCGGGAGTCCTCCCGCTGGGCACGGCGGCTTGCCGCCCTCCCGCGGCTCGGGCCACCGCGGGGCCCTGAGCCGCAACCATCGCAGGCGCGCCTCCGCACCGCCTCCGATTCTCACACCGGGCCGGCGCCGTCCGGCCCGTAGTATTCACGGATCCAGTCCACCAGACGGCGCAGGCCGTCCTCGATCGGCGTCCGCGGCTCGTAGCCGACGGCAGCCCGGATGCGGGTGAGGTCGGCGCAGGTCTCGGGCATCTCGGTGGGCTGGGGCGGGAGCAACTCCACCTGGGCCTTCTTGCCCAGCAGCGACTCGAGCATCTGCACGAACGCAAGCATCTCCACCGGGTGGTGATTGCCGATGTTGAAGACGTCGTACGGCGCGGGGGGCGGCGACGCGGCGGCGCCGGCGGGTCGTTCCGGCGGCAGCGGGCAAGGGGAGAGTGCAATCCGCAGGATGCCGTCGACGATGTCGTCGACGTACGTGAAGTCGCGGCGGTATTTGCCGTGGTTCCAGAGCTTGATCGTCCGCCCGGCGAGGATGTCGCGGGCGAACAGGATCGGGCTCATGTCGGGCCGTCCCCACGGACCGTAGACGGTGAAGAAGCGCAGGCCGGTGCAGCGCAGGCCGTGCACATGCGCGTAGCTGAAGGCCATGTGCTCGTTGGCGCGCTTGGTGGCGGCGTAGAAGGAGAGCGGCTCGCTCACGGCGTCCTCGCGGAACGGAGTCGGCACGCCGGCGCCGTAGACGCTCGAGGACGAGGCGAAGACGAGGTGCTTGGGCGGGTGGCGCCGCGCGGCCTCGAGGATGTTGCCAAAGCCGACGAGGTTGCTGTGCACATAGGCCTCGGGGTGGGTGAGACTGTACCGCACGCCGGCCTGCGCACCGAGGTGGACGATGTAGTCGGGCCGGAAGCCGTCGACCAGGCCGAACAGCGTGGGCGCATCGGCGAAGTCGGCGCGCACGAAGCGAAAACCCTCGCGGCCTTCGAGGCGGGCGAGGCGCGCCTGCTTGAGGGCCACCGGGTAGTAGTCGTTGAGGTTGTCGAGTCCGAGCACCTCGGCGCGACCGGGCTGGGCGAGGAGGCGCTGGCACACTGCCGACCCGACGAAGCCCGCGGCACCGGTCACAAGAATCTTCATGGTGGTCGGTGTAGGTGAAGCCGCACCGCCCGGCTAGAAAATTAGCCGGCGCCGAGCTGCGGCGTGGCAGTTGCGCTCGGGCAAGTTTCGCCAAGGTTGCGCTTGAAGGCCCCACCTGCGGTGCCTTTTCCTAGACAACAATCCGTTCCCCCACAGCCCGCATGAACATCAAAGCCTACCTGAAGCCGCAGTGCGGCTGGAGCAAGGGCGTCCGCGCGATCCTGCGCAAGTACAGCCTCCCCTTCGAGGACTGCGACATCTTCAACAACCCGGACATGTACACGGAGATGGTGCGCAAATCCGGGCAGCCGCTTTCGCCCTGCGTCGAGATCGATGGTGTGATGCTGGCCGACGTGAGCGGCGAGGAGGTCGAGAACTACCTGCTGGCCAACAGCCTCGTGCAGCCCAATCCGACCCGGCCCGAAGCCCCCATCTCGACTGGCTGTGCCTCGCCGGAGGAGCAGGCGCGCCTTTCCGGGGAGCCGATCCGGTTCTTCTAGACGCGCCACGCCACGGCGCCATCCGCCACAGCGCAACCCCAGCCTCCTGATCCACCCTTGCGCGTGGGAGGGGCAGGAGGGTTCCGCATGAAAACGTTTCATCCCGCTGGCACGGTTCCGGCTCGACTGAGCGGCCGCATGAAAACTTCCCTTTTTGTTCCGTTCCCAGCCATGCCGCCATGGTTCATCCAGCCTTGGTGATCCATTTTGAACATCACTGCCCAGTTCTCGTCCGCCTCCACTGACCTTTTCCCGTCGTCCGGCCAATGAGCAGCTCCTCCAGCACCTCCCCCCGTCTCAGCCCGCAGGGTCTTCCCGCCAAGCAGGGCCTCTACGATCCGTTCTTTGAGCACGACGCCTGTGGCGTCGGCTTCGTGGTCGACATGAAGGGGCGCAAAACCCACCGCATCGTCGAGCAGGCCGTCGAGGTGCTGGTCAATCTCGACCACCGCGGCGCTGCGGGCAGCGAGGTGAACACCGGCGACGGCGCCGGCATCCTCGTCCAGATTCCGCACAAGTTCTTCGCCGCCGCCTGCGCCAAGGCGCAGATTCCGCTGCCCGCCGCCGGCCAGTACGGCGTCGGCGTCGCCTTCCTCCCCAAGAACGTCACCAAGCGCCGCCGCCTCGAGGAGAAGTTCGAGCAGATCATCCGCTCCGAAGGCCAGACCTTCCTGGGCTGGCGCACCGTGCCGGTGAACAACAAGTCGCTCGGTGAGACCGCCAAGGGCAGCGAGCCCTGCATGCGCCAAGTCTTCATCGGCCGCGACCCCGAGCTCACCGACGACCTCGCCTTCGAGCGCAAGCTCTACGTCATCCGCAAGCGGGCCTACAACGAGATCCGCAACACCACGATGGACGGCGCCGAGTACTGGTACCTCTGCAGCCTCTCCGCGCGCACCATCGTCTACAAGGGCATGCTGCTCACGTTGCAGATGTCGGAATATTTCCCCGACCTCTCCGACCCGCTCTTCGAGTCCGCGCTCGCCCTCGTCCACTCCCGCTTCTCGACCAACACCTTCCCGAGCTGGAGCCGCGCGCACCCCTACCGCCTGCTCGCGCACAACGGCGAGATCAACACGCTGCGCGGCAACATCAACTGGATGCACGCCCGCGAGGCCCTGTTCTCCTCCGAGGTGTTCGGCGACGACATCAAGAAGGTCCTCCCCATCGTCGACCCGCACATGTCCGACTCCGGCATGTTCGACAACGTGCTCGAGCTGCTCGTGCTCGCCGGCCGCCCCATCGCCCATGCCGCGATGATGATGATCCCCGAGCCGTGGTCCCTCCACGAGACGATGGACGACACCCGCAAGGCCTTCTACCAGTACCACTCCTGCCTGATGGAGCCATGGGACGGCCCGGCCTGCATCGCCTTCACCGACGGCAAGCAGATGGGCGCCGTGCTCGACCGCAACGGTCTGCGCCCCGCCCGCTACTACGTCACCAAGGATGACCTCGTCATCCTCGCCTCCGAGGCCGGCGTGCTCGAGATCGCCCCCGCCAACGTCCTCAAGAAGGGCCGCCTCCAGCCCGGCCGTATGTTCCTCGTCGACACCGAGGAGGGCCGCATCATCGAGGACGAGGAGATCAAGGCCAAGTTCGCCGCCGAGCGACCCTACCGCCAGTGGCTCGACCAGTACCTCGTCCACCTCGAGGACCTCGCCGACGCCCCCAAGGTCCCCGCGCCCGACCGCGCCACGCTCCTCCAGCGCCAGATCGCCTTCGGCTACACGCACGAGGACGAGCGTATCCTCATCACCCCCATGGCGCGCGATGGCATTGAGGCCACCGGCTCCATGGGCAACGACGCCGCGCTCGCCGTCCTCTCCAACAAGCCGCGCCTGCTCTACGACTACTTCAAGCAGCTCTTCGCGCAGGTCACCAACCCGCCCATCGACTGCATCCGCGAGGAGATCGTCACCTCCGCCGAGACCCGTCTCGGCTCCGAGGGCAACCTCCTCGATCCCACGCCCACCGCCTGCCGCCGCGTCGAGCTCAAGTGGCCCGTCCTCACCAACGAGGAGTTCGCCAAGATCCGCCGCCTCGAGCTCCCCGGCCTGAAGGTCGGCACGCTCCCCATCCTCTTCCGCGTCACCCGCGGCGAACAGGGCCTGCGCAAGTCCCTCGAGGAACTCTGCCTCATGGCCCGCCGCATGATCGAGGAGGAGGAGGTCAGCGTCCTCATCCTCAGCGACCGCGGCGTCACCGCCGATTTCGCCCCGATCCCGGCCCTGTTGGCGGTCGCCGGCCTGCACCACTATCTCATCCGCGAAGGCCTGCGCACCCGCCTCAGCCTCGTGCTCGAGACCGGCGAGGCCCGCGAAGTCCACCACTTCGCCCTGCTCATCGGCTACGGCGTCAGCGCGATCAATCCGTACGTCGCCTTCGAGACCATCGACGACATGATCCACGAGGGTCTGTTGCCCAACCTCGACCACAAGACCGCCTGCAAGAACTTCGTGAAGGCCGCCGCCAAGGGCGTCATCAAGGTCGCCTCGAAGATGGGCATCTCGTCCCTCCAGAGCTACCGCGGCGCCCAGGTCTTCGAGGCCGTCGGCATCCGCCAGGACGTCATCGACCAGTACTTCACCTGGACGCCCTCCCGCGTCGGCGGTATCAGCCTTTCCACCATCGCCGCCGAGGTGCTCCTGCGCCACCACGCCGCCTATCCCGAGCGCCCGGTCGAAAGCCCGGTCCTGCCCTCGGGCGGCCAATACCGGTGGCGCTCCGACGGCGAGCATCACCTCTTCAACCCCGAGACGGTCCACTACCTCCAGAAGGCCGCCCGCCTCGGCAGCTACGCCGTCTTCAAGACCTACTCGCAACTCGTCGACGACCAATCCAGGACCGCCGCCACCCTGCGCGGCATGCTCGAGTTCAAGCCCACCACCGCGATCCCGCTCGAGGAGGTCGAGTCCGTCGAATCGATCATGCGCCGCTTCAAGACCGGCGCCATGTCCTACGGCTCCATCTCCCAGGAAGCCCACGAGACGATGGCCATCGCCATGAACCGCATCGGCGGCAAGTCCAACACCGGCGAGGGCGGCGAGGATCCCGCCCGCTTCCAGCCCCTGCCCGACGGCGACTCCAAGAACTCCGCCATCAAGCAGGTCGCCTCCGGCCGCTTCGGCGTCACCAGCGAGTACCTCGTCAGCGCCCGCGAACTCCAGATCAAGATGGCCCAGGGCGCCAAGCCCGGCGAAGGCGGCCAGCTCCCCGGCACCAAGGTCTACCCGTGGGTCGCCAAGACCCGCCACACCACCGCCGGCGTCGGCCTCATCTCCCCGCCGCCCCACCACGACATCTACTCGATCGAGGACCTCGCCGAGCTCATCCACGATCTCAAGAACGCCAACCGCCAGGCCCGTATCAGCGTCAAGCTCGTCGCCGAGGTCGGCGTCGGCACCATCGCCGCCGGCGTCGCCAAGGCCCACGCCGACGTCGTCCTGATCTCCGGATACGACGGCGGCACCGGCGCCTCGCCGCTCACCTCCATCAAGCACGCCGGCCTCCCCTGGGAGCTCGGCCTGGCCGAGGCGCACCAGACCCTCATCCTCAACAACCTCCGCTCCCGCATCGTCGTCGAGACCGACGGCCAGCTGAAGACCGGCCGCGATGTCGTCGTCGCCGCGCTGCTCGGCGCCGAGGAGTTCGGCTTCGCCACCGGCCCGCTCGTCGCCATGGGCTGCGACATGATGCGTGTCTGCCATCTCAACACGTGCCCGGCCGGCATCGCCACCCAGGACCCGAAGCTGCGCGCCTACTTCAAGGGCAAGCCCGAGCACGTGGTGAACTTCATGCGGTTCATCGCCACCGAGGTCCGCGAGCTCATGGCCCGGCTCGGCTTCCGCACCGTCGAGGAGATGGTCGGCCGCTCCGATCTCCTGGAGATGCGCCACGCCGTCCAGCACTGGAAGGCCAAGGGCCTCGACTTCTCCAACATCCTCTACCAGCCGGAGACCGGCCCGGAGGTGGGGCGCTTCTGCCGCGAGCAGCAGGACCACGGCCTCGAGAAGTCGCTCGACGTCACCACCCTCCTCCCGCTCTGCCAGCCCGCCCTCGACCGGGGCGAGAAGGTCGTCGCCGAGCTGCCGATCCGCAACGTCCACCGCGTCGTCGGCACCATCACCGGCAGCGAGATCACCCGCAAGTACGGCGCCGCCGGCCTGCCCGAGGACACGATCTCCCTCAAGTTCACCGGCTCCGCCGGCCAGAGCTTCGGCGCCTTCATGCCCCGGGGCATGACCTTCACCCTCGAGGGCGACGCCAACGACTACGTCGGCAAGGGACTCTCCGGCGGCCGCATCGTCGTGTATCCTCCCGCTGGTTCCACGTTCCCCGCCGAGTCGAACATCATCGTCGGTAACGTCGGCCTCTACGGCGCCACCTCCGGCGAGGTCTTCATCCGCGGCATGGCCGGCGAACGCTTCTGTGTGCGCAACTCCGGCGTCAACGCCGTCGTCGAGGGCGTCGGCGACCACGGTTGCGAATACATGACCGGCGGCCGCGTCGTCGTCCTCGGCCTCACCGGCCGCAACTTCGCCGCCGGCATGTCCGGCGGCATCGCCTACGTGCTCGACGAGGCCCGCGACTTCGCCTCCCGGGTGAACAAGCAGATGGTCTCCCTCGACAAGCTCTCCGATCCCGCGGAGATCGCGGCGGTCCGCGCGCTCATCGAGAAGCACGCCAAGCTCACCGGCAGCGACCGCGCCTGGGCCATCCTCGCCGGCTGGGGCACCTACGAGTCCCTGTTCGTCCGCGTGATCCCGAAGGACTACCAGCGCATGCTCGCCTGCCTCGACCGCGCGCAGGGCCAGGGCCTCACCGGCGACGAGGCCGTCATGGCCGCGTTCGAGGAAAACTCCCGCGACCTCTCCCGCGTCGGCGGCAACTGAGGCGCTGCGCGCATCCCACACAACCAATCTCACATCCCAGACCGCCTCCTCCTCCCATGGGCAAGCCAACCGGTTTCATCGAGTACCTGCGCGAAATTCCCGTCGACCGTCCGCCGCTCGAGCGCGTGCGCGACTGGAAGGAGTTCCATCTCCACATGGAGGAGAAGAAGCTCCGCAACCAGGGCGCGCGCTGCATGGATTGCGGTATCCCCTTCTGCCACACCGGCAAGCTCATCGCCGGCATGGCCGCGGGCTGCCCGATCCACAACCTCATCCCCGAGTTCAACGACCTCGTCTTCCGCGGCCTCTGGCGCGAGGCGCTCCTGCGCCTCGGCCGCACCAACAACTTCCCCGAGTTCACCGGCCGCGTCTGCCCCGCCCCCTGCGAGGGCTCCTGCACGCTCGGCAGCATCAACCCGCCCGTCACGATCAAGAACATCGAGTGCGCGATCAGCGACCGCGGCTGGGAGGAGGGCTGGGTCCTCCCCGAGGCCCCGAAGACCCGCACCGGCAAGAAGGTCGCCGTCATCGGCTCCGGCCCCTCCGGCCTCGCCGCCGCCGCCCAGCTCAACAAGGCCGGCCACACCGTCACCGTCTTCGAGCGCGCCGACCGCCCCGGCGGTCTCCTCATGTACGGCATCCCCAACATGAAGCTCGACAAGCAGGAGGTCGTCCTCCGCCGTATCAAGGTGATGGAGCAGGAGGGCGTGCGCTTCATCTGCAACGCCAACGTGGGCGACAACGTCGAGCCCGAGATGCTCCGCAAGGAGTTCGACGCCATCGTCGTCTGCACCGGCGCCACCCAGCCGCGCGACCTCCCCGTCGAGGGCCGCCAGCTCAAGGGCGTGCACTTCGCCATCGAATACCTCACGGCCAACACCAAGGCCGTCATGGGCCTCAACGCCGACTCCTCCGCCATCCACGCCCGCGGCAAGGATGTCGTCATCATCGGCGGCGGCGACACCGGCACCGACTGCGTCGGCTCCTCCATCCGCCAGGGCTGCAAGAGCGTCACCCAGATCGAGATCCTCCCCAAGCCCCCGCTGGAGCGCCAGCCCGACAACCCCTGGCCCGAGTGGCCGAAGGTCCTCAAGGTTGACTACGGCCAGGAGGAGGCGATCGCCAAGTTCGGCGCCGACCCGCGCACCTATCTCACCACCGTGAAGACGTTCGTCGGCGACGCCGCCGGCGCGCTCAAGGAGCTCCACACCGTCCAGGTGAAGTGGGAGAAGAACGACAAGGGGCAGTTCGTCCCGAAGGAACAGCCCGGCACCGAGAAGGTCCTGCCCGCCCAGCTCGTGCTTCTCGCCATGGGCTTCCTCGGGCCCGAGCAGGCCCTGCTCAAGGACCTCAACCTCGAGACCGACCCGCGCACCAACATCAAAGCCGAGTACGGCAAGTATGCCACCAGCGTCCCGGGAGTCTTCGCCGCCGGCGATTGCCGCCGCGGCCAGAGCCTCGTCGTCTGGGCGATCAACGAGGGGCGCGAAGCCGCCCGCGAATGCGACCGCTACCTGATGGGCGCGACCGATCTGCCGTAAACTCCGGCCTCATCCATCACGTTCCCCCGAAGGCCGTGGCTCTCCGCCCCGGCCTTCGTCGTCCCTGGCGGCAGCGAACTCGGGACCATCCACCCCGGCGGATCGCCCGCCGATCCAGAAATTGCGACTTTCTCCCATCAATGGGGTGATGGTGGGCACATGGCCCGACTTCTCCACGCCTTCCTGCTGCTCGCGGTCGGCCTGCCCGTGGCCTTGGGCGACGGCGCTGCGCACGGACTGGCCCACCTGCTCCGCGCGCGGAACGAGCTCGGTGCCGCGCCATGGTCCGCCATCGTGCAGCTCACCCGCCACGATCCCGACCGACCGACGGAGACCGCGCTGGTCTTCGAATTCGCCGACGCCCTCTGGTTCTATCGCCCGGTCGACGGCACCCAGAGCCTGTCGCGCCATTGGAACAATGTCGCGCGCGAGCGTCTCCAGCTATTGGAGCTAATGCGGGCGATCGATCCCGTGTGCACCGCCTGGCGCGAATACCCCGCCAGCGAACTCGGGTCCCTCGTCCCCGCCGGTGGGGAGCTACCCAACGGCTGCTTCATCCAGAGCGCCGCGGAGGCCCTCCGCCTGAACCGCCATGGGGACGCCTGTCTGCTCTCCTACTATGTGGCGACAAACGAAGGCCAGCGGGGCCACACGGTGTTGTGCTACGAAGATTCCGGGCGCACCCGAGTGTACGACCCCGCGGATGGGCACACCACTGCCGTCCGTGGTCTCTCCCTGCGCAACAAGGCGATGAACCTGGCCCGCGCCGTAGTGTCTGAACGGTTGCTACACGGCCTGACCAAAGCCGCCACGATCACCCTGCGCTAGCGCGCCCGCGCGCCGCTCACACCGCGGGTTTGTTCACCGGGTCGACGTGG
>DAOOFR010000120.1:0-10457 GCA_035415285.1 Opitutaceae bacterium
GGCGGCGACCTTCTCGACGTCGTAGGGGATCTCCGGGATGAGGATCACGTCGGCGCCGCCGGCGATGCCGGCGCCGAGCGCCAGCCAGCCCGCGCGGTGGCCCATGATCTCCGCGATGATGATACGGTGATGGCTGTGCGCCGTGCTGTGCAGGCGGTCGAGCGTCTCGGTGGCGATGCCCAGCGCGGTGTCGAAGCCGATGGTGTCCTCGGTGAACGCGATGTCGTTGTCGATGGTCTTGGGCAGGGTGACGATGTTGAGGCCCTTCTCGATCAGGCGCGCGGCGTTCTTGTGCGTGCCGCCGCCGCCGAGACAGACGAGCGCGTCGAGCTTGTGGCGCCGGTAGGTCTTCACGATCTCGCCGGTCAGGTCGCGGGTGGTGCCATCCTCCTGCGGCATGCGGTGGGGCTTGTCGCGCGAGGTGCCCAGCACCGTGCCGCCGAGCGTGAGCATGCCCGCCAGGCCGCGCTTATCGAGGTTCACCCAGCGGTCCTCGATCATGCCGAGGAAGCCGTCGCGGAACCCGATGAGCTCCCAGCCGTATTCGCCGACCGCGGCCTTGCCGACGGCGCGGATCGCGGCGTTGAGGCCGGGGCTGTCGCCGCCGGCGGTGAGGATACCGATGCGCTTGGTGCGGGCCTTCGTGGTTGCCATGGGAAACGGCGGCAGGTTGGCGGACTGCGCGACCGACGGCAAACCCGCGGTTGTGAATTTCCGTCGACACGCCCGGCGGGCTCCGTCGCGGCGGTGCGCCCCCTCGGACCGTCCGCGGGCCTCCTCCATGGCGGAGGCGATTCGCGACGACTTCGCCCCCACCGCCCCTCGCTGCGGCGCGACCGCGGGCAGGCGATCCCGCCCCCCTTCGCACCGCTGTCGCCTAACCATCGCGACAGTCGCACGCCCCGTTGTGCCCCCGGCTCGACTCTGTAGCCAAGGCCACAATGCCTCGACGCGTTCCCGCCGGGCCGTTTCGCTCCCCTCCCCCGATGGAACGCTCCTCCCTGACCCGTTTCGCCTGGCTCTCGATCGCCGCCGCGCTCGTCACCATCGTCCTCAAGACGACCGCCTACCTGCTCACCGACTCCGTCGGTCTGCTCTCCGACGCCGTCGAGTCCCTCGTCAATCTCGCCGGCGGCATCATGGCGTTGATGATGCTCAAGATCGCCGCCCGCCCCGCCGACGAGGACCACGCCTACGGCCACAGCAAAGCCGAGTACTTTTCCAGCGGGGTCGAAGGCACGCTCATCCTCCTCGCCGCCGGCAGCATCGCCTACGCGGCGGCGTTGCGCCTCCTGCACCCCAAGCCGCTCGAGCAGGTCGGGGTCGGTCTGGCCGTCTCCGCGGCCGCTTCGGTCGTCAATCTCGTCGTGGCCCTCGTGCTCCTGCGCGCCGGCAAACGCGGCCACTCCATCACCCTCGAGGCCAACGCCCACCATCTGCTCACCGATGTCTGGACGTCGGTCGGGGTGGTCGTCGCCATCGGCGCCGTCTTCCTCACCGGTTGGCACTGGCTCGATCCGGTCGTCGCGCTCGTCGTCGCCGCCAACATCGTCTGGACCGGCGTGGGCATCGTGCGCCGCTCCGTGGCCGGTCTGATGGACACCGCCGTGGCGCCCCAGGATCTGGAGACAATCAACGGCATCCTCCGCAGCCACGAGGCCGCCGGCGCCCGGTTCCACAACCTGCGCACCCGCCAGGCCGGGGCGCGCAAGTTCATCAACTTCGACGTGCTCGTGCCCGGCGCGTGGACGGTGCAGCAGGGCCACGATCTGGTGGAGATCATCGAGCAGGAGATCCGCCAGGGGCTCCCCGACTCCACGATCTTCACCCACCTCGAACCCCTCGAGGATCCCGCCTCCTGGGCCGACACGGGGCTGGATCGCGGCCCCGCCGGGCGTTGAGGCCACGCCAGGGGCCGCCCACAGTGCGACCGCCAGCCCGACCATCGGGGCCGCTGGTAACCGGTCTTGCGCCGTCCCAGTCTTCCCGCACGCTCCGTTTGAACAAAACCATTCGGGCCGAGTCCCACTCCTCACCTCCCATGAGCACCCGTTCCGTTCTCGTCCTGACCTGCGCCCTCCTCGCCTCCGCGCTTTGCGCCGCGGAGAACACCCGTTTCTCCCAGTCCCTCTCGCTCGAGCAACGCGCCACCACGGGCCTCGCGCAGCTCAACTCCGACCAACTCGCCGCGCTCGACGCCCTCGTGCGACTCGATCAGGCCCAGCGCACGGCCGACAGCAAGAAGGCCGAGCCCGCCGCCGCGCCGGCCCCGTTCTCCCGCTCCCTCTCCGTCGACCAACGCCGCGCCGCCGGTCTGGAATCGCTCACCGCCGAACAGCAGGCGGCCGTCGACCTGCTCGTGGCGGCGCAGGCCGCCCCGGCCCCGCGCCATGAGCCCGCCGCGCTGCGGCCCGTGGAAGCCGTCGAGTTCTTCCCCAACCGTTTCGAGGTGCACGGCGAGGTCGGTTTCGCCTTCGGCGGCGGCAGCGGCTACAGCTCCCGCGCGGCGTGGCTCACCACCAGCCTGCTCGACGTCAAGACCGGCACCGAGTTCGCCGTCACCGTCGCCACCGGACGCGAGAAATGGAAACGTCCCTACCGCTGGACCAACGACTGGGAGGACGTCACCCTCAGCCTCGGCGCCCCGCTGTTCCGGACCCCCTGAACCGCCCGTCCCGCCTTCGCTCGCAGGCCGCGCCCGCCCGGGTGCGGCCTTTTTGTCGGGCCGCGGTTCCGCCCGGCGGGGCGCGAAACTGCTGGAGGTGACTACCGCTTCACCCGGCAGAGTGCACCCGTCGGCACCCACGCCGGCCTCGAAACCCGAAACTACCTACAATCATGAAACCCGTCATCAAGGAGCAGTTCATCGCCGTGCTCGCCGACGCCGGCATCACCGAGGAGCAGAAAGCGCGGTTGCATGCCGCGTTCGAAAAGCGGTATCCGGAAGCCCACCAAAGCTTCCTCGAGTTCCTCGGCTTCCCGGCCGAGGCCGTCCGCGACATCCGCGCCGCCAGCCGCAAGGCCTGAGGCCTCCCTCCGGGCCGGCGGCGTAAGCGCCGCCGGCGATTCCTCCCATTCTTCATCCTGCTCCTGTCCGTTCCTGATTCCCTGATTTCCACATTTTCCGTCCGCCTCCCGGTTCCTGCCGCCCGCCCCGTGAAAACCATCCGCCAGCTCGCCACCCAGTTCGGCCTCTCCCGCACCACGCTGCTCTACTACGACCGGCTCGGGCTGCTGAAACCGGAGTACCGCACCTCCGCCGGCCACCGGCTCTACACCGGGGCCGACGAGACGCGCCTGGCCCGCATCTGCGAACTGCGCGCCGCCGGCCTGCCGCTCGGCGAGATCGACGCCGTGCTCGACCCGTCGCAGAAACTGCGCACGCCCCTGGGCGAGGCGCTGGGCCGGCGCCTCACCGGCCTCAATCAGGAGATCGCCGCGCTGCGCCGCCAGCAGCAGGTCGCCCTCGCCCTCCTGCGCGATCGTTCGGCCGCCGGGCACACCCGCGCCATGACCAAGGACCGGTGGGTGCAACTCCTCGCCGCCTGCGGGCTCGACGAGAAGGACCGTGCCCGCTGGCACTCCGAGTTCGAGAAGCTCTCGCCCGAGGCGCATCAGGACTTTCTGGAGTCGCTCGGCCTCCCCGCCGCCGAGATCGCCCTGATCCGGAAATGGTCGGCGGGCGCGGCGGCCCGCCCGGGCCGCGCTCAGCGCACCGCCACCGCCTTGAAGAAGGTGTAGCAGAAGACCCCGTCGGGCTCGGCCGTGCGGTAGAGCGCGCGCACCCCCGCCGCCCAGTCCTCCGGCGCCATCAGCTTCGCCCCCAGCGCCGCATCGGTCACCCCCTCGACCATCGCGCTGAAGGTCTTGCGCGAGAAACCGTCCTGCAGCCCCGGCCGGCCGCCGTCGGCGTAGACCATCCGCGGCGAGACCGCCACGTCGCCGAACCCGGCGGCGCTGAGCATCGGATACAGCCGGCGGCCGATGTTGGCATCGCCGCCGCCCCGCCGCTGCAGCTCCACCAGGCACTCCACCGCGCGCCGCGCCAGGGCGTTGTCCGGGTGGAAATAGGTCGAGCCATGGTCCCCCTCGATGACGGTGAGCGTGCCGCCGGGCCTGAGCACGCGCCGCAGATGAGCCAGCGCCGCCACCGGATCGGCCAGATGCTCGAGCACGAAGCAGACGAACACGTGGTCGAACTGCGCCTCCGCGAACGGCAGCGCAAAAAGGTCCGCCTGCTGGAACGCGACATTGGCGAAGCCGCGTTCGCGCACTGTGCGCTCGGCCTGCGCCAGCGACGCCGGGGAGATGTCGACCGACACGAACTGCGCCTGCGGGGAGTTGGCGGCCAGCGTCACGGTCTGCGCGCCCACGCCGCAGCCGGCCTCGAGCACAATGCTCCCCGCCGGATAGCGGGTGTCCCCATGGAGCAAGTCCGTGAGCGTCGTCGCCTGGTCCCGCAGCCGCTCGCCCTCCCGGGCCGAGTATCCATGCACGTAGTCGGTGTTCGCCATGGCGAGACACGGCCAAAGTTCTGCGCCGTCGTCAACGGCGGCGATCGGCGCGGTGGCCGACTCCACCGACGGAAGCCGCCGCGGCCCGGCCGCGGCGGTCATCCCCATCCCGCGCGGGGATCAGCGGCTAGACCCCCTTGTCGAGCGCGAAGCTCATCGGCATCTCCATCCGGGTGTTCACCCGGCGGTTGTTCTTCATCCCCGGCCGGAACTTCCAACGCAGCATCGCCTCGACCGCCGACCGCGAGAACTCCGGATCCGTGGAGCTGACGACCTCCACGTCGTCCACGTTGCCGTGGGTGTCGACAATGAAGCGCAGCAGCACCGTACCGGAGAGTCCGCCACGTTTCATCTCGTAGGGATAACGGGGCGCCGCCCGGCTGGTGATCACCGGTTTCTTGTCGAGATCGTCGGCGTTCCACGTGTCCCCACGCACCACCCGCGAACTCGGGCGCGGCGGGGTGCGAGGCACGTCCCAACTGGTGCGGGTCGAGTCGGGCATCACCGGGGGCGCAATCCGGCCGAGATTCACGGTGATCGCATGGGCACCGGGATCGCGGAACATCTCGGTCAGCGTCGCCCGCGGCTCCCCGGAGTCGGACGCCTCGGCTGTGGCCGCATCCTTCTTGGCCTCGACCTCCGCCTTCACCGGAACGGCCTCCTCGAGGGCGAGCGGGGTGAACAATTCGGGCGGGATGGGTCGCGGCGCGACGACCACGCGAAGGTCGCCGCCGGTCGCGGGTGGTCCGAACTCGCACAACACGGCGGCGTGGAGCAGCGCCGAGACGGAGATTCCATAGACGAGGAAACGCTCGCGCGGCATCCGATAGCCGGCCGCCGACGTCGCCGACGGCGGAAGGTGGAACAGTCCCGGGAACAACCGGGGGAGTAGGGCAATTTTGGTGATCATGATTTTGGGGTGGGTTACACCAGGGATACGCGCGACGGGCGGAATTCTTAGGCGCTTTCTGCAGTCCACCCCGCGCGAGCGCAGCGCGCATGATCGGCAGGCTCGCCCGCGGGAGGCCGGGGCCATTGCGCCGCCACGCTCCGCGCGGGGCCTATCGCCACGAGGCCCCGGCGATGAGGCACGACAAGCGAAGCCGGCCGCGGGCGCGGTGTCCCCTCGCGTGAGCCGCGGGTCGCCGAGGACGACGCGCCCACCCTCGACCGAGGCCATTCCCTTCGTGAGGATCCGGGCCCCGTCCACCTGACCCGCACGACGCTCGCCACGACTCGTGCGCGCCCCCAAACTCCGCACGCACATGTTCTCTCCGAACGCCGAACGCATCCGTTTTCTCCGCGCCTCCTGGGCCTCGCTCCTGGTCGGCGGCGCCGCCGTGGTCTGCCTCGCGCTTCCCCAGTTCTCGGACACGCTCCTGTTCCGCCGCGCCGAGCTGGCCGGCGGCGAGTACTGGCGGCTCTGGAGCGGGCACCTCGTGCACTTCGGCTGGCGGCATCTCCTGGCCGACCTCATGGTCTTCCTCACCGCCGGCGTCTGGCTCGAGTCGTTCGCGCGTTGGACCGCACGCGGGTTCCTCGTCCTCGCGCCGGCCGCCATCTCCGCGCTGCTCTACTTCGCCGACCCCCAGCTCACCTTCTACGGCGGGCTCTCCGGGGTCGCCGTCGGGCTGCTCGTGCTGCTCGCCCTCGTGCAGGTCCGTCGCGACCGGATCGCGCCGCGCTGGATCTGGGTCGGCGTGCTCGTGCTGGTCGCCGTGAAAGTCGCGCTGGAGGCCTTCACGAACACACCGCTCGTCTCCGACTTCGGGCCCGACATCAAGGTCTCCTCCCTCGCGCACCTCGGCGGCATCCTCTGCGCCTTGCTCGCCTGGCCGCTGGCCAGCCTGGAGGCCAAGTAGGTCCGGTCTTCGACCGGGCCCCATCGGAGCGAGCCATCACCACCGACTCTCGCCTACGGCGGCTGGTCTTCGACCGGCCCTGCCGCCGAGCGGTCGCTCGTCGCCACGCAACGCGCCCCCCCTCCCCGCCGGCATGGTCCGCCCCTCTCCCCCAAATAACTCCACGGCCGTGGAGTTATTTGGCGGGCGTTTCCTACTGGGAAACAGTACCTTAGCATTCGCAGCGCCAAATACTTCCACGGCCGTGGGAGTATTTGGCGGAGGTTCGCGGATGGCCTTGGGACGAGGGTCGCTCCGCCACGGAGCCTGCACCGAGCGGCGAGCGGCGGGCCGAAATCGGGAACCCTCAGATCGCCGGCATCACGTTGCCGCCGCACACCGGGATGTACGCGCCGGTGATGAAGCTCGCCAAGTCCGACGCCAGGAACGCGACCACGTTGGCGATCTCCTGGTCGGTGCCGCGGCGTTTGAGCGGCACGGTGTTGTCGTATCCATCGCGCACCACAGTGCCGGCGTCGCGGTCCTTCTCGCTCACCGTCCAGCCGGGCGCGACCTGGTTGACGGTGATCTGGTGCTCGCCCACCTCCTTCGCCAGCACGCGCAACACGCCGTCCATCCCGCGCTTGCCGCCGACGTAGGCCGACTGCGTGGGGAACATCTGCATCGCACACTCGGTGTTGATGGCGATCACGCGGCCCCAGCGCCGCGGGAGCATCGCCGGCACGAACGCCTGCGCCATGTGCACGTTGTGCAGCACGCACGAGCGAAACTGGCTCTCGTAGTCGGCCACGGCCTGCTCCAGCAGCGGCTTCCACGGGTATTGCACCACGGCGTTGTTCACGACGATCTCGGGATCGTGGTGCCACGCGCGCACGGCATCGCGCAGCGCGCCGATCGACTCCTGCGAGGTCACGTCGGCACGGAACGCCTTCGCGCGCCGTCCGGTGGCGGCGATCTCGGCGGCGAGCGCCTCGGCTTTGGCGGGGTTGTTCAGATACGTGAGCGCCACGTCCGCGCCGGCCGCGGCCAGCGTGCGCGCCATGACACGCCCGAGTTCGCCGCTGGCGCCGGTGACGACCGCCAGGCGGCCCGAGAGATCGATGGGAAGCATGGAGACCAAGGAGACGGATCGAACCCGGCACGCAACCCCGGAGCTTGTTCATTGCATTGAACGCGGATGCCGGCCCGCAGGTATTCAACCTTGCCTCGCCCGACGATCTGCGGCGCCATCGGCGGCCCCGCCCCATGACCTTTCTGCTCCTCGCCGGTGGCCTGTGCTTTGTGGCCGCGCTGTTCCTGCCCGCCTACCGCAGCACCGGCTTCTTTTCCTTCAGCGGTCCGGGCTGGAAGATTGCCATCATCAGCGTGGTCCTGATCGGCGCCGGGGCGAAGGTGCTGCGGGAGGAAGGCGCCGGAAAGGCACTACTCTGCGGCCTGCCCGGCGCGGTGAACATCGGCGCGGCGATCCTGCTGGTGCTGGGCCTCTGCGGCACCCGCGGCCCAGCGGTGCAGGCGCTCGGCGCCGGCGTGCTCCTCGGCTGGAGTGTGCTGATCGTGGCGCTGCTGCTGCGCTGTCGCAGCGATCTGCGGATCGGCACGACCTTCTGGTCGGCCGCCTGCGTGCTGCTCCCGCTGCACGCCCTGCTCACCTGAGCGGCGGCGCTGAACGAGTGCGCCGGCACTCACCGGCGCGCCCCGGGAAGCGAACGTGCGGCGTGACGCTCAGTGTTTCGCCGCCAACAGACTCGGCGACTGGCCACTTGAGCGCGCCGACGAAGCGCTCCCGCCGAACGGTTTCCGTTCCGGCGCGGAGAACCGGCGCGCGGCCGCGGCGGCTTCGCCAGATTCGGCACCAACGAGACGAGCGAGATCCGCGATCGCTTCGTGCAACATCACGGCCTGCGCATTGAGTTCCTCGGCGGCGCTGGCCGCCTCCTCGGCGCTGGCCGCGTTGCCCTGGGTCGCGCTGTCCATCTGCCGCACCGCCTGGTTGATCTGCTCGATCCCCTGGCTCTGCTCCCGCGAGGCGCTGGCCACCTCGTCGACCAGCGCGGTGACTTTCACCGAGAGCTGGCCGTTGCGGGCCGTGAGGTCCGCGATCTCCTGGTAGAGCGTCAGGATGTCGCGTGTTTTCCCCGACGATTTCTCGATCAGTTGCTGGGTCTCCTTCGCGGCGGTGGCGCTGCGTTGGGCGAGGTTGCGCACCTCGTCGGCGACCACGGCGAAGCCGGCGCCCGCCTCGCCGGCGCGGGCGGCCTCGACGGCGGCGTTGAGGGCGAGGATGTTGGTCTGGAAGGCGATCTCGTCGATGGTCTTGATGATCTTGGCGGTCTCGGCGCTGGCCTGCCCCGCCTCCTCGACCGCGCGCTGCATGGTCGCCATCCGAGCACCGATCGCGCCGGCCACCTCGGCGGCGTCCTTCTTCATGAGGTCGCTGACCTGCGCGGAGTTCTCGGCGTTCTGGCGGGTCATGCTGGCCAGTTCCTCGAGCGAAGAACTGGATTCCTCGAGCGAGGCCGCCTGCGTGCTGGTGCCCTCGGCGACCGTCTGGCTCGAGGTGGTGATCAGGTTCGCGGCGGAGGTGGTCTCGTTCGCACTGGAGGAAAGCGACGCGATCAAGGCGCGCAGCCGCTGGCTGACGCGCACGCCCACGCTGTACGTCAGCAAGATTCCGAGAACGATGCTGGCGAGCCCGGTGAGCACCACGAGCACGAGCGCTTGGCGGGCCGAGTGCTGGGCCTCGGCACCGATTTCGGCGACCACGCGATCGAGTTCCTCGGTGATCGCGTTGATCTGCTCGCGGGTCGCCTCGAACTTCGCCGCGCCATCGCCAAGGGAGAGCGAGATCGCCTCGCTGCGCGCGTCGACGGGGGTTGCCGCGCACTGCTGGAGGATGCGGCTTGTCACCGGCAACCACTGACTGCGATTGGTCTCGAAGGTCTGCATCAGCGAGCGCATCGACGCGGAGGCAAACGTGGCGGCGTGCGTGCTGAACGTGTCCCAGCGCTCCGCGACCTGCTTGATGTTGTTCGCATGGTCGGCGGTCAGTTTCCCGAAGCTCGGGGCATCCGCCGCGGTGAAAAGGAGCGTGCGCTCGTCGACCAGTGCCTGCTGGAGATCGCGGTCGAGCTGGAGCAACGCGTCGGTCGCCGGCAGGATGTGTCCAGACACCTCGTCCAGATTACGGCGGATGGATTGGTTGGAGTAGTAGGCGATACCGCCCGTCAAACCGCAGAGGACCACAAGGGTCGCGAAGCCGAAAACGACTTTCTGGCCGATCGTGAGTGAGCCGTTCATAGGTAGGGTGGTTCAATCGGCCCGGACAGCGCCGGATTGAGGAGATTCCACCACCCGCCCCCTCGCACACGGCTCGCCGCGGGGCCTGATCCTGTCCCCGCACGGGGAGTCGGCCGAGACCCGGCGGCGGGGGCTGAAGCGCCCCGCCGCCCCGAGAGCGATGCCGCACGCAAGGCGGCACGCTGGGAACAAAGGCGGCGCCCGTCCTTCGGATAACGAAAAGGCGCCGCTCCTGCGAGGGGCGGCGCCTGATGAATTCAGATCCCGGGCCGACATTGCGCCGCCCTCAGGATCGCCGGTCTGCCGGCGATCCTCCTCAGTGCTTCACGTGGGCCTTCGCGCCCTTCGGCTGGCCGATGGCGGCGAGCAGCTCGCCGAACCACGGGGTGTCGATGTCGAAGGGCTTGCCGCCCTTGATGCGCGGAAACTCGATCGCGCGGAGCACGTTGCCCTTGTCCTCGTCGTGGCCGATCACGCCGCCCTCGCGGCGCATGGCGCATTCGACGGCGAGGTCGGTGCAGCTCTTGATCAGGCGGAGGTCGTCGATGTTCGCGGCGGCGGCGCGGGCGAAATAGCCGCTCTTCTGCACGAGCGTCTTCTCGGCGCCGAGGACCTTGGCGAACTGCTCGGCGAACCACTTGCCGGGGTTCACAGCATCCAGTTTCACGTGACCGAACGCGTCGCGCGGCACTTCCTGGCCCTTGGCCTGCATCTCGGCGACGATCTCCTCCACGCCGGCGCCCTCGGAGATGAAGATGTTCACGTTGTCGCCCTTATCCATGAT
>DAOOFR010000121.1:0-10310 GCA_035415285.1 Opitutaceae bacterium
GCGTGGTGTCCGCGTCGAAGGTGAAGCCGGCCGCCTGCCCCTTGCGTTCGAGCCAGGCGATCAGTTCGTCGCGGGAGCCGAGGGGCACGCGGCGCCCATTCTTGGTGCGTTCGCCGGCGGCGTTGGAACGGACCTTCTTCGTCGGGTTAGCGAGGAGGCTGAACGCGTAGGCCGGGTGGCTGAAGAAATCCTCGGGGATCGGCTTCGCCGCGAAGGCGTCGCCCGGGCACCAGTCGGGGCGGACCGGAGTGGTGTGGGAGAGAAGGAGAATGCGGTACGCTTCGTCCTTTTGGTCGATCCTCACGAGGAAGTCGCGGCGGGCGCCGTCGCGACCGGGGAACGCCTGCCAGAGGTGTTGGTGCCAGTCGTAGGCGTCGCGGATGCGCAGAAGCCGCGCCGCTTGTTCATACGAGACATGCAGCTGTGCGAGGTACAGGGGCGCGGTGGCCGCGGGGGCGGTGTCGACTGGGGCCGCTGGGGGAAGGGTTGCGGAGTTCATGTTGTGGCGATGTCGGCGGTGGAGGTGGCCGGTGCGGCTTCGTCTTCGCCGCTGCGCCAGAAGGAGCGGGCCCACTGGACGCGGATGTCGGTGGCGTACCAGCGCCAGTTCCAGAGATCGGCGAAGAGGCTTTCGTAGTTGATCCCGACTCCTTTGCCCGCGGCGAGGCGCACCCAGGTGCGGAGCTGGCCGGAGAGATCGGCCGCGGAGTCGGCGGCGAGTAGGCGGCGGAAGCGCCGTTCGTGGCTTTCGACGAGTTCGCCCCGTTTGTTGGGATCCATCGCGATGGTACGGCAGGTCTCGCCGAAGTTGCGCGCGGTGGACTCGACGGGGTGGGTGGCGAACAGTGCGGCGATGTCGACATGGGTCGACTCGCCGGGTTGGCCGATCTCGCCGCCCAAACGGGCGACGACCGGCCATGCATCGACGACGGTGGCGGGACTGAGCCCGCGGCGGAGAGCGGCGAGCGCCCCGCGATCCTGCTTCGCTGCGAGTGGGCGGAGCGCGCCGACGAAGCGGGCGGCGCGTTCCCTGGGTGTGAGCTGGCTCATGAATTCTTCCTCCGGGTTTTCTTGGTTGGAGAGTTTGCTGCCTTGGCTGCCGGTGCGGCGTGAAGCAGGCGCAGGCCGGTGGCATAGGCTTGGAGTTGGCGAGGTGTGCGCCGCGGGCAGGTGCGTTCGTAGGCGGCGCGCGCGGCGTCGCGGACGGCGCGTCCCCACGGCGAGGCGGTGAACGCCTCCGGCGGAGTCTTTTCCCGTGCAGCCGCGAAGAGCGCATCGAGGCTCTGCTCGACGGTGGTCCAAAAATCCTGCCGGCCCTTGTCGTAGGCGGGAGAGTCGATCTTCAGCGCGGCGGAGTAGGAACCGATCGCCTTGCCGAGGTTAGTGGCTGCGGTTTCGGCGTGTGCGACTGCTGCTTCGTAGGCGGCTTGGCCGAACGGGTCGAACAGCTCGGGTGGCACCGAATAGGTCGCTTCGACGACATCCTCGATCTTGGCCTTGTCGGTGATGAATGCCCCGGACCAGATCGAGACTGCTTTGGTGATCGGGTTGAGTCCGAACGCGAGTGGTCCCGAGGCGACGTCGGACTTGGCTCGGCGTTTGACGGTGATCGAGTGGAGCTGCCGCCAGATACTGCGCCCGGTCGAAGCGGGTAGGGGGGCGGGCTCGTCTTTCCTCAGCACGATGGTGGCGGTGGTTTCGCGGAAGGCAGGAAGGATTGGGTACTCAAGCCCGTTGCCGAGGATGATGGCCGATCCGTTCTCGTGGAGGCGGATGGCGCGGCTCAACGGCAGGAGGCGCCCGAGGTAGCTGAGGGTGGCGTTGCGAATCGCAGCCGTGTCCGAGGGTTTAGCGACGGGCACCTCCCAGACCGGCTTGCCCCAGCCATCGGCGATAGTGTCCGACACGATCTGTTTGGAGAGGAGGTTGCGGGCGATGGTCTCGAGGAGCGTTGCGCCGAGCAGATAGGAATGGAGCATGCTCGACGGGGTACAGGGCGCGTGGTTGCTGGACCCTTTCCCCGCCGTATCCCGGCCATCCCAACAGGCGACTCCGATACGTCCACCGGGAGAAAAGCATTGGAAGGTGAGCAGGTTCAGTGCGGCCCGGGCGGTCTGAAGCGACCGGGTCTCGCTCGCCGCGTTGTCGAAGACGGTCGAGGTGTTTCCTGTCGCGAGCGAGAGGTCGAGCTTGGTGGCCGGCGTGCCCTCGTCGTCTTCCTTCGCTGCGGAGAGATTGGCCAGTTGCAGGAATCGAGGCCCGTCGCCGAGAAGTTCGAAGGAGGCGCGCCAGCGGTTGAGGTAGGCGCGGACCTTCGGCTGGATGTCGTCGCGGCACTCTTCCCACTCTTCCTGATCGGCGGGACCGTCGAGGGCAGCCTGGGTGATGCAGAGGAGCAGGCGCATGAGGGCGATGCGCTCGTGCGGTTTGACCGCGAGATCGCGCAACTGGTGCGCCTCGGCGAAGAGCGCCTGCAGGCTGAACAGGTGCCGGGTGCCATCGGCCCGCAGGGCGGGTATCCAGGCGTCAGTAGTCAAATTCATCGTCGTCGAACTCATGGCGGTTGGGTTGCCGGGTTGGTGTGCTTGGATTGGAAAAGAGGCCGAAGTCGGAGTGGTAGGCGGTGGCGGCGGGTTCGTCGCCGAAGCGGAGGCGGCCGTCTTCGGCGACCAACGCCAGCACGGCGTTGCGGGCGTGCAGGTCGAGCCAGCGCGGTCGCGGGGCTTCGGGTGGTATCCACCAACGCGGCGCGCGGACGATCCAAGGATGGAGGAAGCGCGCGGTGTCCATGGACCACTGGAAATCGGAGGCGGTGTGGGTGGTGCCATCGATCGCGGTGAGGCGGGTGGTGCCGTCGGGCTGGAGCTCCGCCGCGGCGAGGAGCAACGTGTCGGTCGTGGGTGCGCCCGCGCGCCGGGTGAGCGCCTCGGTGGAATCGTCTTCCGCGGCGGGGCGCCCGAGCACGCGCATGGCAGCGGCGGCGTTGAGGGCGAGCTGCTGCTTTTCCCGCTCCAACTCCGCATGGAGCTCCCGCCAAGCGGCAGGCTCGTCGGGGCGGGGCGCCGCATAGGTTGTTTCGAGGAGAGGGCGGATATCGGTCGGCAGGGTGATCGTGGTACGCGCGGCGAAGACCCGCGCGGAGCGGAGAAGAACCCACGGAGCGTAGACCCGGCCGGAACGGCCAAGCTGCCGTTTCAGAAGTTTGGGCTCGGTCGCCGACATCTCGGGGAGGCGGACCCAGAACTCGGGCTGTGCTGCGGCTCGGTTGCCGCGCTGATGACGCCACAAGCGCCCGAGGCGTTGGAGCAGCATGTCGCTGGGGGCGAGGTCGGAGACGATGAAGTCCAGGTCGATGTCCACGCTCTGCTCGACGACTTGGGTGGCGATGAGGATGCTGCCAGGGCCGCCGGCTGCCCGGTGTTTTCCGAGCCGTTCCAGCCAGAATGCTTCCAGTTGTTGGCGACGGTTAAGCGGGAACCGGCTGTGCAGCAAGCCGAGTGCAATCTGCTCGTGGGGCGCGGCGGCGACCGGTGTTTCCCCGCGGACCCAGCGGAACGCCTCTTGTGCCTCGACGACCGTATTCCGAATCCAGAGGACGTGCTGACCTTGTTCCGCCCTCGCCACCAGTTCGGCGATGGTTTCCTCCTCGGTGATCGTCGCTGTGTGCAGGGAGACAGTTGTTCCTTCGGCTTGCGGCAGGGTGATGTGCTCGACCGAGTGGTTGTCGTGGGTGAGCGAGATCAGCGGATAGGCCTCACTGGCGGAGGGGTCCTCGGCTCCGGCCGCCGCGAGAAGCTCGCGGCGGCGTGCGGCGGTGAGCGTAGCGCTGAGCACGATCACGGTGCAGCCGAGAAGGCGCAGCTCGCGGACCAGTGCCGTGACGAGCGAGCCAGTGTAGACGTCGTAGGAGTGGACTTCGTCGAGGACGACCACCTTGCCGGCGAGCGCGAAACGGCGAACGAAGAAGTGTTTCACCGCGACCATGCCCAAGAGCGCCTGATCGATCGTGCCGACTCCGTAGGGGGCGAGCAGCGCCTGTTTGGCGGAGGCGAACCAAGAGCGCGCCTCGACCACGGCTGCGTAGGGGTTCTCATCTTCCGAGGTTGGGCCTCCATTGTAGGACGGTTCGAGTTTTAGGTCGGTGGAGTCGTGCAGCCACGAGCTTCCGTGGGCCAGTCGCAGATGAGCGCCATCGGCGAGGGTTTGCCGGAGGAAATCGGCGACGCGGAGGTGAATGCGGTTGCTGGTCGCCTGTGTGGGCAAGGCGAAGTAGAGCCCGTGGTGATGGCCGCCGGTGATCAACGAATGCGCGAGCGCCAGCGCCGCCTCGGTCTTTCCCCGGCCCATGGGCGCCTCGATCACGACCAGCGCGGGGCCGTTGATGAGTGAGAGAACTGCTGATTGGAGCGAGTTTGGCGGGAAGCCGAACACCTCCGGGAAGGGCCGAGAAACGAGACTACCGCCGGGCCACCCGATTTGTCGCAGTGCCTGCTTGGCGCCGTCCCGGGCCTGGTTCGGCGTGCCGTGCGTTTCCGCAGAGAAGAACGCTTCGTTGGAGCCGATCCAGTCGGCCACGGTCACGAGGCCGGCGAGCAACCAGAGCGCTGGATCATCGCGGCCATCTGGGTATTTGGTGGGGCCATGGGCTGGCGGCAGACCGAACACCGAAAGGAGTTCTGCCGTGACCCGATCTCGATGCGCGGTCGCCCATTCGACGAGGGCTTCGCGTGGTGGTTGGAGCGTGCGGCCTTTGGTTCGGCCGTGATGCGCGCCGATGGCGACGGCCCAACCGTGAGCACGGGTTTTCCGCAGTAGCTCTTGGAGGTGGTACTGGCCGACGAGGGCGTGGTCGGAGCAGGAGTAGGTGATGTCTTTCCGCGTTTCGGAGTCGAATGGTTGCGCGGCGAGCCATGCCGGGCACTTGGCTTGAAACCCCAGCGTGATCTTCCCGATGTCGTGGAGTGCCGCCAACAGAGCGGTGCTGGGCGGAAGCAGAGAGGCAACGCGCGGAGAAAGGCCACCGAGGACTGCTTCGGCGACGACGCCGACATTCAGGCAGTGGCCGAAGACCGAGATGCCAGGCTGATCGGGTCCGTTGGGCGGGCGGATCGTCTTCGCCCAGAAATCGGGGGAGGGTTTGGCGCACCGCGATGTGGGTGAATGCTCTGTGCTATTCTGCATCTGTCCTGTGTCTCTCCGTGGATGGCGTTCGGCTCATCTCAGGTTGCATGAGTCTCTCGTTGAGACGCTCTTTGCGATCTGCTCGGAAATCGAGTGTGAGCGATGAGGGTGGCGGAGTTCATGGCTTCCATGTCAGGGCTTGCCGGGCAGGAAGAAGCCGACGGCGCGGGCGGGGCGGGGTGTGGGTTTTGGTTCTGCCTTTTCGAGGGCTTTGCGCAGCTTCGCGGCGAGCCGTAGGTGGCTGGAGACGAGAGAGGCCTTGAGCTCACTGCGGAGCAGCCGCCGGGCTTCGAGTTGGCGGTGGGCCTCGGCGGCCTCGTTGTTTCTTCGGGCGAGTTCCTGACAATCGATCGGCGGCAGTGGGGGCGGCGTATGGTGTTTCATGGTGTAGCTCCTCCACTATTGGGCTTGGACTTCGCGCGGGCGGTGTGGGCGTAGTGGATCATGCGCGGGAGGGCGGCGATTCGCGCATGATGGTACCGGCGGGGGTGGGACAATGGCGGACCGAGGCGGACGAATCCTTTGGGATCGGAACGGGGCGGCGCTCCGGGGATGCGGCGGTGGGCTGGGGGGCGCGCATGGCGCCATGGAGCACCTGATCGCGTGCCATGGCAACGGATAATATGATACGCAACTGACCGGTCGCGACGTTCGGGCGGTGGGGCGGCCCGGCCGGAGGCTGCGGCGGCGTGGCGGCCGCAGCGTTGTGCGGCCCCGCGGCGGTCAGCGCGCGGGGGTGCGCACGAGCCAGAAGCGGCAGTTGTCCGAGAAATCCTGCACGGCGCGGGACTCGCGGACGAGGTCGCTGCGCATCACGTCGTATTCATGGATCCAACCGGTGGCGGCGAGCTCGGCGAGCATCTCGTCGCGGCTGGGCAGGTGCATGAAGGTGCGGCCGTGCTCGTGTTCGAAGTAGCGGTCGCCGTACTCGTGCAGGCGCGGGTCCTGCCTGCCGGCCGCCCAGCGCTTCGCCTCGGCGCGCCAGAGGTGGAGCTCGTCGGGCTCGTCGCGGTCGTGCGTGGTGAACAGGAACGGCGCGCCGGGGGCCAGCATCGCGGCGAGGTTGCGCAGCGCCGCCCGGCGGGCGCGGCGCGTGGGAATCTGCATCAGGCCGTTGAAGAGGAAGAGGGCGCCATGGAATGGACGATGGACAATGGGCGATGGACGATGGGCAGCGGACGGAGGACGGTGGACGGAGGACGGTGGGCAGTGGGCGTTCTGCTGTTCAGCAGAATCTCCGGCACGTTGTGCCTCCGAGTGGACGAGGGGCGTTCTGCTGTTCAGCAGAATCTCCGGCACGTCGCGCCTGCGAGTGGACGGAGGGGCGGACGGGAGCAGGGCGCGGAGCTGGGCGGGCTTGGTGGCGTCGGCGTGGAAGAAACGGATACCGGTGGCGCCGCGCTGGGCGGCGAGGTCGCGGGCCTGCTCGACGAGTTCGTCGGCGAAGTCGAAGGCGGTGAGCTCGCGGTAGCCAAGATCCCACAACCCGAGGGTGGCGCGGCCGGCGCCGCAGCCGGCCTCGAGCAGCGGGGCGTGCCGGTCGGGGAAGAAGCGCTCGATGAGCTGGCGCTCCGAGGCCCAGAGCCCGAGGCGGTGCGCGGCGCGCGTGTAGTGCACGACCGCCTCCACGGCGTTGAAGTCGGCGCGAACGACCGGGCCGGAAATCTTGCTGCCGGACGGCATGGCGGAGCCCAGGGGGGGACGCGTCGGGCCTACGGGCGCTGCCAGGCCGCGACGAACATGCCGTTGGCGTGGAGATCCTGGGGCCAGAGGGTGAGGCCGGTTGCCGGTTGCCGGTGGCCGGTTGTCGGTGGCCGGTCGGCAGTCGAAGAGTCGGGCAGGGGGAGCGGGGTGAGCTCCGGGTGGGCGGCGGTGAAGGCCTCGGCCACGCCGGTGGTCTCGCGGCGGGCGAGGGTGCAGACCGCGTAGATCAGGCGGCCGCCGGGTTTGAGCGAACCGGCCACCTTCTCGAGCAGGCCGCGTTGCACGACGGCCAGCTCCTCGACGTCGTTGAGCGTGGTGGTCCAGCGGGCGTCGGGGTTGCGGGCCCAGGTGCCGAGGCCGGAGCAGGGGGCGTCGACGAGGATGCCGTCGAACTTCGTCTTGGTGGGCAGGTGGTCGGGCGTCTCCCAGGGGGCGAGACGGTAGTTGTAGAGCTGGGCGCGGCTGAAGCGGCGCTTGAGATTCTCGAGACGGCGCTTGGAGCGGTCGCTGCACCAGAGCGTGCCCTTGTTGGCCATCTGGTCGGCGAGGTGGAGCGACTTGCCGCCTTCGCCGGCGCAGACGTCCCACCAGGTCTCGCCGGGCTGCGGGGCGCAGAGGGCGCCGACGATCTGCGAGGCGAGATCCTGGATCTCGAACGCGCCGGCGTTGAAGGGCTCGGAGACGTAGAGGTCGGCGGAGCCGGCGTAGCGCAGGGCGTCGGGGACGAGCGGATGCGCGGCGGACTCGCAGTGGCCGAGGGTCTTCGCGAGGGTGGCGGCGCGGCCGGGGCGGGCGCGCAGCCAGAGCGGCGGCCGGGTCTGGAGGGAGCGCAGCCACGCGAACTTGCGGCTCTCGGCGGTGGCGGCATCGGGGCCGAAGTCGAGCTCGGGCCAGATCCACTCGGGCACGGCGAGGGCGGCGAGCGCCTGGTCCTTGATGCTGCGCGGGTCCTGCGCGAAACGCTCCTGGATCTTGGCGGCGGCCTCGATCTGCGCGGGCAGTCGGCCCGCCTCGAGCCAGCGTTGCCAGCGGAAATAGGCGAAGACGGCGCGCGTGAGCTTCTCGCGGCCGGGTTGCGGGAAATGCGGGTGGCGGCGCATGAAGTCGCGCAGCGCCTCGTCGGCGTTCATGCCGTCGCGCCAGCGGCGGACGGCTTCGGCGGCGTAGTTGTAGAGAGCGGCGGGTGCGGACATCGGTGAAAGAGTGACGCCAACGTGGGCGAGGGCGGAGGTCGAGGCAATGCGCGGTTGGGGGGCGCGTGAAATGAGCCGAAACTCCGCAGACGACAGAAGGTGACGAAGGGAACAAAGACCCTGTCGACCAAGGGGGAAGTGGCACCCGCGCTGCCGGGAGATTTCCCTTCACCTGCCGGGCGAAGACCGGGCCAAAGGCACCGATCATCCAAAGCGTTCCCCCTTCGTTCTCTTCGTTGCCTCGAGGAACTCGAATCATCGGAAGGGACCACGGATTTCGCGGATGGGCACGGATGGCCGGCCGCCTTTCCGTGATGATCCGTGCAATCCGTGGTCTAGGCCCTCCTCGGCGGAGGGGAGAGGCCGGCGAGTATCTTCCAACATCGCCGGCTCGGGCGGGTGCCTTGCTTCTGCCGGTGCGGGCGGCGCTTCCCCTCATGAGCCGTTCGGCCGCAGTGCGGGCCGGGTGATGCGGAGGCGGCCGGCGCCGGTGCGGGTCAGCCGAGGTCCAGCCACGCTCGGCCGATGCCGACGAGCAGCCCGCAGAGGTGGGACTCCCACGAGGTGCTGCCGCGTACGGGCGCCACGCCGGCGAGCATGCCGCCGTAGAAGAGCAGCACGCCGCCCCCGATGAGCAGGTCGGGCGTGGTGCGCGTGAACCACGCGACGGCGACGAGGTAGCCGAGGAAACCGAAGATCACCCCGCTCATGCCGAGGTGCGCCGCCTTCCGGGCCAGGAGCCAGACGAGCCCGCCGCTGGCGAGCGCGATGGTGCCGGCGACCTCGACGAAGCGGGCCTCGTGGCGGTGCAGCACGAGGTAGCCGAGCCCGACGAAGGGCGGCAGGTTGGCGAGCAGATGCGCGGCGTTGGCGTGGAGGAACGGCGCGGCGACGAGCCCGACCAGGCCGGAGCCGGTGCGCGGCACGATGCTGAGGCGCTGCGCGGCGCCCGCCCAGACCGCGACCAGGATGGTGCCGAGGACCATCGCCGCCGCGGGCCAGGAGAGAAAGATCCACGGTGTTTCCGTGTAGAGCTTGGTGAGGAAGGCGAGGGCGGCGTCCATGGAGTGGCGACGAGGGCGGAGTGCGGAGCGGCGTTCAGACGGGCCGCGGAGTCACGGCGGCGGCGAGGAGCTGCCAGTGGGCGTCGCGCCAGACCCATACATCGAGGAAACGACCGGCGCCATCGACGGTGCGGTCGCCGAGACGCACGCGCCACTGCGAGTTGCCGCCGACCAGCGCCGTGTCGCCCGAGAGTCGGAACGATTCGGAGTCGGTCTCGAGCGATTCGAAACAGAGGCCCGCGGCGGTGAAGCTGGCGATGAACGAGTCGCGCGTGGTCGGCCGGCCCGTGTGATCGTGGCCGGCGAACTCCGGCGCGAGCAGATGTGTTAGCAAAGTGGAGTCGCCGGTGCGTTCGGCGGCGGTGAGCTGCTGCTCGGCCGCGCGCAGCAGCGACTCGCGGTCTGGTGGACTGGCTGGCATCGCGCCCATCCTTGCCGGCCACGCCGCCGGGAAAAGCCCGGAATCCGGTTCCGCGCGACCGGCGCCAGCCCCAAGTCGGTCGGCGGGTCAACTCCTCCTTCACGCGGAAGTTACGGAAATAGCCCTTGAACGGCCGGCGCGCGACGATGCACTCGGCGGCTTCCCAAAAACATCCCGATGTCCACGACCGCGGCCCAGCCGAATCCCGATCATGTGCTCCGCATTGCGCAGGAGCTGAATCTGAAAGTCTTCCAGGTCGCCGCCACGGCGCAGCTCTTCGCCGAGGGCGCCACGGTGCCGTTCATCGCGCGCTACCGCAAGGAGGCCACCGGCACGATGGACGAGGTGCAGGTCACCGCCGTGCGCGACCGGCTTGAGCAGATGAAGGCCGTCGACGACCGCCGCGAGGCCATCGTGTCCTCGCTCAAGGAGCGCAACCTCCTCACCCCGGAGCTGGACAACGCCCTCGCCGCCGCCGAGACGCTCACGAAGCTCGAGGACCTCTATCTGCCGTTCCGCCCGAAGAAGCGCACGCGCGCCACCATCGCGAAGGAGAAGGGCCTCGAGCCCCTCGCCGAGCTGCTCTGGGCGCAGGATCCCGCCACCGACGCCGAGGTCGCCGCCGCCGAGTACGTGGGCCGCGAGTACACGGCCGACGACGGCAAAAACGTGAAGTCGAAGATCGAGAACGTCGCCGAGGCCCTCGCCGGCGCGCGCGACATCCTCGCCGAGCGCATCAGCGACGAC
>DAOOFR010000122.1:0-10265 GCA_035415285.1 Opitutaceae bacterium
GCTTCAGACAGGCAATAATGAAGTCAAGCTGGGCATGGGAGTTTGGGATCGAGGACGGCGACTAGGCGGCGCACGAGCTTTCTCATGACATCGACGAGGGCGGTCTTGTGGTGTTTGCCGCGTGCGCGCAGGGCGTCGTAGTAGGCCTTGAGGTCGCTGTCGCTGGCGAGCGCGCAGAAGGCGGCCTGGTAGAGCGCGGTGCGACCCTCGCGGATGCCGCGCTTGGAGATCTTGATCTTGCCCGTCCACTGCCCCGAGGTGCGCAGGCGTGGCTCGCAACCGAAGAGGGCCTGCAAGGCGTTGGCTTGCGCGCGATGGGACGGGTGGGTCTGGAACAGCTCCGCGGGGATGCACGCGAGGATGGCCGGGGTGGTGCGCGGCCCGAAGCCGGGCAGGGTGCGCGCGCGGCGTAGTTGTTCGGCATCGAGCACGAGGGCCGCTTGTGCGGTGATCTGCTCATCCAGTGCGTCGAGTTGTTGGTCGAGGGCTTGATCGCTGCGCAGCAGCGCTTGGAGCGCCGGGGCGCTGGCCGCGGCCACGCTCGCCGGGGCGAAGGAACTGCGGGCGCTGGCGCGCACGGCCGCGGTGTGTTCGCCGGCGAGTTCGCGCAGTCGGTGCAGCTCCAGCGCGGCCACCGCCGCCGGATGGCCGGCCTCCAGCAACAGCGCGCGTTGGTGTTGGGGCGACAAGCCGCTGGCGGCCAGCTCGGGGAAGCACAGCGCCTGCAGATCGCCGGCGGCCTTGCGCAGGTTGGTCAGGGCGGAGCGCACGGCGCCCCGGACACCGAGCAGGCGGCGCAACCCGATGTCGGCGGGTCGGCTCCGGTAACGGAAGCGCTCCAGTTTTTCGTGATAGCGGGCCACGGTCTCGGCCAAGCCCTCCGCATCGATGGGGTCGCTTTTGCCATCCCGGATCGCGTTGCCTACGCTGTTGACGCGTTTGGCGATGAGCGGATTGAGCACGAACACCGTGGCGCCGGCGGCGCTGGCCGCCTCCGCCCACGGCAAGTGCCATTGGCCGGTGGCCTCGATGACGACCAGGCAGTCGGCCCAGCCCACATGCGCGTGCTTGAGCGTGGCGGTGAGCTGTCTCCATCCGGCCGTGGTGGCGTCGGCCCGGCCGGCGGCGAGCACTCTCCCGTCGGAGTCTTGGAGGTGATAAGCGACGCCGGCTTGAGCGACATCCAATCCGAGGCTAACCTTTGTTTTCATGAGCGTGCAGGTTGGGTTGAAGACGCTCCGCCGTCTGGGCTTATGGCCAAGTCAAAGCAGCCAAGCTTGTCAGGCGATAAAGACAGGCGGAGCAAGGGTGACGTCCGCCGGTCTGGTCTGAGGCAAAGCGCGCAGTCCGCGCTGGCCCGGGAGTCGAAGACACGACGGACAATGGTAATCAACCCGCCTGCACGCTCCCCACAACTCGGCGCCAACGCCGCGCGCCGGCCCCAGCAACGCTGGGGCTGGGGCCGACGCGGCGGAACTCGACCCAGAGATTGCGCCACGGGGTCCTTACATAAGCCCGGGCCGGCGGGCTCGATCCGCGGTTTGCGCCGGAGCGAAGCTGGGGGGCTGCGAACCGCGCTCGCTGTGGACGGCTTCGTTCTGGCGGGAGCTGAAGCACCCCGCCACGTGGGGACGACCTACCTCAGGCGCGTTCGATGAGCGCGACGGCGTGGGCGGCGATGGCGAGGCCGCGGCCGATGTCGTCGCTGCCCTCGTTGGTCGTGGCCTTCACGCCGATCTGCTCGGGCGCGATGCCGGCGGATTTCGCGAGCGTGGCCTTCATCGTGGCGAGGTGTGGGGCGATCTTGGGTTTCTCGGCGATGAGCGAGGAATCGATGTTGGCGATTTTCCAGCCGCGGGCGGCGAGGTCGGCGACGACGCGCTGGAGGAGGAGCTGCGAGTCGATGTTCTTGAACGCCGGATCGGTGTTCGGGAAATGGTGACCGATGTCGGGCAGACCGGCGGCGCCGAGGAGGGCGTCGCAGATGGCGTGCGTGAGGCAGTCGGCGTCGGAGTGGCCGTCGAGGCCGAAGGGGCAGTCGAAGCGCACGCCGCCGAGGACGAGCGGGCGTCCGGCGATGGTGCGGTGGATGTCGTAGCCGTGGCCGATGCGGAGCATGGGGAAGACGGAAGCGGGAATGTGGAAATCAGGAAAGCTGGAATCCGGAGGCGAGTGGCCGAGAAATAGTCGAACGCCCTGAATGGGAAACCGCTAATGAACGCTGATAGGCGCTAATCTCGGAGTGGCTCCGTTTGGATTCCTATGGGCGTGAGGCCGAGGGCCGCGGCGGCGGCGGTCTGGTGGCGGTCGTGGGTGTGGATCTCGGCGAAGTTGTGGTGCAGCGCGGTGACGAGATGGAGGCAGTCGGCGGAGCGGAGAAAGACGGAGGCCGGCAACGTGGCGTAGGTGTTGGCGGCGGCGGTCGCGATCGTGGCGTCGAGCGGTAGCCAGGTCCAGAATCCGCCGAGGTCGTCGGCGGAGAATTGGCGGACTGCCACGGAGAAGTCGGCCTGGCTCCAACGGCCCTCGCGGAGTCGGCGGTGGAAGACGGCCATCAGCTCCGTGCGGGCGAGTTCCGAGACGCAGACCTCGTCCTCGGCTTCGAGACGCTGGCGCACGGCCTCCGACTCGGGCTCGGGCACGTAGAGTTTGGCGACGGTGGAGGTGTCGCAGAAGATCATCGGTCGCCGCGGACTGCATCCAAGTCTTCCTGCACTGAGCCGGCGGTGCCGCGGGCCATGAGCGCGGCGAACTCCGGCAGCAACGTGCGGGTACGGCGCTTGGGCTTCAGAAGCGCGGGATTCGAGAGCACCGCGACCGGTTCGCCGCGGTCGGTGACGAGGATGGGGGTGCGGGCGCTGCCGGCACGGCGGACGTGTTCGCCGGTGGTGGCATGGAGCTCTTTGATCGTGATGCTCGGCGGCATGGTGTAACTGTGTCACCAGCGAGCGCGGCGTCAAGTGTCACGGGAACACCGGCGGGGGATCGGATCGGAGGGGCGGGAACCGCTAATGCACGCTGATCAACGCTAATGACGGAGGTGGTCAGCGGGCAACTTCGAGGGGAAGCTGGAAGTGGAAAGCTGGAAAGGGGGAACGGCGGCCGGCGGCTAGTTTGCGGGTGCGGGCGGTCGCTGAAGCTGGAAGACCACGAGGAGGCCGAAATGGTCGGAGGGGAAGAGGCGTTTGTTCTTCGGCGAGACGGGTTCGGTGCCGAGCAACTCGGCGCGGGTGGACGTCCAGTGGGACGAGCGAAATAATACCCGGTCCAAGCGGCGGCTGGGCTCACCGGGAAACGACTCCTGGCGAGCCATTCGGCTCTTCTCTATGTCCCAAGTGTAGCCGGGAAGTTTCGGATAGAGCTCGCGCCAGGCGTCACGGAAATCCGGTGCGAGGTGCTTGGTGTCGGGCTGTTCGCCGTCGCCGAAGTTGAAGTCACCGGCGAAGAAGACGTCGTCGGTTCCGGCCAAGCGTTGGAAGTAGATATCGAGCTGTTGGGCGCGGATCGACCCGTCTTCGAGCAGGCTTTCCAGATGGCAGGTGGCGACTTTCGCCGGCCCGGTCGGTAGCTGGATCGTTGCTGCGAAGAACGCCCGGTGCTGGTTGCCGGGCAGCGGGGCGGATTCCGTGTTGAGAATCGGGAACCGTGACAGGACGAGATACTCGTGCGCGATGAACGTCTTTCCGTCTTTCAGCGGGCGATGGCAGGACTGCACCCACGGCTCCTTGAGCAGAATAGTGGCGAACCACGGTGCGACTTCCTGCAGGACGATGATGTCGGCGTCGGTGTTGCGGAGAATCTCGAGCAGTTTTGGCACGCGCTGGCCGGAGGGATCTTCATCGGCCAGGACGTTGTAGGTCACGAAGCGGAGTTCGTGCGTGTCGGAGCGCAGACTGGGCTCTGCCGCTTGAGCCAGTATCGATGCGAAGCAGAGCCCGAGGAGAATGCGCCACCACGTGCGCATGTCACTTCGCCCAGGTGTCTTTGAGGGTGATGGTGCGGTTGAAGATGAGCTTGGAGCCGGGGACGGCGTCCTCGCTGTCGAGGGCGAAGTAGCCGAGGCGCTCGAACTGGAAACGATCGTCCTTCTTCGCCGACGCGAGCGAGGGCTCGAGCTTGGCGGTGACGACCTTCAACGAGTTCGGGTTGATCGCCTTCTTGTAGTCGTCCTCGGCGGCGGGCTCGGCGACGGCGAAGAGCCGGTCATACAAACGCACCTCGGCGTCGACGGCGTGGCTGGCGCTGACCCAGTGGATCGTGCCTTTGACCTTCTTGGAAGCGTTGGGCTCGCCGGCGCGTGTATCCAGCTGTGCGGTGCAGCGGAGCTCGGTCACGTTGCCGGCGGCATCCTTCACGACCTCGTCGCACTTGATGATGCAGGCGTACTTCAGGCGGACCTCGCCGCCGGGCTTGAGGCGGAAATACTTCGGCGGCGGAACCTCGGCGAAATCCTCGCGCTCGATGAACACCTCGCGGGTGAACGGCACCTTGCGGGTCGTGGGCGTCTCGCTCTGCGGGTTGTCGGTGGCGTCGACCATGATCGTCTCGCCGGCGGGGATGTTGGTGAGGACGAGCTTGATCGGGTCGAGCACGGCGAGGCGGCGGAGCGCCTTGGCGTTGAGGTCGTCGCGCACGCAGTGCTCGAACACGGCGTAGTCGGTGACGCTGTTGAACTTCGTTACGCCGACGCTGGTGACGAAGGCGCGCAGGGCGCTGGCGGGGATGCCGCGGCGGCGGATGCCGCTGACGGTGGGCATGCGCGGGTCGTTCCAGCCGGTGACGACGTTCTCGTTGACGAGCTGGATGAGGCGGCGCTTGGAAACGAGGGTGTAACCAGGAATCAGTTTCGCGAACTCGTACTGGTGCGGGAGCGGGCGCGGGAGGGCGAGGGCTTCGAGGATCCAGTCGTAGAGCGGGCGGTGCACCTCGAACTCGAGGGTGCAGATGGAGTGGGTGATGCCTTCGATGTAGTCGCTCAGGCAGTGGGCGAAATCGTAGAGCGGGTAGATGCACCACTTGTCGCCGGTGTGGTGGTGCTCGGCGTGGCGGATGCGGTAGAGGAGCGGATCGCGCAACCAGACGTTGGGCGAGGCCATGTCGATCTTCGCGCGGAGGGTGCGGGTGCCGTCGGGGAACTCGCCGGCGCGCATGCGCTGGAAGAGGTCAAGGTTCTCGGCGATCGAGCGGTTGCGGAAGGGCGACTCGCGGCCGGGCTTGTCGGGGGCGCCGCGGTACTCGTCGGTGTCCTTCGGGCTGAGGTCGCAGACGTAGGCCTTGCCGGCGCGGATCAGCTGGAGCGCGTATTCGTAGATCTGGTCGAAGTAGTCGGAGGCGAAAAAGGGCTCCAACTCGATTGCGGACTGCGGATCGCGGATTGCGGATTGGTCGGAACCGGAAGAATGGGCGGCCTTCTCGGCGGGAGTCTCGTGGTGGCCGACGACGGCCGGCATGTAGAAATCGGTCTTGTCGCCGACGGTCTGCGCGGTGGGCGTGGCGCCGTGCGCCTTGAAGCCGAGGCAGTGGTCGGCCCAGCCGGCGATCAGCCACTGGACGTCCTCGATGATGGACTCGACGTACTCGACGTCCTCCTTCGTCGGGTTGGTGTCGTCCATGCGCAGGTTGCAGCGGCCGCCGTTTTCGCGGGCGATGCCGAAGTTGAGGCAGATGGACTTGGCGTGGCCGATGTGGAGATAGCCGTTGGGCTCCGGCGGGAAACGCGTGACGATCTGCGGGTAGCGTTTCTCCGCGACGTGCTGGGCGACGATGTCGCGGATGAAATCGGAGGGGGCGGGCACGGGCGTGGCGGCGTTGGTCGGCTCGGACATGATGAAGCGGCGAGGATGGCGGGGCGTGGCGGCCGGAGGCAATGCGGAAGGCGGGCGCCGAGGGGATGAGGAGGCGACACGGGGCGCCGCGCGATATGGCGCTCCTGAGCCATGTGGCTCGGGGCCGGAGGCGAAAACACGGAACACGGGTCTGGAGACCCGTGCCACGGAAACACGGATGCCGCGTGCCACGGAATGAAAAGGCCCGGGCGGTTTGCGCCCGGGCCCGAGGAGTGTGCGTAGGTCGCGGTGGGGGCGGGCCTGTACTCGACGGTTACTCGCTGTGCTGGAAGACGCGGCCGTCGGGCAGGGTGATGCGGACCGGCGACCCCTGCTTGAAGATGATGCTGCGGTAGTTCTCGCCGGCGACGGGTTTGAGCGCGGGGAGGTAGCGGTCGGGGCCGACGAGGTCGTCGTAGGCCGCGTGGGTGTTGCCGGTCTCCAGATAGTACTGCTCGGCGGCGGCGGAGAGCTGGCGGAGGTTGTTCCGGATGGTCGTGTCCTGGGAATTGGCACGGACCTTCTGGAAGGCCGGGATGGCCATGGCGGACATCATGCCGATGGTGACGGGGTTGTAGACTGCGACGGCGGCCAGGTCCTGCTTGAGCGAGGCGTTCCACGCGGAGCGGAACAGGACGCCATCGGGGCGGTTGGTGCGCACGGAGAGCAGGGGCTTGGTGGGCTGCTGGAAGTGCGGCAGGACGAAGTTCAGGGCGCGGACCAACTCGGGGTCGCCGGCGCGGTTGAGCTCGGGGAGCTCACGGAGGCGGGCGAAGGTGTTGGTCGAGACGTAGGTGAGTCCGTTGCCTTCGCGGCCGAGCCGGTCGAGCGTCGCGGCAAACTCGGGATTGGCGGCAAGGCGCGGCGTGGCGGTGCCGAGGCACTCGTCGAAGAAGGCGCGCGAGGTGGCGAGGCAGAGCGCGTTGCCGTCGATCGCCAGCAACGGCGCCCAGCCCTCGACCGGGACCTGGGCCTTGAGCGAGTAGAGGGAGCGGCCGCCGACTTCGCTCTTCTCGAAGACCGGGACGTTGTCGAGCAGGGGCTTGAGCGACGGGGCGATGCCGTCGAAGCGGAGCAGGAGCGAGAAGGCGGGGACGGTCAGCGGCTGCTTGGCCGGGATCGTGATGGAGCCGTCCTTCGCGAAGCGGAGCACGAACGTGGTGCGCCCCTTCCAGCTCTGGACGATGTCGTAGGCGGAGATGCCGGCCTGCTTGCCGGCGGACTTGAGCTGCGCGTCGACGATGTTCGCGGCGGCCTCGCCGGCGACGCGGGCGACGATGGCGCGCAAAGCCGTGTAGACGGCGGGCAGGTCGAACTCGTTCTCGCAGAAGACGTCGGTATCCGCGGGGGCAAGGCGGAGGTTCGCGAACGGCGCGGCGGGGCCGCCGAGGCCGGCGAGCAGTCCGCGGCGGCCGGCGGGGGCGTAGAAGAAGCAGCGGTTGCGGAAGCCGCCGGAGGGGTCGGCCACGGAGCTGAGGCCGATCGCCTTCACGTCGGAGAGGCCGAGGTCGGCCGCGATCTGGACGAAATCCTGTTTGAGGGCGGCGGCCTGGGGCACCTCGGTGGCGATGTTCTCGACCATGCCGCGGGCGAGGGTGGCGATGCGTTCGACGTCGCCGTCGATGTCGACGTAGCCGTAGAGCGTGCCGCCGAGCTCAAGCTGTTCGGCGACGGCCGCGAAATGCCGGCTGCGCTCGGAGGCGGCGACCAACGCGACGGAGCCGCCGGACAGCGGCTTCGCGGCAGGGGCGGCCGGAGCGGCCGCGGCGGAGGAATCCGCGTTCTTCTGACAACCGGCGAGCGCCGCCAAAACGAGCGCCGCCGCAACCATCCAGGGGAATTTGCGCACCATAGGTGGCTGTGATGCTGCCGAGGATGCAGCCAAAGGGAAGCCGGAAGAATCCGGGTACGGCGGAGCGGGGCGGATGGGCGGGCGTGGGTCCGACCGCTCCTGCGCAGGAGCGGACTCGCGCGCGGTTGCCTTGTGGGGTATCTCTGCTTCAGGGACATTCCGAACTCGACTCCCCGCGCCGCCGCGGCGAATGGATGCTGCGAGATGAGACGCGCCTGCCTTTGGGGGATGATCGGGCTGTTCGCCTTGGGGAGTGGTTGCGCGAGCCTGCCGCGCGGTGCGGGCGCCCGGATCGACGCCCCGCCGGAGAACCGGATCGCGGCCCTGACCGAGGACCTCGCGGCGCTGGCACCGGACAATCCGGCGGCTGCGGCCGAGGCCGGACTCATCGCCCGCACGGCGATCATGCGGGCGCTCGTGCTGCGCGAACGTTTCCAGCCGACCCGCTCTGCGACCATCAACAATGTCTACGTCAACATGGGCTGGCGGGATCGCGGACTGTGTTACCAATGGGCGAACGATTTGCTGGAGCCGCTCGAGGCGCTCGAACTGCGCCATTTCGACCTGCATTGGGGCGTCGCGTTCTCGGGCGTCAGGCTCAAGGAGCACAATTCGGTCGTGGTGACGGCCCGGGGGCGGCCCTTCGCGGAGGGAGTCGTGGTGGATGGCTGGCGGTGCGGCGGCCGGCTGGTGTGGGTGCGGGTGCGCGACGACCACAAATACCCCTGGCGGGAACTGCCGGGACCGAAACTGGGTGAGCTGCGCCCGTTGGCGCGGTGAGTAGGGGTTTTGCTGCAAGGTCCCCGTCGGTTTGAGAACGGTTGTCGGCGGGGTTAGTTGGGCGTCCCTATGAAAACGCAGAACAAGCTAAGTGTCCCCACTATGGTTTGTCTCGTCGGCGCGATGCTCCTTGCCGGCTGCCAGAACATGCAGACCGGCCAGAGCATGAGCTCGAATCAGAACCTCGCGACGGCGAATGCGGAACCCGAGCGGCGGATCAGCGACGACTCGCTCGTGCCCCCGGATGCGAAGCCGGGCGAATGTTACGCCCGGGTCATCCTCCCGCCCGTCTACGACACGGTCACCGAACAGGTGCTCGACAAGGAGGCGAGCCAGGAGATCGAGATCATCCCGGCCGAGTATGAGGAAGTCGAGGAACGGGTGGTGGTGAAGGAGGCCACCGAACGGCTCGAGATCATCCCCGCCGTCTACCGGACCGAGACCGAGCAGGTGCTCGTGCGGCCCGCGTCGACCAAGCGCCTCTCGGTGCCGCCGGTGTACCGCACGGTCAGCGAGACCGTCATGGTGAAACCGGCGCACACCGAATGGAAGAAGGGCAAGGATCCGCTCCAGCAGCTCGAGGGCGCCACCGGTGAGATCATGTGTCTGGTCACCGTGCCCGCCGAATACGAGACCGTCGAGAAACAGGTGCTCGTGGAACCGGCGAAGACCGTCGAGGAGACGATCCCGGCCGAGTACCGGACGGTGGAGCGGCAGGTGCTCGTCTCCGGGCCGCGCACGGAGAAGATTGTCATACCGGCCGAATACGGGACCGTCACCAGCACCCGCGTGAGGACCCCCGAGCAGAAACGGGTCACGCCGGTGCCGGCCGTCTACAAGACGATCACGAAGACGGTCATCAAGCAGCCGAGCCGCACCGGCTGGAAACGCATCCTCTGCGAGACGAACGTCACGCCCAGTGTCATCGGGGAGCTGCAGGCCAAGCTCACGGAGGCCGGCTACGACGCGAGCCCGGTCAACGGCATCATGAATTCGAAGACAATGGACGCGCTGGCGGCCTATCAGGAGGCGCACAATCTCGCCACGGGCGGGCTCACCTACGAGACCGTCGAGGCGCTTGGTCTGAGGTTCTGATTACGGCGTACGCCATTGTGCTGCGTTCTCGGGGCGGCCCAGCGGGGCCGCCCTTTTTCGCGAAGGGAGCTGGCCAGGCGCGAGGAGCGGGTGGTGAAGATGGTGGGCCGCGGAAAAGACTTCGTCCCACGCGGCAGGCGGTGGGGCGGAGGGCTGAATGTGGCTCGGAAGGTGGAACCGCAGATCGACGCAGATGAACACTGATCCGAACGCGTAGCGGATCAGCGTGCATCAGCGGTTCCAGCTCCGGGGCTCTCTTTTGTGCACGCTTCTCCTCGATCACAAAACCGAGACGGATGGCCACAAAGAGGCACGAAGAGCCACGAAATCGATCCGGTCTTTTTGTGCATTTTGGTGCCTTTTCGTGGCAACGATCCGGTTTGGCTGCGGCTCGGCCGCACGAGGTTCGGATCAGCGTGCATCAGCGGTTCCAGCTCTGCGGCTCGGAGTGAGGTGGGATGGTGCGCCGGTTTCGGAATGGTCTCACGCAGAGGCGCGGCGGGTGCGGAGACTGATGAACCGACGCGGCGTCGCGTGGCTGCGGCGTTCGCGGTTCGGACGGGCTGGGGTTGGTACCGGCCGTGGATCAACTCCGCGTTCTCTGCGCCTCCGCGTGAGCAACTCCGGGTTCGGGTCGGGGCCCGTTCTCTGCCGGCTGTGCACAGCTATCTCTCAGAAGCGTCTCCTTTTTGCACGGTTTTCCTATGCGGCAA
>DAOOFR010000123.1:0-10261 GCA_035415285.1 Opitutaceae bacterium
CGGTGAGACCGAGCTCGTTGCCCACCTCCTTGTTCGTCTTGCCGGCGGCGATGAGGGAGAGGACCCGGCGCTCCTGGGGCGAGAGGGAGGCGACCGGGTCGTCGGGCGTCGCCCCGCGGTGTCGCATAAGTTGGAGCACGCGGGCGGTGGCCTGCGGGTCGAGGACGGACTTGCCGGCGGCGACGTCGTAGATCGCCTGCACGAGATCCTCGGCGCCCACCTCCTTCAGCAGGTAGCCCTGGCCGCCGCTGCGGATGGCGTCGTTGATCAGCTGGTCGTCGATGACGGAGGTGAGGAACAGGACGCGAACCTTCGGATCATGCTGAAGGATACGGCGGCAGGCGTCGAACCCGGTGCCGTCGGGCAGCCGGATGTCGAGGAGGACGACCTCGGGGTGGGCGTTGGCGGCCATCGAGACGGCCTCGGCGACCTTGCTGGCCTCGCCGACGATCGTGATGCCGCGCTCGGTGGAGAGCAGCGCCTTGAGTCCCATGCGGACGACCTGGCTGTCGTCGACGAGGGCGAGGCGGAGGGGGGAGTCGGAGGTCATGGGCGGGCGGGGCTGATCGGTATCGAGAAGGTGAGGAGGAGGCGGGTACCCCGCTCGGGACCGCTGTCGCAGGCCAGTCGGGCCCCGAGACGATCGGCCCGGGCCTGCATATTGTCGAGCCCATGACCGCGCAGGACCTGTTGGGGATCGAAGCCGCGGCCGTCGTCCTGGATGGCCAGGCAGAGCTCGGCGCCGTTGCGGTGGAGCCGGACGGTGATCCGCTTGGCGTGGCCGTGGCGCAGGCTGTTGCTGACGGCCTCGCGGATGATCTGGAGCGCGTCGGTGAACTGTGATGACGAAAGCTGCTGGGCGGCCTCCTCGTCGATACGGACATCGGTCGCGATCTCGCGCACCGCGGAGAGGTGCTCGATCACGGTGCGGACCGAATCGGCGAAGCTGCGTTGGCGGAGTTGTTCGGGGCCGAGCCCGGAGATGTAGGTGCGGACCTCGCGGATGGTGGCGTTGAGGGTCTGGAGGGCGGTGTCGATCTGGGTGCGCGCCGCGGCGGGGTCCTGGTCGAGCGCCTTGCGGCCGGCCTGGATGGTGAGCCCGGTGGCGTAGAGGGACTGGATGAGGCCGTCGTGGAGATCGCGGCCCATGTCGATCTTCTCCTGCAGGGCGCGATTGAGGAGGAGTTGTTTGAGGTGGGTGTCGGCCTCGGCGCGCAGGCGGTCCTCGCGCTCCCGGGCGAGCTCGGCGGACTGGCGGGCGGAACGTTCGGCCAGGTGGCTGAGCACGCCGAAATCGCCGGTCTCCCGGGGGGCGCTGCGGGCCGTATCATCGTCGGTGCGCAGCCAGCGCCGATCGACCAAGACGAGGAGGAGCAGGAGCAGAAGGACCAGAAACGAGATCGAGAGCAGGATGGCGCTCATGCGCTGGAGCATTGCGAGCACTCGCATGGTCGGTGGCGGCGACAGGCGCACGCGCGCGTGACCGACGATCACACCGGTCTCGTCGCGCAAGGCGTGATCGAAGCTCCACGGGGTCGTGGTGGCCGGGCTGGCGGGAGGCTGCTCGCTGACGACGATCTGGGCGCCCATCGCTTGCCCGAGCTTGCGGGTGAACTCCTCGGGCCAGGGCGGCGGGCCGGCCTGCGCGAGTTCGAGCATCGCGGCGAACTGGACCGAGCTCGTCGAGATGGTGTGATGGAGCAACCGGTCGTTCTGTCGTTTCAGCCAGGCGGCGGTGAAGCCGACCGCGGCGAGGCACAACAACAGCAGCGCAAGTGCGACTCCGACGACGCGGTAGATTCGTTTCATGGGGCGGCGGAAGGACGGGGCGGCAAGGGTGGTGGGATCGGAGCGGCGACCGAAGCCCGCCGGTGTCGCGATCAAACGGGGAAGACGTTGCTGGAGCAAGGCTGAGAAATGCGAGCGTATCAGCCCTGGTGGTTCCCCCACGCTCTGGACACACGTGTTCCGGTGCCCCGATTGGCGGCACCCGGGAAAAGGGTGCCGTCGGCCGTTGGCAAAGATTGCCGCCGGAGGGGTCGTGTCTGCTACAAGAGACAGTGAGTCAGTCGGTTGCGGTGGATGGCATGCGGCCGGCTTCACTGGGGATTCCATCGGTCTCGCCACCTCGGCGCGGCCCCCGGGATGCAGAACGCCGCCGGTAACTCCAGTCAGGGGCGTCGCATCGCGGCGGGGCGAGTCGGGTTTCTGCCGAACCGGCTCTCGCTTCCTTCACGTGAACCACACTGCCATGACGAAGATGACCGTCCCCGAACTGCAAGCCGCCGCCCAGAAGGGCAATGTCGACGCCCAGTACGAACTGGCACAGCGATTCCTCGACGGGGAGGCGTGCGATCGCGATCTGGTGAAGGGGGCACAGTGGCTCACGGCGGCCGCGGAGCAGGGCCATGCCAAAGCTCGCTCCGGCTTGGGGGCGCTTTATGCGACCGGGACCGGCGTGAAGCAGGACGCGGAGCAGGCGTTGCGCTGGCTTCAACTCGCCGCGGAGCAGGGCGACGGACGGGCGCTCATGAACCTCGGGCTTTTCTGTGAACACGGTTTTGGCGGTGCACCCGACTTGGCGCGAGCTGTGGACTACTACCGGCGTTCGGCCGAGGCAGGCTGCGCCGATGCGCAGCACAACTACGCCTTGGCGTTGCTGCATGGGGAGGGCGTGCCGGCGAATCCTAGTGTGGCTGTGGAGTGGCTCATGAAGGCCGCGGCGCAAGGACTCGCGGAGGCGCAGTACACGCTCGGTGTCTGCCTCGATCGTGGCTTCGGCATCGGCCAGGATCCCGAACTCGCGGCCGACTGGTACGCCCAGGCGGCCGCGGCGGGCCACGTGTCGGCGCACTTCAATCTGGCCGTCCATCTCGAGTTTGGCGCGCCGGAGAAGCGGGATCTCGCGCGGGCGCGCGAGCTGTATCGGGTGGCCGCCGAACAGGGCCACGAGGGCGCGATCGATGCCTTGATCCGGCTCACGCCTGTGGATGGCTGATACGTGTGCGGCGGTGCCGCGACGGAAGCGAAGGACCGATCCGTGGGCGGGAGGCTGCCGATAAGCGTCGCCAGCGGAGGCGTGCGAGTAGCGTCCGATGCGCGAGAGGGTGGCTGTGCGTGGAGGGCTCCTACCTTGGCACAGGATGGATCGAGTTTGGAGTCACCGCAGACTGTTTCCGAAAGATAGCGCCGGAACCCCGCCCCAGCTCCCGCTCCGGCCGGCTAGGTCGGCCGCAGTTCGAGGCCGGGGCCATGCTCCGGACCCGAGCAGAAGCGAATGTGCAGGTGCCCTGCGGCGGTGGCGGCCACCGTGCGGACCATCTTCTGTACCCGATGGGCGAGCATGTGGTTGGACAGGACGTATTCCTGGCGGCGCCGGATGCCAGCACTGCCGTCGCGGGTGGCGATGGCCAATGCCTCTTTCGCTGCGCGCTGCAGGTCAGCGATGTTTCCTGCGCGGAACTTGAGCAGCGGTAGGTTCGCCTGATCGGTCGGCGGCACGACTTGATCCAGGTCGTCGATGTTGTCGGCGGCGATGAGCACATGCCCGGCAGCAAGTCCGTCGAAGAGCCGTGTCGAGAGGTCCCGGTCCAAGGGTAGCACCAGGGAGGCGGGGTATTCCAACCACTCCGCAAGGCGGGTCGCGTGAGGTTTCCCGAAGTATCGCGAACGATCCGACCGCGGCAGGATCTGCACATCGATGTCGGGGATCGCGGCTTGGATCTGTGATAGAAAACTGGTGCGAGGCGCCCCGTCGTAATCGACATAGCCCGCCAGGACGCGGGGTTGGCGGGTGGCCGGGTGCTTGGCCATGGCGGCCTGAATCAGCGCCGCATCCCATTGTGCGCAACACGCGGGCAGGAATCCGCCCCGGGCGGAGTTCGGGTTGGCGAGATATCGGGAGATGTAGTGGTGGGAGGGAAAATAGAAATCGGCCGCGAGGGTGTTGGCGAGGTTGGCGACATAGGCCAAATGGTTGTCCCAGAGCCAGAGCCCGAGCAGTGCGTCGGGATTGGCCTCGCGCAGTCGCCAGAATGCCTCGGTGTTGTTTGGCCCGTGGGCGGTGAGGAGAATGAGGTCCGCTGTCTCGATTCCGGTGCGGAAGCTGATTTGCCAGCGGTCCGTACCCATGGCGGCCAGATCGGCAGCAAGGGCGTCGGGAAAATAGTTCAGCTCGAGGGGGGGAGCGGTTGGAAAACGGCCCGGAAGGGACGTTTCTGCGCCAGCAGCTTCAAGCGCCGGTTTATGTCGCCAATTTGCTGGTTAGGAGGGAGGGCCATCGTTGTCGCAAGTGTGCTTGGGGCGGTCGCTCGCTCGTCTCGCCACGCTGAATGCCGGGCGGACGGCGTACTCGGATCGCCAAGTGGCGTGATCGATACGGGGTGTCGGTTATGGGGTTCGGCGACAGAGTTGAGCGAACGCCGACTCGAGCTTGCGGGCGAAGGCGGCGGTGTCGAAAAGCCCGCCGGGGCGGGTGATCGCCTCCGCGAGGCGGGCGCGCAGGGCGGCGAGGTGGTCGGGCGCCGCGGCGAGCGCCACGGCACGCTCCACGTAGTCTTCGAGCGAAGTCGCGACGAGTTCGTCGGCGAGGCCGAGCGTGGAGACGAGACTGAGCCCGACGCGGGAAGGGAATGAGCGGCCCGGGAATGTGAGCACGGGCAGGCCCGCCCAGAGGGCGTCGGCGGCGGTGCTGTGGGCGTTGTAGAAATGGGTGTCGAGGTAGAGCCCGGCGGCGCGGTGGCGGGCGAGGTGTTCGGCGCGCGGGAGGCTGCGCGGGTCGAAGACGAGACGCGCCGGTTCGATGCCGCGGGCGGCGGCCTCGCGGCGCAGGTTGGCCTCCAGTGCCGGGGCGGCGCCGCGTAGCCAGAGTACGGATCCGGGCGTGCGCCGGAGGATCTCCATCCAGGCGCCGAAAACCAGGGGCTCGATCTTGTAGGCGTTGTTGAAGGCGCAGAAGACGAAGCCGGACTCGGGCAGGGCGTTGGCGGCGCGCTCACCGCCGCTCGGGGCGATGTCATGGGCATCGTCGGTCGGCAGGTAGCTGCCGGGGAGTCGGATGAGATGCTCGGAAAACGCGGGCTCTTCCTCGGGCGGGATGAGGTACTCGTCGGCGAGGAGGTGGTCGATGAAGGATGCGCCGGTGGTGCCGGGGTAGCCGAGCCAGGTGACCTGCACGGGGGCGGGGCGGTAGGCGAAGAGCGCGATCCGGTTGGCCTTGGTGTGGCCGGCGAGGTCGACGAGCACGTCGATCTCCCGGGCGGCGATCGCTTCGGCGGCGGGGCGGTCGGCGAGGTCGTGGAGGTCGTCCCAGGTGTCGCTGCCGGCGCGGATGGCGGCGCGGAATGCGTCCTCCGGGTGGGCGAGAAGCGAGAAGGCGTGGACGCTGACGCGGCTGCGATCGTGGCGGGCGAAGAGGGTGCGCAGGCAGTTGCCGACGGCGTGGTTCCCAAAGTCCGGAGACACGTAGCCGATGCGCAGGGGGCGGCCGGCGGGGATCGTGGCGGCGGCGCGCAGGGGGACGGCGCCACGGCCGAAGCGCGCGGAACGGGTCTCGGCCACGCGGCGAAGTTCGGCTTGGGTGGCGGTGCCGGGAAGGGCGAGCAGGAAGAAGGGCGTGAGTAGTTCGATGCCGCCGGGACTGGCGAGCGCCGGATCGATGACCTCTGCGCGGAGCGAAGGGATGTCCTGCCAATCGCAAAGCCGGAGCCGGGCGTTGGCGATCGCCAGCCGGGCCTCGAGATTGCTCGGCTCGATGGCGAGACAGCGACCGAACGAGGCGACCGCATCGTCAAAGCGCTTGAGTCGGTTGAAGACATGGCCGCGTTCGAGATGGGCGCGGGCGGAGGTGGGACAGAGGGCGACGGCCCGATTGTAGGCGGCGAGCGCCCCCGTCAGCTCGTCGAGCAGATCGAGCGTCCCGCCGAGGTTGAGCCAGCCGGCGAACATCTCCGGATTCAACCGGGTGGCTTCCCGATAGGCGTTGGCCGCGTTGTGCGAGTCGCCGAGTTTGCCGCAGGCCACTCCGATGTTGAGCTGGGCGCTGGCGGACTGGGGCAGGGTGCGCAGCACCGTGATGGCCTCATCGTAGCTTCCGGCGTCGCTCAGCGCCTTGCCGAGATTGCAGACGAACTCCTCGCGGTGCGGGTGGGCGGCGACGCAGCGGCGGAAACAGGTGACGGCTTCGGCGGCGTGGCCGGAGTCCAGATGGAGGTTGCCGCGGAAGAAGTTGAGCACCGGGTCGGCGGGATTGCGGGACAGTCCGCGCTCGAGCCAGGCGGTGGCGGCTGCGATTTCGCGGTTCTGGAGGGCGGTGGTGGCGGCGCGGGTGGCGATCTCGCGGTGCAGCGCGTCGGCGTGAGCGGAGGCATGTCGTTCCAGCCATGCCGCAGCATCGGCCTCGCGGCTCTCGGCGAGCAGCTTGCGGGCGTGGACGAGCACGGCCGCCGTGGCAGGGGTGGTTGCGGACGGGGTCATCGGCGGGGGGCGGTCTGTGCTAGGAAATCCAAGGCGGCGTTGAACGGGGCGGACCAATCCAGAGGGGCTCTTTGTCGCAGGCGCACGACGTTGCGATACCACGGACAGGACACTCCGTCCACGCCCCATCTCCAGTCGCTGTCGACCGCGAGTAGCACGGCGGTCGGCACGCCGAGCGCGCCGGCGAGATGCACGGTGGAGTTGTCCACGCTCACGACGGCATCGAGTGCCGCGATCAATGCGGCGAAACCGTCCAGGTCGATCAGCGGATCGCAGGCGGCGATTCGGTGGATCGGACACCCCACCACGGTGGCGAGCGTGTTGAGCTCCGCCTCGTCGGGGGCGTGTTGGAGGCAGACGAAAGTTGCGTTCTGCTCCGCAGCCAACGCTCGCCAAGCCTCCGGTGGGATGAACCGCGGCCGCTTGGCGGCCGGATGGCCGCCGCGCCAAGCGATGCCGATCTTGCGCCCGGGACCAAGCGCGGCGAGGGCCTCGCGCATCCGATCCGTGGTTGCAGGATCGGCGCGGAGGTAGGCCGCCGGGGCCTCGGGCACGGCGTTGGCGGGCCAGAGCAGCGCGGGCAACGCGCCGAGTGGACAGTGTGGCCCGTTCGGCGGGATCGCGGGATCGGGCGGGGTGGTACGCGCGAGGGGGCGGATGCCGGGAAAGGACCGCGCGAGAAGCGGCACGAGGCGCGGGGCGCACTCGATCAGGACCGGGCCGGCGGCGGCGTGCAGGGCGGACGGGACCAACCCGGCGAACATGATCTCGTCGCCGATGCCTTGTTCGCCCCAGAGCAGAAGCGATTGGCCGGGTGGGAGCGCGCGGCCGTTCCAGCGCGGGCCGGAGAACGGCCGCTCCTGTCCACGCCACTCGGCTTTCCACCTGGCCTCGTAGGCGAGCGCGCCGGTCTTGAAGGCGCCGGACTTGAGGAGTGCCAGCGCGAGATTGAAACGGATGTCGCCGGAGGACGGATCGAGCGCGAGGGCGGACTTGAGGGTGCGTACCGCCTCGGCCGGGCGCCCGCAACCGAGCAGGCAGGTGCCGAGGTTGAAGTGGGCAGCCGCGAGATCGGCATGGCTGGCGATCGCGTGTTCGAACGCTGCGATGGCCTCTGGAATACGCCCCTGTTCGCGCAGCGCGATGCCGAGGCCGGTCTGGGCGACGGCGAGGTCCGGGTGGGTGGCGAGCAGTTGGCGCCAAGCGGCTTCCGCCGCGGTCCAGTCCTCGCGCTTCGCGCAGGTGGCGGCGAGGCTCGCCAATGTTTTCGGGGCGGCGGGGTCGGTGTTGAGCCCGGAGGCCGACTCCGCGCGAGCGACAGGCCGACTGCGGCTCCCAAGCGGGGTGCGGCTGCTGGCGACGTGCCTGGCGCTGTCGGTCATGCTGCCGGTGGGGTGGAGGAAGCGGCGGGCCGGGCGAGGAGGTAGAGCCACGCAGGGGCTCCTTTGGAGTCTTTCTGGACCACCAACGACATCGGAGTCATCCCGGCTTTCTCTGCCTGTTCGCGCCACCATTCCGGAGGCTTGATCGAGAGGTGGAGCGGTGTCCCGAGGAATTTGGGACCGAAGTAGTCGGGAAACAGCGCGATCCCAAGAAAGACCGCACGGGTGGCGGCGGCGCGGAGGTTGGCGAGCACGGCGGGAACCTTGTCGGTGGGGATGTGCTCCATGACGTCGGTGCAGACGACGGCGTCGTTGGGGCGGGGGAGCGCTTCGGGGTCCCAGAGGCAGCCGGTGGTGAGTAGCGCGGTTTCTCGCCCGGCGAACCACGGGTCGAGGCAGTTGGTGGCGATATCGAAGCCGCGGATTGTGAAGTCGGCAGAGTGCTGCTCCAGAATTCGGCGCATGAACTTCCCGCTGCCGCAACCGGCGTCGAGGATGGATCTGACGCCCAGCTTGCGGAAGCAGCCGACGAGATTGAGGTGCTCGAGGGCATGCAGGCCCGGGGAGAATGTCCGGTAGTCGTCGTGCTGCCACACTGATTCGTATTTCGCCTTCTCGGCGAGGATGAGGTCGTTTTCGTTTTGCATGAAGGTTTGGATCAGGGGGTGTCACCGGGGTGACTGCGCACGAGAACGGTGGCGATTTCTGCGAGAGCCCGGATGATTGTCGGTTCCCAAACGGAGTCGGCGGAGCGGCGGTGGATGTTTACGGACGGGTACCAAGGTGTCGTGTCTCCTTCGGCGCGCCAGCGCCAGTCCGCGGGGGTGGGGACGAGCAGCCAAGTGGGGCGGCCGAGCGCACCGGCGAAGTGGACGGTGGAGTTGTCGATGGTCAACACCGCGTCCATCGCGGCGATCTGCGCGGCGAAACCGTCGAGATCATTCCAAGTATCGAGCTGGGGGTCGCAGATCAGGTCGACGCCGGCGGCGGTTGCGGCGGCGCGGGCGGCCGCTGTATCGCCGTACTGGAGCGACACGAACTGGGCGGGAACGCCGTGGCAGGCGGCGAAGAGGGTGTCCGGTGAAATGGAGCGCTCGGCACCGTTCCGGGCGTTTTGGGTGAACCACGAGAGGCCGACGAGGGGCCTGCGTTCGGCGCCGTAGCGGGTGCGCAACTCGGCCACCTGCGCGGGATCGGGCTGCAGGGATACTTGGCCGAGCCCGGGCGGCGGCGCCGAGGTCCAGAACCGGGCGGGGATGGATCCGATCGGGATCTGCCAATCGGCTTCGACCTCGGGGTGCGGTTCCCTCGGATCGGTGGGCTGGGCGATGGTCACGATGGCCGGAAACGAACGTGCGAACAGGGGTTGAAGCCTCGGGTTGCAGGCGAGCGTGATGCGGTCGACCAGCGGGATCAGCAAGGGCAGGAGACTGGTGAACATGATCTCGTCGCCGATGCCCTGTTCGCTCCAGACTAGCAGGTGTCCGTGGCGCGGTTGGCCGGCGGGCCAATCGGGGAGCTGGGCATACGGGTGGGGCTGCATCTGGTCGGACTGTCGGCGCCATTCGTAGGCGGCCCACCCGGCGGTGAAGTCGCCGGCGTGCAGCAACGCGAGCGCGCGATCCATCAGCGTGTGGCCGCAGGCGTTGTATCCCTTCTTGGCTTCGGCGTGGGCGGGGTCGAGTGCGACGGCGCGGCCGTACGCGGCGTAGGCCTCGGCCAACCGGTCGAGGCGCTCGAGCACGATCCCGCGGGAATGATGGGCTTCGGCGTTGTCGGGGGTGTGCGCGAGGAATGCATCGAGTTCGGCGAGTGCCTCGGTGGCGCGGCCCGCCTCGCAGAGCCGCCGGGCCAGTTGGCTGGTTGCCTCGACGTACTTGGGATTCAACTTGAGTGCGCGCCGGAAGGAGGTCTCGGCCTCGGCAAGGTCCTCAGCGCAGAGCCCGCGGATGAGCCAGGCAACCGGGGCTGCGGGCGCGGCGTGGGTACAGGATCGGGCGAGAACAAGGCCTTCGGCGGCGCGGCCGGCGCGTGAGCAGCTGCGGGCGAACTCGAGCGCGAGCCCGGTGTCGGACGGGCGGAGGCGGTGGGCTTTGGCGAAGGAGGTGGTCGCGGTCGGATAGTCTCCGCTGTCCGCGCACAGCTGGCCGTGCAGGCGGAGGACGGCGGCATCGGCCTGTTCGAGAAGGGGCGCGAGCAGCGCGAGGGCGTCCGCGGTGCGGTGGTCGTCGCGAAGCAGGCCGGCGAGGGCGAGGCGGGTGGCGCGGTGGGTGGGCTCGATCTTCAGCGCCTGCTGCAACGCGGTGATGGCGGGCGCACGAGCGCCGACCGTAGTGAGAACGATGGCGATCTCGCGCCAACGGATCGGATCGCGAGCGGCGAGGGCACCGGCGCGCTGGAGGGTG